>DATEPX010000139.1:0-4690 GCA_035272945.1 Terriglobales bacterium
GCCAGACCCGCGTAGGCCAAAGCATAGCCGGGGTCTTTGTCGATTGCTTGTTGGAAATACTCGATGCCCTTCTTTAGCTCGGCTGCTGTTGTTTGGTTTGCGTGATACCTGCCCTTCAAATAAAGCTCATAAGCCTCGGGATTTGTTGCGGACGACTTGTTCAAACGCGTCTTTTCTTCGCTTGTCAGCCGTACTCGCAGATTTCCAGATACAGCAGTTGCGATCTCCTGTTGGACGGAGTGGATGTCAGCCAGTTTCCGGCTGTACTGCTCACCCCAAAGCTGTTTGTCCTCGCGTGCGTCCACGAGTTCGGCGCTTACGGAGAGGTCGTCGCCCCGCTGAATGACCCTCCCCATGACCAACGCCTCCACGCCAAGCTCACGCGCCACCTTCTTAGGCTCGATGTCACGCTGCTTGTAATGGAAGGCGGAAGTACGAGAGATCACCTTCAGATTTGGGAGCCCCGACAACCTGTCGATGACGCCTTCCGTGATGCCGTCACTCAGGTATTCCATTGATGGGTCGGTACTAACGTTGGCGAAGGGTAGTATGGCGACCGAGTTGATTCGATTGCGAGGACTGGCAAAATAAAACCATCCTCCTACAATCAGTACCGTGACGAGGAAGGCGAAAGCTGTGGCGCTGATCAGTTTTGTCCGCCGTGACCAGCGGGGCGTCGAGATGCCAACAGGGGTGGACTTCCCGCTCTCCGTGTCCCGCTTCAACCGTTGCAGGTCGGTTCGAACCTCTGAAGCGTGCTGGTACCGCAGGTTCCGATCCTTCTCCAAACACTTCGTAACGATTCGTTCCAGTTCGGCTGGGAGATCGGGATTCAGTCGGACTGGAGGAACCGGAGCGCGGTTCAGAATCGAGTCGAAAATCACCCCCGAGCTCTCCCCACGGAAGGGCAATGTGCCAGTCGCCATCTCGTAGAGAACGGCCCCGAATGAGAACAAATCGGTGCGGGCATCCAACTCCTTGGCACGCACTTGCTCCGGCGACATGTAAGCAACGGTTCCCAGAGCCATTCCCGGACTGGTCAAGTGCTTGGCGCTGATGCCTGCCGTCGCCTCTGTCATAACAGCCGCCGCTTCAGCCACGCGAGCACCCGTGGACGTGAGCTTCGCCAGCCCGAAATCAAGAATTTTGGCGTGCCCATGCTCAGCTACAAAAATGTTCGCAGGCTTGATGTCCCGGTGAACAACGCCTTTAGCATGCGCGGCATTCAGCGCATCCGCGATCTCGATGCCGAGCGACAGCACGGTTTCGATGTCTAATGCTTTTCCGGTGATCCTATGTCTTAGCGTCACGCCTTCCAGATACTCCATTGCGATGAAGGACTGGTCGCCGTGTCTGCCGATTTCGTAGATCGTGCAAATGTTCGGATGGTTTAGGGCGGATGCAGCGCGAGCCTCTCGGCGAAATCGTTCGAGTGCCTGCGGGTCTCGCGCTAGGTCTTGAGGCAGGAATTTCAAGGCGACGAAGCGGCTAAGCTCGATGTCCTCGGCCTTATAGACCACCCCCATGCCGCCGCCGCCCAGCTTCTCGATGATTCGGTAGTGCGAGATGGTTTGGCCGATCATGTGATTGAAGTGCTCACTGCGGCAAACCGATCCGGCGCAGCAGGTCGGCAAAGCGGGGTTCGGAGTGCAGGCTGTCGAAGAACGGGTCAACTTTGAGGAACGGTATACCAGAGGCTCGATCCTCGTAGGCTTTGTTCAGCCATTCAAAAGCTTGATCTTTATTCCCGAGGCCAGTGTATATAGCTGCCACGATGGACGCATCGACATACCTCTTTGGGGCTAGCCTCTTGAATTGGGCAATGATGTCTAGTGCTTGACGGCGTCTGCCGCAAACGGCATAGACGAATCCCCTGCCGCCGGAGACAAGCTGATCCTCCGCTGGAGTTGGAGGACTCGGCATTTTCTCGTATTCTGCAAGGGCTTCGGTGCAGGAACTATTAAATGCATATGTCCATGTCATCTCCGCCTCCGTTAGTCCATGGACGAGAGGCTCTAATTCAAAACTCTTCTTGTACCATGGCAAAGCCTCAACGTATCTATGTGCCAACGTATAGACGTAGCCGAGTAGAGCGTTTACAGTCGGTGAGAGCGGATCAAGCTGCTGCGCTCGCCTGCCCTCGGCGATAGCTTCGTCGAAGCGGCCCATGGTTGCCAGAAAGTTGGAATAGCGATAATGCGCAATCGTGCTCGTCGGGTTGAGTTCGGCCGCCTTCCTGAATTCGCTTTCTGCGGTTCGAAAGTCCCAGTCGTAGCCCCAGTTGACCTGACCAAGTGCAGTATGCGCTTCAGCGAGGGTAGGGTCGAGTTCGACCGCTCTCATCGCGGCAGCCTTCGCTTTTGGCAGAGCTTCTGTCGGAGGCTGGATGTCAAACAGCGCAAGATCGAGATAAGAATCGGCGATTCCAGCGAATGCCGGCGCGTACCTTGAATCCAATCGGATAGCATCACCGAAATATTGGATCGCTTTGCTGAGGCTTTCCTCGGAACCCCTATTCCAGAAATATCGACCCTTGAGATATGCCTGATACGCTTCGCTGTTGTCGGTATAGTGCTTCGTCGAAGCTGGATTTTGCTGTCTGGCGGACGGCCGCAAGCGCTCGGACAAGTTGTTTGCCAGTTCCTGCTGTAAGGCAACCGTATCGGTAAGCTTGCCCTTGTACTGCTTCCCCCAAATTTGCCTGTCTTCATTTGCGTCTACCAGTTCGGTGCTGATCGTGAGTGTGTCCGCATGTTGAGTCACTCTGCCTGATATCACTGCACGAACGCCTAAATCGCGTGCGATGGTGCGTGGCTGCACCTCTCTGCCCTTGTAACGAAAAGCGGAAGTACGAGACACGACTCGAACATCGGGCAACTGAGAAAGCGAATCCATCAAGTTATCGCTGATGCCGTCGCTAAGATACTCAAGACTCGGATCGCCACTGGTGTTTACGAACGGCAAGACAGCCACTGAATCGATGCGGTCACGACTATGATTGAGATAGAGGGATCCCCCGGCGACTACTGCAATTGCCAGAGCAAGAACACCGATCATGATCAACCATTGCGATGATTGGCGAGCTGCGGCACTACTCGCCATGACTTTCCCCGACTCCGTGTCGCGCTTTAGTCGCTTGAGATCAGCCCGCAGTTCGGCAGCAGACTGACAGCGAACATCCCGATCCTTCTCCAATGCCTTATCGATGACACGCTCAAGTCCCGCTGGAATATCAGGATTTAGGCGGAGTGGCGGGACTGGTGCTCGGTTGAGGATGGATTCGAAGATCACACCGCTGGTGTCGCCACGAAACGGGAGCGTACCCGTAGCCATCTCGTAGAGTACAGCGCCGAACGAGAACAGGTCGGTGCGGGCGTCCACTCCCTTGCCACGCACCTGCTCCGGGGACATGTACGCGACCGTGCCTAATGCCGCGCCGGGACTGGTCAGGTGCTCTTCGGTAACGTCCATCGTCGGCACCGATGCCGATCCTGCGGCGTGCAGTTGTGGAGCGACCTTTGCCAGCCCGAAATCGAGAATCTTTGCTTGCCCGCGAGCGGTTACGAAAATGTTTGCTGGCTTGATGTCGCGATGGACGATGCCCTTCGAATGGGCAGCATCGAGCGCGTCGGCAATCTGAATACCCAAGTCCAGAACCGCTTCGATCTCCAGCGGCTTGCCCGTGATCCGGTGCCGGAGCGTCTGCCCCTCCAGCAGTTCCATGGCGATGAACGCTCGTCCATGAACATCGTCGATTTCGTAGATGGTGCAGATGTTCGGGTGATTCAGGGAGGACGCAGCCTTCGCCTCCCGCTGAAAACGGCTTAGAGCTTGTGCGTCGTGGGCGAGTTCGTCAGGAAGGAACTTCAGGGCGACGTGGCGACCGAGTTTGAGGTCTTCGGCCTCATACACAACCCCCATGCCACCGCCGCCGATCTTGCGCAATATGCGGTAATGAGAGACCGTCTGCCCCGCGGATTGCGACTGCGTGGACACTGGCGGGAATGTTAGGCTGACTCTCGGAAGAGGTCAATCGCGAAGGGAGAGGATAGGGAAGTCCTCCTCATCGCCGCATTGACCGGAGCCACCTATCGCCCTAAGATCATGGTTCAGCGGCGTGGCAATGGTTCCCAACGAAATCTCCCATTACCGCATTCTCGGCCGGCTCGGCGGCGGAGGAATGGGAGTGATCTACGAAGGCGAAGACATTCGCCTCGGCCGCAAGGTTGCCCTGAAATTCCTTCCGCAAGAGACCGAGAATGATCCGCAGGCGTTGGAGCGATTCCAGCGCGAAGCACGCGCGGCGTCAGCCCTCAACCATCCGCATATCTGTACGATTTACGAAATTGATCAGTTCGAGGGCAAGCACTTCATTGTGATGGAGCTGCTCGAGGGCAGCACGCTGAATTACCTAATCTCCGGGCGCCCTCTCTCCATCGCGCGGCTTCTTGACATCGCAATTGACATCGCGGACGCGCTCGATGCCGCACACAGCAAAGGAATCGTTCACCGCGATATAAAGCCCGGGAACATCTTCGTGACCCGGCGCGGCGAAGCCAAAGTGCTCGATTTTGGGCTGGCTAAAGTGGGGCTGTTAGACGGCGCGACCGTGGGCGTTTCTGCTCCGCCTACGGCGAGCTTGCCCGAGCACCTCACCAGTCCTGGCGTGGCGTTGGGAACGGTCGCTTAC
>DATEPX010000140.1:0-4380 GCA_035272945.1 Terriglobales bacterium
CTGGACACCAGACCGCTCCGGTTGTCCGACCGCTGCGCCGCAAACCAAAGGCACGACGAGATGTACGCGCACAATCCGTGGTTCCGGCTGTGGAAGCGGTACGGGGTTTGATCGTTTCCATTGTCCATCAATCCTCGGAAACCGCTGATCACATGATGATGGATAGCGGTTTAATGCCATACGAATAATCCGGCGCTCCGTCTCATCCCCTGACTTGCGCTGACTTGTCTATGAGGATGCATTGCTGACCGACGCTTTACCGCGCAAGGCGAACCGTGCATGGTTTCTCGAAAGCGACCGGATCAGGACGCTCGACCTACCGCAGGGCGGAGGCTTGCTGGCGATTGCACAATCCGTCGAATCGACGATGAAGGCTGGGACAACCGCCGATGTCCGCCGCGCCTGCGCAGAGTTTCTGGCAGATACACAGAGTTCTATAGAACATCGAACTGTAATGTCCGAGTGCTTGCAGCGCGACCGCTACGAGTGCGTGAACGCTGGGCGACAGAGTTGTTCGGCGACTACAATCCCGAGACCATGGTGATCCGCGTGTGGATGCGGACGGCGGTGCGGAAGGAGATCACCTCTTTCGGCACATTCCTGAGTACCCTGTGCCACGAGTTTTGCCACCACCTCGACTTTCAGCATTTTGGATTCCCTGATTCATGGCACACGCGGGGCTTCTATGAGCGGGCGGCTACGCTTTACCATCATGCACGGGGGACACCGCAAAAGTGGCTATTCTGGGTGCCCACAGCAGGCGGGCGCTGGCGGATTGATTGGCCGCGGACGAATCGCGGTGCGTGACTTCAGTGGCTTGAGACGCGGCAGCTATTTGTGCGCTATGTGCCGGAACGTCAAGTTGATGCGTGGCTGTGTCACATCGGGCTCTTTGGGCACTTCATGCTTGAAGTAATCCTGCGTCTTGCCAGCCATAATTAGGAGGCTTCCATGGGGCAGCCTCTCCGAGAACGCAACTGAACCATCTTTTCGCTTCAGCCGGAACACCCGCCCAGCGCCAAGACTTAGAGAGGCGATCACAGGTCCCATTTCCGGCTCGGCATCCGCATGTAGGCCGACGCTGTCATCGCCATTTCGATAAAGATTGCAGAGCACCGCGTTATAGCCCGTCTTCGGCAATCGCAGATTGGCATACGCAGCACCCGGCGTAGCTTCTTCGACACGGCTCTTCAATGAAAGCAACTGTGGTATCCAAGGAATCGGCTTGTAATCCCGGCGCGAGTATGTGTAATGCGTTCCGGGATCGCCATAGTAGGCTTCGTCACGAGGGACGCTGTGTCCAAAGGAAGCCCTGCGTCGTTCCCAAGCGCACTTGCTGAACAACATGTCAAAGAACTGAGTCGCCTCTTCGGGCGCGAGGAAGTGCTCGTCGTAGTAGAGTTCTGCTCCGGGAATTGGGATTGCCTCAATCACGTTGTCAGGCTCTCAGCGAGGGGCATGGATGAAACTGACGATCTCATTCAGCAGCAGATGCCTGCCGTGCTCCGGGCGGTCTAGATGGACGAAGTGGGTTGCATTCGGAATAACCACAACTTTCGCCATTGGCGCATGCACCAAGTCCTGCTTCAGTTTGTCACGGTCAGCAGGGCGAGACCAGAAATCCCGTTCCGACGCGAGCACAAGAGTGGGAACATAAATAAAGGAAGCGTCCCACAACTGCCGTCCGGTGGCTAGGTAGAAGCTGTCTTCCAGCGCACCGTTCGGGGAGCGGAAGCACGGTGGTTGGTGAGTGTTCGTCTCGGGATCGCTTGCCAGAGCCTCGCGGACATACGCATCCGCTACCGCTGGATCGCGCCACGTAGCTTTATCTTCCGCTCGGATGCTTCGGTTCCAAGCCCCGAGCAGCGAATCGGCGGAGTTGCATCGGTAAGCGCCCATCGCGGGGTTCAGATGCCCCGGATGTGCCGGGTCTTCCATGTCCGAGCCGTGGCCCATCAGAGGGTGGGGTGAATCTGCGCCGTAGAGCGCGTTAAGCAGAATGAGGTGGCTTAGCTTCTCCGAATGCTGGGTCGCGTAGTAACCAGCCCACTGCCCGCCAGTCGCCCAGCCAAATAGCGATACGCGACTAGCGCCTGTCCGCCTGCGGATCAAATCTACCGCCGCATCGATGTCGCGTACTGCTTCTACCGAGCGCACGATGGGTGGATGATTTTGCGGCGGTTCTTCCATTTCCGGAGGCCGAGTGGACTGACCGTACCCGCGTATGTCGATTACGTAAGCGCAAGAACCTTCCTCCGCGAGGTCAGCCGCCAAAGACCCACCCGGAACCGGCAAATCAAAAGATGCAACGCCGGGGACACGCGCCCCATGCACAAGGAGGATGGGATCGCACGCCCGATGCGCGTCCGTGTTGAGTATCTCGCGAATGTGAATGCGGATGCCTACGTCACTATTTACAAAGACGTCTTCCCTAGAAACAAGGGCTGCGGCTGGTTTGAGCAGAGAGCCCAGCAGCACGATGGCGGTTAACAACTGCGACACGTTCGAATCCTTCTCAGCCAAGCAACGCACGCGCAGACGAATCACCAAACATCAGCCCTGCTCCCTTGCTTCCTGACACTTGACGCAGTAACGCGCCCACGGAATCGCTTCCAGCCGCTTCGGTTCTATGTCACCGCCGCATTCGGCGCACTCGCCGAAACTCCCGTGCTGTATCCGCTCTACAGCTTGGGTGAGTGTTTTGAGCATCTGCCGGGCGGTATTGCTCTTGTGAACTATGGATTGTCTTTCGTACTCAGCGGCAGCCTGATCAGCCGGATCGGCATGTCTTGCGGCGCTTGCCCGTGTCTCCTGCTCCGCAGCGACGAGCACACGGTTGAACTCCGCAATACGGGTTTCGAGAAGTTGCTTGAAGTGCTCGGCTTTCTTGCCTGACAACACGAAATGGGCCTTAGAAAAACTACCTATTTATGGTACCCGAATTCGTTCTGATGGTTCCCAACGCTACAAAATGAAGAAGTTTCCCCAGACTCTTCCTTCACACCTGCTGACGGTGTGGGACTTTTGTAATCTTCGTGCCGCACATTGGATACGGTACTCTGTTCGTTCCCGACCTCAGTCGGCATTATTCCAAATGATGAATTCCCTCACACGTGGTTTTTCGTGGGTTGCCCTACACTGGCGAACCAGCGCGGTGATCGCATGTGCCGCTGTCGCAATCGCAGTTACGACCAGACGGTGTCTGGAAAGCGATGAGGCCCGAGTCCAACGTGATCAGCGAAACAGAAAAAGGGAACTTCGAGCACTCGCTGATAAGATTTCCACCTACGGTCGCAAAGTCCACCAACGCTACCCAACCGGGGACGTAGTCGTCAGCGAGCACGACTTAGCGGAACAACTTCGCAAGCACCCCGACATTGTCGCCACCGCCCTGAACCTGCTCTTGGGCGAACAAAGAGTCCAAAAGGCTCCCCTGAGCGGGTATTGGAAGCTCAACGTCTGATCTCAATCGGGGTTCGACTGACAGTACTCCGCCTGTGCCTCACTCATGTCCGCTCACTTTGCTGAGCTTCTCGCAGGCAGCTTCAATCGCTTCGCGCTGCTGATTGCGCAGATCAACAAACTCAAATCCGCTGCGAGCTTGGGTGCAGTAGCGCACCGAGGCGCGTACGTTCATGGGCTTGGTCGAAGGGAGCGGAATCTGCATCGCGACCAGTTCTTCGGGCGTTAATTCGCCGGTGACGGTCAGCCCGATGCCCTCTCGGCAGAGATCGGTCGAGCGGCCCCAGACCTGCGCCTCCTCGCCGCGACAGGATGCCGTCACGCGCACGAGTGAGTCGAATGGAAAGCGCGGACTGCGCCGCTGCTCGGGGTGGAGGCCGCTCGCGCTGGAACCGAACATGGCAATCGCCGGGCGAGATTATGTTCCACCGATTACGTTACGCCCATTCGTCTAGGAATGGTTGCAAATTACGGCAGGGGAAATGTCATATCAGCCGACCGCACGCCTGAAATTAGTCCCTGCTCGAAAAGTTCATACTTTCAAATGCAACCCGAGTCGTGGCTGAGCCACTCACCACCCGGCATCACCTACGGCTCTCCTCCAGTACTGAATCGTCTCAGTGCTGATCGCGGGCCGCGGCTGGCTCTGCTCATTTTCGTAAATCTCAGACAGACATTCGAAGAAAGCTCTTGCTTCCGCCTCCAGTCCGAGAAGGCCCAAGCACCACAGGATTCGCGTGATCCGCAGATGATTGTGATTGCCGGGCGAGAGCCAAACAGTCGCCTTGGCCGCAAAATAGCGAGTGCGCGTAACCTTGATTTTTTCGGCAAAATCGACCTCCAGCCCATAGAACTTCATCATGCGCAGGAAGGAGACTCGCAAGTTCTGTTGCAACTCGGGTCTCTTTCGAAACTCCT
>DATEPX010000141.1:0-19606 GCA_035272945.1 Terriglobales bacterium
GCGCATGTAATTGCGGATGTCGGGAGCGGTTACGCTGGAGTGAGCGCAGGACGCGCAGTGCGAGCCTTCAAGCACATCTCCCAGGATGACCAGACGATCCGGGTCGGGGAACGGCAGCGGACGCAGCAGTACTCCCTCGACAATGGAAAAAATCGCCGTCGTCGCCCCGCTGCCCAGCGCCAGCATCAGGATGGCCGTCACTGTAAATCCGGGAGACTTACGCAGTTGGCGGAAGGTATATCGAGTGTCTTGCAGAATCTGGCCCAGCCCTTGAAACGCTCGCTCGTCGCGATGCAGTTGCTTCGCCTGCTCCACACCTCCGTAGGCGAGTCTGGCCGCCCGTCGTGCATCTTCAGGGGTCATGCCCTGGCGCAGATATTCGTCTTCCAGCAACGCTAGATGCGCGTCAATTTCTCTTGCCAGTTCCGCTTCCACTTTGGAGTTAGCGAAAAGCAGATAAGACCTCAGAAAGATGCGTCTCAGGTGCTTCATGGCTAAGACTCCTCAAGCAAGAGCCGTTCCACTAGGGCCGACATTCTTCTCCACGTCTGTGTCTCCTCCCGTAAGGCTTTCTGTCCCGCCTTGGTGATTTCGTAGTATTTGGCTTCCCGGTTGCTCTCGGTCCTTCCCCAGGTTCCCTTAATCCACCCGTACTGCTCCAACCGCACTAATGCTGGATAGAGAGTGCCCTGGTTGAGGTTGAGCAGCCGATCGGAGATCTGCTGGAGACGCGTGGCAATTTGATAAGCGTGTTGTGGGCCCATCGTCGCGAGTGTGCGCAAAACGATGAGATCAAGTGTCCCCTGCAGCAGCTGGATTGACTCTTTTACTTTATTAGACATCCAAGTGGTCCCTCTAAAGAGAGCCTACTACGTTTCACTTGCTTGTCAAGTGGACTTCGCGCTAAATAACCCGTCGAGGAAGACCCCGCAGGTGCTGGCTGTCCGGGGCCTTCGGAACCACACGACAATTGAAATCAGCCTCTCGCGCATCCATAGGGTCTCCGGTTTGGTCCTGGAACGTATGTGGATGACAAAGGCAGTTCAGAGATCGTAATGAGTTTGCCGTGTCGTCGGCTTTCGGAAACTAGCTTTTCCATTCTCGGTCGGCAATATCAGGGCAATGCGCTCATTGACCCCAAATAGGGCCTGGGGCGTTCCGGATGCTTTGTCGGCAAACCTTCCCTAATCCGATAAGGTGAGGATTGCCCGTCATTCAGGGGAGATTCTTGCTCAGGCGATCGGCTTCCTGTTGTTCAGTCTTCGCCTTGGCCGCCTGGCCGATACGGGTATAGATTTCGGCCATGCCCAGGTGAGGCCGAGGTTCTTGAGGCCGCAAGCGGGCGGCCTCCTCCAGGTAATGAAGCGACTCAGAATATTGCCCAGCGTCCCGGCCCTTTTGGGCAAGCGCGAGAGCGGCGGCATATAGCAGGTCCAAAGTCGCGGAGTCCCGGGGGTTGAGTTGGTGGGCGCGATGGAGCACTTCGTAAGCCGGGGAATCTTCGCCCAGTTTCACAAGCACAGCGCCATACAGGGCGTTCAGCTGAAATAAATCCGGCCAGCGCTTGATGGCGGCGCTCAGCGGGGCTTTAGCTTCCCGGAACTGGTTCAACTGATAATAGGTGAGGGCAAGGTTGTATTGCATCTGCGGCGACTGGGGTTCCAGCTCCGCAGCCCGGCGCAGCGGCTTTAAGGCCGCCTGCAAGTCGCCATGCTGGCCGTAGATCGTGCCCAAAGCAGTCAGTTTGTCCGCGTTCCCAGGATCATAGAGTTGATCGCAGATGGAGCGGGCTTCCTCGCGTAGACCCTGGTCCAGCTTTTGTCCGCACTCCACCTTCAACCGGCTCTCCTGCGTGTCGCGTTGCCGCAATTGATCCGATAACTGAAAAGCATTTTCGGCTTTCTGCGCCAATCCTTGCTTTTGATAGACAAGGCCCAGCTGGTATGGAACTCGCGCATCCGACGGATTCTTTTCAGCCGCCTCTTTGAGCCATTTTTCTGCGTGGGCCAGGTCGCCCTTTTTGAAGTAGGCAAATCCCAGGTAGTAAGAGGTGTCCGAAAAGGGCGGCTTAACGAGGGCCGCACTGAGATTCCGGATTGCGCCTTCGAAGTCGCGGACGTCGATGTCTAACCTCCCCAAGTAATACGAGACGTTCGGATGATCTCCCGCCTCATGCCGGACGGCCTCGAACTCGCGGCGCGCTTCATCGGGCCGGTGCATCTCGAACAGGGCCACGGCCAGAGGGAATCGCGCGCGCAGAATCAGGCTGGGGTCGAGTTTGAGGGCAGCGCGGAACTCATCGACGGCTACATCGTATCGATCTTGCTTCAAAGCGTCGTAGCCCTTGCCCAGGTGCGCTTCCGGCGTGTCCGATGGCCCGGCGCTGGTTTGGCTTGCGGCGAGGCTGACCAGGACAAGCGAAACCAACACCAGGATCAATGGCCCAGAGCGTCGAGTAGTCATGGCGAGCGGACCGAAATTAGCCACCGGATCACTCATTATAGCCGCGAGTCACGCGAGAACTGGATGGATAAGGACAGCTTGGTGTAGGCCTTTTATGCCCTTTATGCCGCAACCTTGACGATGTGCACGTGCCCTGCTAGATTTCGGCACAAGTTCAATTCCGGGGGACATCGCTCTGAGTCGGCCAGAGAAGGCGTATCATTCCATCGATATTCGCCGACGCAACTTTCTCATCCGGTGCTGCCAAGGAATGTCTGCGACCCTGCTGCCAATCGGTTTGCGCGGCGCCCGGTTTTCCTCGAAATTTGCTCTCGATTTCAGCCAGGCAGGTACCTGCGATGGCGAGTTCCACCTCGGTCCTCACTACCGGGGGCAGATGCCTCTGGATCGAATGCTACTCAAGGTACGAGCAGGCCTCGACGGCTTCGTTCTGGAACGATGTCATGATCAGATAGCGGCGATTCTGGCGAACTGGAGTTCGAAACTGCTCCAGTCTCCGCATGCGGTTCTGGCCATCGGAGATCTTTTCACGGTAGATTTTGAGGGATTCTCTCCACTTTCCGCCGAATCGCGGCTGGTGCGTTCCGGGGCTCTTGAAATTCATCGAAAGAAATCTCGTTCCCAGACCGGGCTTCGAGGAAATAATTTTCTTCGGGAACTGCAGTCTGATCTGAGCGTATTTTCGAGCTTCCTAACCGCTGAATTTCAGGTCACGAGTATCCAGGCCGACCCGCATTCCGCTGCAGCTCAGGTGCCGGGTGCGCTGAAAACACGAGTGCGGTACGACCTTGTCGGCTCGGGGGGGGACTTTCATCGGGAGCAACGAGTCGGAGAGTGGGAACTGGAATGGGCTGCGTCTGCGAAGGACCAATATCGTATCCGAAAGTGGCGGGCCTTCGACGAAACCAAGAGTCGCGCCTTCGCTCCCGTCTACGCCGACATAAGCCAAGAGGCCTTCGGTAGCAATTCGTCCTATGCTTCGCAACTGTTCCGAGGTGCGGATTACTGGCGAACCGTCCTCGATGGCGCCAGCGGCATCGATATCTATGGACACAACGGAGTCTCAGTCGGTGACATCGATAACGATGGCTTCGACGATGTTTACGTCTGCCAGCCAGCCGGGCTTCCCAACCGCCTATATCGGAATCGAGGAGACGGGACGTTTGAGGACGTCACCGACGGTACCGGACTGGGAATTCTGGAGAACACGGCGTGCGCACTGTTTGCTGACTTCAATAACGACGGCTGGGAGGACTTGATTGTCGTTCGCACCAACGGCCCTCTTCTGTTTCTCAACCAAGGCGGCGGGAAATTTCGTCGTCAGCCGGAGGCGTTCCGCTTTGCCCGGCCGCCTCAGGGGACCTTCACCGGCGCCGCCGTCGCCGATTACGACCGAGATGGCTGGTTGGACGTCTATTTCTGTCTCTACATCTACTATCAAGGCACCGATCAATACAAATACCCCCTGCCCTATTACGACGCCGAGAACGGTCCGCCGAACTTCCTGATGCGCAACAACCGTGATGGCAGCTTTCGCGACGTGACTCGAGAAGCGAGTCTCGATAATAACAACACTCGCTACAGTTTCTGTTGTGGATGGAGCGACTTTAACCGCGATGGTTGGCCCGATCTTTACGTCGTGAACGACTTTGGGCGTAAGAACCTGTACCGCAACAATGGGGATGGGACCTTTACCGATGTAGCCTCACAAGCGGGAGTTGAGGATGTCGGTGCCGGCATGGGCGTGTGTTGGTTTGACTACGACAACGACGGTCGCGAGGATCTGTATGTCGCCGACATGTGGTCGGCGGCCGGAAAGCGGGTTTCCATGCAGCAAGAGTTTCAGCCTGCTGCGCCCGAAGAAGTCAGAGCGCTCTATGGCAAACATGCCCGTGGCAATTCCCTGTTTCGAAATAGCAATGACGGCGTTTTTCGCGATACGAGCACTTCCGCCGGAGTCGAAATGGGACGTTGGTCGTGGTGCTGCGACGCCTGGGATTTTGACCATGACGCCTTTTCCGATCTTTACATCACGAATGGCATGGTCACGGGTGCCTCGCGTGACGACCTGAACAGTTTCTTTTGGCGGCAGGTGATTGCTAATTCGCCCGTGGAAGCCAAGCTCGCTCCTGAGTATGAACAGGGCTGGAGCGCCATTAATGAACTCATCCGCTCCGATGCCACCTGGAGCGGATTCGAGCGTAATGTTTTCTTCGCAAACAACCGAGACGGAACTTTTTCCGATGTGTCCGGGACCATCGGCCTGGATTTTCCTGAGGATGGGCGGGCATTTGCCCTCAGCGACTTCGACCACGACGGCCGCTTGGAAGTGTTATTGAAGAATCGTAATGGACCACAGGTGCGTTTGCTGAAGAATGTGATGAGCGGATTAGGACCCTCGATCGCTTTCCGCTTGCGCGGGACAAGAAGCAATCCCGACGGGATCGGCGCCGTCCTCACTCTCGAGACCGAATTAGGCCGGCAGACGCGCACGCTGCAGGCCGGATCCGGCTTTTTGTCCCAGCATAGCAAGGAACTATTTTTTGGATTAGGAGAAGCCAGAGGTCCGCTGAAGGCGTCCGTCCGCTGGCCAAGTGGACTCGTCCAAGAACTTCACGACCTGCCATTCAATCATAGGGTCTGGGTGGAGGAGGGCTCAGCTTCAATTCGAGTCGACCCGTTCAAAGCGCGGCGTTTCGACTCGAGCGCGCATCCTCAGCCGCGAATGCCGGAACAGCTCCCTCCTACAGTAGAAAGCTGGCTGCTGGCGCCCGTACCCGCGCCCGATTTTGCACTTCCCAACGCGGCCGGAAGAACTGAAACGCTCAGTTCCTTGCGCGGCAAAACCGTGCTCCTCAATTTCTGGACTCTGGAGTCAGAAAACTGCCGGCGGGAGCTCCCACTTTTCGAGCAGCTCCATAACGGTTGGGCAACTCAGGGCCTTCACCTGCTCGCAGTAAATCTTGATGATTCTCACGAGCACGAGAAGGTTCAGGCGCTGACGCGCCAACGTCAATGGTCGTTCCCCATCCTTCAAGGCTCGGAAGAGGTAGCCGGGGTCTACAACATTCTTTATCGTTACCTGTTTGACCGTCACCGCGATCTCGCTTTTCCCACTTCCTTTTTGATCGATGCAAAAGGCAACATTGTTAAGGTCTACCAAGGGCCGGTAAACTCAGACCACCTGGAACAAGACGTCCGGCAGATCCCTCAGACCACGGAGGACCGGCTGGCGAAAGCCTTGCCTTTCCCCGGGGTCACCGACGTTTCCGAGTTTCGCCACAACCACTTGTCGTTCGGTTCGGTTTACTTCCAGCGCGGCTACTTCGATCAAGCGGAGGCCTCCTTCCAACAGGCTCTGCGCGACGATCCAGAGAGCGCCGAGGCCCTCTATGGTTTGGGAAGCGTCTACCTGAAGCAGAAAAAGAACGCTGCGGCGCGTGAGAGTTTCGAGCGTGCCATCAAGCTGCCCGCCAGTTACCCGGATACTGCGCCCAACGCCTGGAACAATCTCGGCCTGCTTGCCACGCGGGAAGGACGCATGGCGGAAGCCACGCAATACTTTCAAGAGGCGCTGCGCTTGAGTCCTAATCACTTCATCGCCCTCGAAAACTTGGGCAACGCGTACCGGCAGCAGGGAAACTGGGATGAAGCGCGCAAGGCGCTGAGCAACGCTGTTGCCGTCAAGCCCGACGATCCTGAGGCAAACTACAACCTGGGGATGGTCTTTGCCCAACTGGATCATACCGACGAAGCCCATGACTATCTGCAAAGGGCGTTGAAACTTCGACCGGCGTATCCCGAAGCACTGAACAATCTCGGGGTGCTATACCTGCGCACGCGGCGCCGTGACCAGGCAGTCGCAAGCTTTGAACAGTCGATACGCGTGGCGCCAGAATTCGATCAGTCCTATCTGAATCTCGCCAAGGTCTATGCCCTAGAGGGGAGCGAAGACAAAGCGCGCGCCATCCTGCTCGAACTTCTTAAACAGCATCCCAACCATCCCCAAGCGCAGAAGGCCCTCGCCGAATTGCCCCGATGAGGAATTCGAAAATTTTACCTAGCCTTTGGCGTCGGAGCGGTCAGCAAGCTCACAAACAGGTCGTAAAATTTCTGGGTGTCCAGGTCAACCTGCACCTCCACTTGGGGAACGCGGACTTTGGGCTTGTCTTGCTCGCCCCAGGTCAGGACCATGCCGTAATTGGCGCCCCGGTCCAAGTCGATATCCATGAGACGGGTCTCTTTTTTCGTGATGAGGGTCGGATCGAGCCAGGCTGCCGCCGCCAGCTCGTCCCACAGGTAGTCGTATTCGCCGCGTATACGTGCGTACTTCCCAATATACTGCGCCGCGGGGGATCCAGCCGCTTTGATCCGGCCGACCAGTTCGGTTGTCAGTCTTGTCTTTACCGAAATATCTACGCTTGTGCACACCACCCTTTTCCAGGGCGCGCGCAAAACGATGTGAGCGGCTTCCGGATCGAACCAGAGATTAAATTCGCGCCGTGGAGCATTGGTGAACTCCGGATCCGTGGTTTGCGGGTCCAGACTGGCACCCATGAAAATCAGCTCCTTGGCGAGCCGGGGAAACTCCGGATCAATGGAGACGGCTAGAGCCAGATTGGTCAGCGGCCCGCCGGCATAGATGCTCACCTGGTTAGGAAACTTGTGCACCGTCCGCACCAGGAAGTGAGCGGCGTCTTCGTCCGCCGGTTTTGTGCCAGGCTTGCCTTCCGGCAAATCTCCCAGCTCATCGGCCGGATGATAAAAGCGCGCGGTCCACGCGCCCTTCCAGGGGATAAGGCCGTATTGCTGTTCCCAGAGCTCAGTTTCTTCCTTGGTTCGGACCAGCGGATACTCGGCCCCGGGCACGACCGGAATGTCGGTGCGGCCGATGAGCTCGAGCATGCGCAAAGTATGCGCAACTTCTGCCCTGAGCCATTGGTCGCCCGTCACCACCGTAATGCCCAAGATTTCTGTTTGCGGCGATTGAATCAGCAGAAGCATCGACTGCTGATCGGTGCCGCCGGGACCAGCGGCATCCTGGTCGATAACGACCTTGCGCTTCTCCTGCGCAAAGGACGCGACGCACGTTGCGAGGAGCACGAGAGTAGAGAACCAGTAGCGACCAAATTTCATCATTAGACCTCAGTACCGGACTTCAACCAGAGTTCTGAAACACGGCGTCGCCGCGGACAGTGCCACTAAGAGGAGCGCTAACGGCGGGGAATCCGCAGCCTTCATTTCAGCAACGGCCGATGCCCTCGCTTCGCTCGGGGTTACCACAACATGCGACTTCCGTTACTGTTTTCCGGATAATCGCCCCATCAGCAGGTCGAAAAACTTGGGGGAATCTATGTCCATCGCTACCTTGGCATTGGGAGCAACCATGTCGCGTGGAGTCGAAGAAGTCCCAGATCCGGCCAGGGTGGGAGCCGATCCGTGGATCTCGATTGCAGCTTGTCCGGTCCTGGGTGTGTAGCCCACGGTTTCGCCGGCTGTGAGTTCGCCTGCGGTTTCGACATCGACGTAATAGTCCTCCCATCTCAAAAGGGAGGGACGAAGAAATGCCGCAACGGCGAGGGGATCGTGCATGTTGGGCCCGGATGGAAAGCCAGCCCGCCGATGTTGCTCGCTAGCTTTCCGAGCAATGGCCGCGGCGGCCTGGCTCACAGCATTCTGCCCAGCTTCTAGTGCCTTTAAGTGTTCTTCTGTTAGCGAGGTTTTCCGCGTGACATCCAGTCCGACCATGGTGATGGGAATCCCCGAATGAAATACGATACGGGCGGCCTCGGGATCCACATAAATGTTGAATTCTGCCGCGGGCGTGATGTTCCCGCCGGATAAGGAACCGCCCATCATGACCAGATTTCGTACCATGCCGGCTAGTTCGCGGTCCGAATTCAACGCACTGGCTACGTTGGTCAGGGGTCCGATCGTGATCAGCGTCACTTCACCGGGGTACCTGCGAACTGTTCTCTGAATGAAAATCGCCGCGTGCTCGCCCACGGGTGTAAGTTTCGGCTCCGGGAAAACAGCGCCCGCCAGACCGTTGTCCCCATGTGCATAAACCGCGGTTACGAGGCGGCGAAGCAAAGGGGATTTTGCCCCAGGAGCAACCGGGATGTCTGCGCGGCCGGCGATTTCCACCATTCGCAGCGCATTCAGAAGACCAAGGTCCAATGGGACATTTCCGGCGACCGCAGTGATGCCCTCAATCTTCAATTCCGGCGAACGCATGGCCAGAAGTAAAGCGAATGCGTCATCCACGCCGGGATCGGTATCGATGATGACGCGAAAGCGCGGTCGAACCTGCTGGACTGATTGATCTGCGGCTGGTTCCGTTGCACTGGGTTCGGCGCGTAGAAAGGGACCGACGGCCAATGCGCTGGCCGAGGAGGCCACGAATTGTCGCCGAGTCATGGGAGACGATTTCTTGTCCGTGCCCATCTTGTCGCGGGAAAGGACCCGCATTGTAATGCGTGTGCGCAGGCTGTCCACTGCGGACTTTTTCGGACAAACCAACGCTCACTGCTGACGGTGTGGACGGCACGACGAATCTGAGCGGCCACGGTTCCAATGCATCCCTTCGGAACGACTGAGTTCCTCACCGGGAGAATTATTTCTCAGAGAATCGCCGTCGGGCCTCGGGCGTCCCAGGCCGAAGAATCGCGGCGGCTAGGTTACATGCGCACGTCAAGTTTGCCGCAAATCATCGACTCGGAAAGCTCTTCCAGACCGGCGCTCCTCCAGTCCGCTACCGCCGCTTAGGCTGTCCTCGCGACGTGCCCTAGAAACGCAGCTTGAGGCCGAACTGCATCAAGCGCGGATTGTTCACAGTCTCCGTAATGGCACCGAAGTTCGAGGCCACTTTGTCCGCAACCGGAACATAGAACTGCGGATGATTGAACAAGTTGAAGAACTCAGCCCTGAACTCCAACTCGGTCGCTTCGCGCATAGGCAGCGAGAAATGCTTGTTGACTGAAAAATCGGTGTTGACGAAGCGCGGCCCGTAGAGGGGCGAACGGTTAGCGTTGCCCAGCTCTCCCGGTGGCGGATCGACGAAGCATTGGGTATTGAACCACTGAGTTACTGTTGGATGATCAGAGTGAGGGTTACAGACCTGGTTGGGGCGGATGTAATTGGTTGTATTGTTCGTGAAATTCACTCCCGAGCCGTTGTCACTGGTCACGATGAAGACTGGAAAACCTGAGGTGATTTTCTCAATGATATTGACTTGCCAATTTCCCAGCAAGGCGTTGACTGGCCCGGTCCAATTGCTGCCGAACCCCTTTCCTTTCCCGAACGGAAGGTCATAGATGATACTGGTGGTGAAACTATGGTTGAGCTGGATTTGAGAGAGCGCCCAATCGGCCTTCGCCGTTCCCGGCAGCGGATAATACGTGGCACCAGTGCCAGTGCCCAGGCCATCGGAGAAGCCGCTATCAAAAGCGCGCGCGTAAGTGTAACCAAGGAGAGCGTAAAGGCCATGCCTCACATTCTTGGTCTCGGCTTTCACTTGAAGGGAATCATAGCGAGCCGAACCAATGTCATTGATGTTCTGGATATTACCGAACTGTGGGTAGCGCGAGGTCGTGGTAGATAAGCCGCAACCCAACGTGTATCCGGGTGTGCCACAGGCACTGGGGGAAGTGACGTTCAGATTCATCTGGTCAACCAGGATGTGGGTGCTGCGGGATCCCGCGTAGCCAACCGTAAAAACCACCTCTCCTGGCAGCTGGTGTTCCAGGTTGACGTTGTATTGCTGAACGATTCCCTGCTTGAAGTCGAGGTTTTGCGAAAAGATGTTTCCGCCGAACGTACTGGGGTCGTTTGCCAGTGGAGTGAGAACCGGGAACCCAGCCGACCCGACCGGCGGAGGGACACTCCCCGACATAGTTCTGCCAACGTCGAACGGAACTGCCACCCTATTCGAGACACAGCCTGAAGTGCCTCCGAGACGTGTGGTACGCACTGGGCAACCCTTAGGACTAAATCCAAAGTAGGCGGATTCCTGAAAAAATGGCGGATTTTCCCATAATCCCTGTCCGCCTTGGTTCCAGGATGAATCGTGAAAGATGGCGTAGCCGGCGCGCACTGCCGTCCGCGTGCTCCCGAAAGGTTTCCACGCGAGGCCAATTCGCGGCTCGATCGCGGTCTTATCCATCTTGACCCCGACCTGCCCATCAGAGGTGGCTCCCGGAATCAGGAATCTTCCCGTTGCAAAATCAAAGTTCGCCTGGCGGTTCTGTGCTTCCGTGATGGGCGTTACGAAGGCCCACGCCAGGCCGAGGTTCAGTGTCAGATTGGGGGTTGCCCGCCAATCATCCTGAACGTAGGGGCGAAACATCTTCCAGCGCCGGCCAGTGGTTGCGCCCTTAAAGGTCTGATCGTGAAAAGCCAGATCAGGAAGTCCCAGCAGGAAGTCGGCCATATCGTCCCCGCCGGTAAAATTCTGGAAAGTCCAGAAATTGGTGAACACCCAGAATCCATCCTGAAAGGCATTGGTCATGACGTTCATCTGGTTGGCACGAAACTCGCCACCCACCCGGATGTTGTGCTTGCCGCGAATCATGTCAAACGAATCGGCGATATGGAACACGTTCGTTCCACCCTGGAAAGGAGCGAATCCGCGGTCACCCAACGACCAGTAGGCGCCACCTACGATCGTCGAAGTTAGTCCGCAACTGACGCAGAATGCAGTCGACTGTGACGCGCCGGCAGGAGCGTTCGGGCACTTGCTATTGATATCGGCATTCGGAATGCCAAGCGAGTCGGCGACACAGGTGCCATCGCCAAACGATCGAATGTAGTTAAAGATCCGGTTATACCCAATGTTGACTTGGTTGATGGTGTTAGCTGAGACAATGTGCGTCTCTGATAAGGCAAAGTTGCGGCCGTGGTTCTCGATATTCTGGGTGCTTGAAAAAGCGTCGGGCTCGGCAAAACTCGGCGAACCTCCGGGAAGGAATACTGTCGCCTGGTCGTAACTGAAGCGGGCAAAAAGAGAATCGTGGCTGGAAAAATTGTGGTCGATGCGAACGTCAAATTCGTCCTCCGTCAATTTCTTAACGGGTGCATTTACGTAGTTCCCCAAGGTATTGCTAGTGACGTTAGGCAAAGGATACAAGTTGATCATCTGCTGTGCCGCAGGATCGATGAGGTTAGAAGGAATCTTGTCGCAGTCCGTACCGGCGGGCTGTGTCCCATCAGCCGCCGCGGGTAGAGGAACTCCCGCATTATCGCACTGAAAGCGGGCTCGAATTCCGCCACTACTGGTGCTGTAGGGGTTATAAAGCGTGGCTACTCCAGTAAAATCGCCAGTCCGCATCGCCGCAGTGGGCACGAATCCGCCAAAGAAGTTCTTGCCCTGCCGGAGCCGTCGTCCCTGGTAGTCGACGAAAAAAAACGTCTTATCCTTGCGGATCGGGCCACCCAGTGCCCCCCCCAACTGGTTTAAGTTGAATTTCTCCGTGCTGGTAGCGAAGTAGCTCTTGGCATCTAGGGAAGTATTCCGAAGGAATTCAAATAATGAGCCATGATGGTTGTTCGAACCCGATTTGGTGGTGACAAGTACCGTTGGACCCGCGCGTGTACCGTATTCTGCCGAGTAGTTGTAGGTCAGAACCTTGAATTCCTGGATGGCATCAATCGAAGGCAAGATGGCGATGCCGCCAGCCGTCAATTCGTTGTTGTCGTTGCCATCTAGTAGCCAATCGGTGCTGCTAGCTCGCGAGCCTCCCACCGAGAGAGAGAAAGAACCCCGCGTCGAAACCTCGCTGCTGCCGCCCCCGTTGAAGAAACTATGCGGGTTTGTTTCCTGAGTGGTGCCCGGCGTCAGTGTTGCCAACTGTACGAAATTGCGGCCGTTCAAAGGAAGTTCGGCAACTTGCTGTGAGGTAATAACCTGGCCCAGGGTCGGGTTCGCTGTCTGGACCACGACTTCAGTTGCGCTGACCTCGACATGTTCGGATACAGACGCGGGCACCAGCGTAAAGTTCACTTCGCGGTGCTCATCGACTTGGAGCCGAATGTCTCTTTGCTCGGCACCCTGAAAGCCTTGAGACTCCACTCGAATCGTATAATCGGCGACCGGCAGGAGGGGTATTAAGTAATGCCCGGAGCCGTCAGTCTTGGCGTCGCGAAGGACCCCCGTACCCTGCGACGTTACTCTTACAGTTGCTCCCGCGACTACGGAACCCGTCTTGTCTGAGACGGTTCCGGAAAAACTGCCATTGGCCTGAGCGAATAGGAGTGGGGAGACGGAAAAGACGAGCGAGCACGAAAACACCACGAGAAGTGCCCTCTTGTTCAGCATACCTGCCCCTTTTTTGGCGGTCCCAAGCGCGAGCGATGCAGGGACTCTCCGTTTCCTACGAAATCACCGGAGGCCCCTCGGCCGTAGCGCGGCCATCTAACTGGAGTTTCGACCCAAAGTCAAGATTTTTGTGCGAGCTCAGGAAAGCTGGAATTGCATTCCGCAGCTACGAAGACACTGGTACTGAGTTAGTCTTCGACTGGGCTGCCCATTCGGCGTCGAAACGCGCACGGTCGTAAAAGGACTTTTGTGTGCCGACGCCTGTTGTCGAGAGACCCGCGTACAGATTCGCCCGCCGCACCGCCTCTCGTTCCGGCAATCCTTCTGCAAGGAAAACCGCGAAGCTCCCGATAAACGCATCCCCGGCGCCAGTACTGTCAACGGCCTTTACGGGAAACGCCGGCAGATGCTCTTTCACGTCCCGACCTGCCAGAAGGGAGCCATTCGCGCCCAGCGTGATGATGACACGTCGAATGCCGCCGGCCAGAAGTTCCTCCGCGCACTTTTGGGCATCTTCGAGGTTCCGCACAGATATTCCGGTAATCGTTTCCGCCTCGCTTTCATTGGGGACAAAGTAATCGAGGTCAGTTAACGCTCGCATTTCGACTGGCTGCGCTGGCGCAGGGTTCAGGATGCATCGAATCTTGCGCTTCCGCGCGAACTGGATCGTGTAGTACACGGTTTCAATAGGGATTTCAAACTGCAGGACGATGCAGTCGGTCGTCTTCAGCATGTCAGCCGCGGCGTCCACATCGGCAGGCTTCACGGCGTCGTTTGCACCTTTTACGACGAGAATTCGGTTTTGGCCATGCGGGTCGACGAAGATCGGTGCGACGCCACTGGACAATCCGGGGAGTTGTTTGACCTGGGATGTGTCGATGCCCAGCCTCTTGAAATTTTCAATCGTGGCGGGACCGAACAGGTCGCTGCCCACCCGAGCCACCATAAAGACGTCCGCTCCGCACAGACGGGCAGCCACTGCCTGGTTCGCACCCTTGCCGCCGAATCCCAGGTCGAATTTCTGGCCAAATATCGTCTCTCCCGGCTTGGGAAACTGGTCCGTAAAAGTAGTGAGATCGATGTTGGCACTGCCCACTACCGCGATTCGGGGACGCTTAACCATAATCAGCTCATTGTGCCACGATTGCGTATCGTCTCACCGCCGTCGAAGATACGGCTTGTATTCTATGCCAAGCCATCCCATGCCAAGCTGCTTCGGCAGGCCTGCAAGCCTGTACCACTCGACCCTTCGGGCGCTATTGAGGTGCGCGATTGCTTCGCATGACCTCGGACTCGGTGAAACAGCGCCGCATTGCTTCGTTGGGCAGACTATCACAGATGCAGTCGGTCACAGCACGCGCTCGCGTTGCCAATTCGTCGGTGCCGTCGAGCCCGATCAGCGCATCCAGCGCGAGCAGCAGGAGCACCGGATCGCCCGTCCTGTCCGCGACGCGAACCGCCGTCTTCGTGTCGCCGATAGCGTTGCGAGTTCGCGCGACCGCATGCAGACCGCGTGCCCTGGTGATCAATCCGAGCGCCTCGTACTTGGGCCGCCCTCTCGCGCGGCTCTGCTCGACGCCGTCAGTTGCTCTGGCGATCGCCTCGGCGAAGCTGTTTCGGGCCAGCGCCAGCTCAGCCCTGGCTTGGGTCAGACGGAGTTGCCACAGCCACTGGTGCCAGCCGGCAGTACTCGCGGCCGCTGCGGCAGTCTCCTCCAACAGTCGCTCGGCTCGCCCGGGCTCGTGGAGGCGGGCGAACGTCAACAGCGAGTCAATTCCGGCGCTGACGATGGAGGGGACAAAACCCACGCTGCGGGCCAGTTCGCACGCTTCCGACCGAAGCGCCTCTGCGCCTTCGAAGTCCAACAAGGTCAGGTGGAGTCCGGCCGCCATCGCCGTGGCACGAGCGAGCATCGGAATAGCGCCATACTTTCGGCCGAAGCTGCGGGCTTCGTGGAACGCCTCGGTGGCCTCAGCGTAACGCCCGACGGCAGCTAGACTCAAGCCGAGGTGCGTGAGGGAGTACATGATAAACGTGGTGTCGCGGGTGACCGTGCGGAATCCGCCGCCACGGCGGCCAGTGTCAGTGCCTCCTCCGATCGTCCGGCAAGGTACAGCGTGAGCGGCCCCATGATGTGAGCTGCCGTCACCGCGCCAGGTGCGCGCGACATGGATCGCGGGTCCATGTCGATGGCCGCGCCGAGATCACCATTTGCCTGCCGGCAGCGTGCAAGCCAGGCCATCGCGTTCGCCGCGAGATCAGAGCGCTGCAATCGTTCGGCAAGTTGCAACGCCTCGGCCGCGTACTGTTCCACGGGACGGACATCGAGCAGGAGGAAGCATGCTCGCGCCAGCGCCAGCACGAGCTCACACCGGGGCTCAATCTGCTCCGGATGCAGGTGATCGAGTGCTGCATCTAGTTCATGGACTTCCAGCCTCCAATGTCCGACGCGTCGAAGGAGCGGGCACGCCGCTGGTGCAGGTTGACACGCAAGTTCCCGGTATCACGTCCTGCAGGCCTGAATTCGAGCGAGTGAAGCGCTATGTCAAACAGACGCGCAGCCTCTTCATGCGCCAACCCATCAGCGGCCCGATCGCCCGCCCGTGTCGCATAATCGATGGCCTTGTCGACCGCGCCAGCCGACGCGGCCTGCGAGAAGTGGTAAGCCAGTTCGGGAAGCGGCGGGTTCGGCATGTTCTGCGCGAGACTCTCGATGGCGTCGCCGACGCGCCGATGCAATCTCACCCGACGTGCGGAGCTCAGCTCGTTGTAGAGCGTCTCCCGTATCAGCGGGTGCAGGAACTCAAAGCGACCGCTCACGGCTTGCGACTCGCTGACCAGCTGGGCGTGGGCCGCCTCCTCGAGCGCGTCCAGCAGCGTGCTTTCGGGCAGATCGGCAACCGCTTCGAGGACCGTAGCATCGAATTCGCGACCGATAACCGCGGCGACGCTGAGCACTCGGTTGCATGCTTCGCTCAGCCTAGACAGCCGTCGGCCGATCACCTCCTTGATTCCCTCCGACAACCCCAGATCCGCAACGTCGATGGTCCTTCCCATCATCCCGTCAAGCTTGGCGATCGCCCCAGTCTCTTTCAGATGTTGGAGCATTTCGGTCGCGAAGAATGGGTTGCCGTCCGTGTTATCCATGATCAGCTGAGGCAGCTGTGACGGAGCCCTCGGTCCGGCGATGGAAGCGACCAGTGCCTTGACGTGGATAAGATTCAGTCCGCGGAGCCCGGCTCGCGTCACCCTTGGCTCGCGCCGCAGCGTGCTCAGCAGCTCTGCTAGCGGGTGCGCGCGACCGAGGTCGCTCTCCCGGTACGTCGCGACTATGGTGAAGGAGGCCGTGCGGGCGGACCGCATGATATGCCGCAGTAGCAGCAGTGTTGGCTTATCGGCCCAGTGCAGGTCGTCGAAGATGAGGAGCATCGGTCGCGCCCGCGACGCAACCGCAAGCATGGCCGCCACAGCTTCGAACAAACGGTATCACTGTCCCTCAGGGTCCATCGGCGGCAGGCTCGGAAGATCGGGAATGCGATTGCGCAGCTCCGGGACGAACGGTGCGAGCTCGCCTCCGCCGCCGATCTCAGCCAGTTGACCCCGGAGTTCGGCCTGAGGGCAGTTGCGGAAATACTAGCTTAGACACTCGACGAAAGGCTGGTACGGCACCAGATTCTCCTCATCGCTATACCCCAACAGGACGGTGCTCCCTTCGGCACCGCAAGGGCGGGCAAATTCCAGCGCCAGTTGCGTCTTTCCAATGCCTGGCTCACCCGCGACGAGCAGGAATTGATGGTGTCCACCTTTGGCACGCTGCCACACAGCCTGCATCTGCTCGAGCTCGGCTTCGCGCCCGAGGAACTCAACCGCAGCGGTCGCGAGCAGCGACGGCGGCAGCGGAAACCCCAATCGTGTGCCATCGAGTTCATCATCAGCAGGATGAGACCAGGGCCTACTAGAGTCGATTGCTCCGGCTCACTCGCCGTAGGGAACCCAAATATTTTTCACCTGGGTGGCGTGTTCCAGGAACCAGCGGCCTTCCCCTTGCCTCACATCAAACCAATCGATAGCGCGGCCTTCATTGGTAAAGACCTGTTTCAGATTTCCGACCGAAAACGACTTGGCTGCCGCCGCGCTGGCCGCTTCAGCGAAGCACCAGATTGCGTCAACGTCATCATGCTCCGCCAGAGTCTTGAGAAGCTGGGACCTGTACCCGGTCACGATATTTACTGCTCCCCCGGGCAAGTCACTGGTATCGAAAACCTGATACAGATCCCCGATGATCAGGGGATATGTTTCCGAGGGGACCACGACGGCCGTATTGCCTGCGCTCAGGACCGGCAAGACCAATGAAAGCAGCCCCAGAAACGGAGCTTCGTTGGGACAAATAATTCCGATGGTCCCGATGGGTTCATTCATTGCGATAGCAATCGCTCGCAACGGCGGATTGTGCACCATCCCTTCGAACTTATCGGCCCAGGCGGCATAGGAAAATATCCGCTCGATCCCGACGCTTACTTCGTGGGTTGCCTGCGCCGCTCCCACCGCTGCCGCAAGACGCTGGGAGATTTCCTCCTTACGCAAGGAAAGATTCTCGGCCATGTAGTAAAGCACTTGGGCGCGGTTGTGTGCCGTAGTCTTCCCCCAGCTCGAAGCCTTGCGTGCAGCTTCGACCGCATTACGAATATCTTTTCGGTTACCCAGCGGAGCTTCGCCCAGCAACTCGCCTTTGAGGCCACGTACTTCCATGCTGTAGCCGGAATCCGGTCTCGCTTGCTTGCCACCGATGTAAAGCTTCACGGTCCGGTCGATTGTCGTGTCACTCTCCTGTTTTTCATCACCGAAATCGCCGTGCAACGGCTCGGTATGCCTGAGAAGCACGGCCGTCTTGAACCACGAGGGCTCCAGGTATTCCAGCAGACCTTCCCGTCCACCCTCGCGTCCATAGCCGCTCTCGTGGTAGCCGCCGAAGCCGCACGATGCGTCGAAGAGGTTAGTGCAATTGACCCACACCACGCCCGCCTTCAACTGGGCCGCCACATGAAGCGATACGTTGATGCTCTCGCTCCACACGCAGGCGGCGAGTCCATAGACCGTGTTGTTGGCAAGTTCCACTGCTTCGGCCGGCGTGCGAAAGCTCATGGCTGCCAGCACCGGGCCGAAAATTTCCTGCTGGGCGACGATCGAAGTGGGATGCACATTGCTCAGCAGGGTGGGTGGGAAATAGAGGCCGCGCGACGGCATTTCGAGCTCCGGCTGCCAGCAGGTTGCGCCTTCCGCGATACCCTGATCCACCAAACGCCGGATCCGCTCCAGTTGTACGGGAGCCACGATCGCTCCAATGTCGATCGCCTTATCCAGGGGCGAACCGATTCGCAGCGTACTCATGCGGTCGTGAATCTTTTCGATGAGCGGCTCGGCAGCGCTTTCTTGCATGAAAAGTCGGGAGCCCGCACAGCATACCTGACCCTGGTTGAACCAGATGCCGTCCACCAGTCCTTCAACGGCGCTATCGAGGTCCGCATCTTCGAAAACGATGAAAGGCGATTTGCCGCCCAGCTCCAGCGACAGCCGCTTATGAGTGTCGGCGGTTGCACGGCGGATCGCTCGTCCCACTTCGGTCGAGCCGGTAAAGGCAATCTTGTCCACGTCAGCATGCTTCACCAGCGCCTCGCCAGTTGAGCCATCTCCGGTCACAATGTTGACCACGCCCGGCGGCAAACCGATCTGCTGGCAAATTTCGGCGAAGGCAAGCGCGGTGAGCGGCGTGAACTCGGCGGGCTTCAGAACGACGGTGTTCCCCGTCGCCAGGGCAGGCGCGATCTTCCACGCCAGCATGAGCAGCGGGAAGTTCCACGGGATAATCTGTCCGACCACACCGCACGCTGTGTAGCCCGGAAATTCCTGCTCGAGCAGCTGCGCCCATCCCGCGTGGTGATAGAAATGGCGGGCGGCCAACGGGAGATCGATATCGCGGCTCTCCCGTATGGGCTTGCCGTTGTCCATCGTTTCGAGAACCGACAGGCGCCGTGAGTGCCTCTGCACGGCTCGGGCCATGGCGTAAAGGTACTTGGCTCGTTCGTGCGGTTTCATCGATTGCCAACGGGGAAGGGCTTTTCTTGCGGCTTGGACTGCGGCATCGATATCGGCGGACGATCCCTGAGACACCCGGCCGATCCTCTCGCCTGTAGCCGGGTCGGTGGTGTCGAAGAACACGCCTTCTGCCGGTGGTTGCCAATTTCCATCAATAAAGTGCCCGAACCGCCGGCCGTGGTGGTCCAGCCAGGTCAGGGCCTCTTTGGGATCTTCGGGAGCGGGCCCATACTCCACGGAAACAAATTTTTCAGCGATGCTCATTCCTTCCGTGACTTCCCCGCCGCGCTAGGCGATTGGATGCCGGTAATCGGCGGAGTACCGGCCCGTTGCGTGATGCTCCAACTGCCGCTCGATATCGTTTAACAGGGCACTTGCCCCAAAGCGGAAAAGCTCCGCCTTCATCCAAGAATTTCCCAGCTCTTCTTTCATAAGCGAGAGCCATTCGATGGACTGTTTCGCGGTGCGAATTCCGCCTGCGGGCTTCAAGCCAACCGCCATCCCGGTCTCATAAGCATACTCACGTATGGCTCGCGCCATTACCAATCCGACCGGCAGAGTTGCGTTCGTTGTCTCCTTGCCGGTCGACGTCTTAATGAAGTCAGCGCCGGCCATCACGGCGACGAAGCTGGCACGACTCACGTTTCTCAGCGTCAGCAGATCTCCGGCGCCGAGAATGACCTTCATGTGCACGCCGTTGCAGGCTCGTTTGAACTCGGCAATTTCGTCGTATAA
>DATEPX010000142.1:0-2942 GCA_035272945.1 Terriglobales bacterium
AGGACTTAGGTCCTGGGCTAACCTATTTCGCCCCTCCGGGGCTGGTATCTTGCGGATTCTGTTTCCCCGTTTTGACCCACAGAGTAGTTCTGACGCACACACTGAAGACCCTGCGGCAGCCTACTCATGGACAATCTAGTGTGCACTAGCTCACGACAAAATCAGGGAGTCACCGGGTCAGAGGCAGTCAGAGGCATGGCGGACAATCGGTTATCGGCGCACCCCTGTAAAATTGAAGGGAGCGCCGCTTGCCGCAGGAAGATACCTCATGCCCGACCCGCTTTATCTGAGTCTCTGGTTTCCCAGCTTTGAAACTGCGGAAATACTGCCGCGCACCGTGTCCGCAATGAAGCAGTTTCCCTTCTCCACGCTGCGGCCAGGAATCACGTACCTCGCTCTACATCCTGTTTCGTGGGGAGAAGCCACGGTTCTGGAGCAACGCTTCAGTCCCGGCATCCCGCCAGAGGCGGCCGCGGGCATGGCCTCCGACCTTCTGCATAACGATTACGCTTACATATTTGAGGCCTACTGGGACCTTTGGTCTCCCGAGCGCGATACCGGTCAATGGTTGCTTCAGCCCAGCCAAGTAAAGTTTCTGGTTCACGGCAAGGACTTCGAGCGTGCTGATCCCGGGGTCGGAGATATCGAAATCGACTTTGGACTAGACACGCCGTTTCTCTATGAGGAACTAGAGCTCGCGCCGCTAGACGAGACGCGTTTGAAAGAGAACGTGCAAAAGCTAGTAGAATTCACCGCTGCCGCGGATAAGAAGAGCGGCGCAAGTGGACGGCTTCTATGGTCAGAATCGGAAGAAAATCTGGCTCAGAAATTGATCTCACGCTTGCAGAAGGTCCAGTGAGACTCTCGAACTGAAAGCGCCCGTCGCCCAGTCTTCCAGAATTGTCTGCTACTCTCGACAACCAATTCCCGCTTGTTTTATCCTCGCGGGCCATGGATAGAAGAGACTTTCTTGCGACTACAGCCTTGGGGACAGCCTCGCTGATGTGGCCGCGGCTTGCCACCTCGCAGACATCACGCGACTCTGAGTACGCGCCCATTTGGGCAGAAATCGAAAAGCGTCACGACGAAGCCATCCAACGGCTGCAGCAATGGATCCGGCAACCCTCGATCGCGGCGGAGAACCGGGGCCTCAACGAAGGCTGCCATTTGACCATGCAGATGCTGCGGGATGCCGGCTTCCAACAGGTCACGAAGATTCCCAGCGAGGGCCAGCCCGGAATTTTCGCCACCCTGGATGCGGGCGCACCCAAGACGCTCGGGCTTTACTTCATGTACGACGTCAAGCAAGCTGACCCGTCGGAGTGGTCGTCGCCGCCGTGGGAAGCGCGCCTCGTGGACAAGCCTGGCCTGGGTAAGGTTATTGTCGGGCGCGGCGCCGTGAACCAAAAAGGACCGGAAGCCACATATCTGGCGGCGCTGCATGCCATTCGCGGCGCCGGGCGCAAGCTGCCTGTAAATCTTGTGCTGGTCGCGGAGGGAGAAGAAGAGATCGGGTCGCCACACTTTCCGCAGATTGTGCGCCGGCCCGAGGTCATGGCCGCACTGCGCCGATGCGTTGGCATTTTCATGCCTACGGCCTCGCAGGGACTCGACGGAAACGTGACGATCACGCTGGGAGCGAAGGGCGTGGTCGAATGCGAAGTGGTGTCCAGCGGCGAGCGATGGGGACGTGGGCCGAAGCTCGACATCCATTCCAGCAACAAGGCCCGCGTGGATAGTCCGGCGTGGCACCTGGTCCTGGCGCTGGCCACGCTGGTTTCCCCTGACGGCAATGATCCGGCTATCGAAGGCTTCGCAGATAAGGCGCGGCCGCTCTCGACGCAAGAGAAAAACATGATCGCCGAAGCTGCACGACGCCTGAACGAAAGCGATATGAAAAAGCTGTTGGGAGTGCAACACTGGGTACGCGATGCGAGTTTTCAGGAATCGTTGGAGCTTCTGATGGCGCGCCCGACGGTGAATATTGAGGGCTTGGTTGGTGGTTACACAGGCCCTGGCGGTAAGACCATCCTGCCGCACAAGGCGGCGGCCAAGATCGATATGCGCCTAGTCCCAGACATGACCGCGGCAGAGGCCCTGGCGGCAATTAAGGCACATCTTGCCAAGCATGGCTTCGGCGATATCGAGGTGAACATGACCGGGGGCTACGACCCCACCAGCACGCCGGCCGATTCCGCCATCATCAAAACCGAACTCGCGGTCTATCGCCAGTTCGGACTCGATCCGATAGTGCTGCCGCGCAACGCTGGTTCATGGCCGGGATACGTATTTACGGGAGAACCGATGCGGCTGCCTGCCGGACATTTTGGCGTCGGCCACGGCAGCGGCGCCCACGCGCCCGACGAATACTACGTGATCGAGTCTTCAAACCCTAAGATTCAGGGTATGGATGGCGCGGTACGCTCGCACGTGCAGTATCTGTACGAAATCGCGCGCACCTGACCCGGTCAGAAGGCGTTGCGATCGAGAGGCTGGACAGAACGGACTACTTCTCTCCTCTGTTATTTATTTATTGCGCTTGCCCAGATTGTTGTTCAGCTACCTCGCCCAGAAACTTATGTCGTGTTCGCAAAAAACATAGCGAGACTCTCAAATCGAGAGTACTCGCGAACTGCTCCTGCTCCGCCACTCTCGGCGGAAACCCTGACCTGAAGGTCGCGTCGCCTCACGATACATTTACAACCTCGTCTTGGGACCGTGATCATCCAATGGCGCGAACTTGAAGAAGCAGTGCGAGAGCGGAAAGAGGGCGCTCGTTGTGTCCGCCTGACCGGACATAAAGCTTTGCAGACTTTGAGGTAGGGGAGATTCTGCATGTTTGAACAAACTCTTCTGGATTCAAACAACACCATTGCCAGCCACCGAGGCGGAAGCACAGCAATTTCTTTCATCTTGCAAGCGGCCGTCATCTTGGTAGTTGT
>DATEPX010000143.1:0-10114 GCA_035272945.1 Terriglobales bacterium
CAGCAGGTCCGTTCACAAGACGAATCGCATATTTCCGGTTGTATCCGGTGTTCCAGCAAAATTCGTTCAGCATCACTCGTTTGGCTTCGCGCCCAGCTTTGCGGTAGCGCTCGTAAAGGGCTCGGAAATATTCCCACTTCGTCTTGTGCCCCAATCTACCCTCATCAAGATCGTCTTTTGAGTCCGGTTACATCCTATGTGTCTCGACGGCCCCTCCTCTGGTTACATTTAGCATGGCTCGATGGCTCGATTGACTCGATACGGAAGGTTGAAGGTATGCGCATTCAGGGGTAGTATTAACGGTTCTTTTAATCTTCATAACAGGCAAGTGGTTCGAGGAAACGGATGCCGCAGAACTACGTTCCTATTTTTATATTTGTGGCCGTGATCGGGATTTTGCTTCCGGTCACGCTGCTGGCGGCCAAACTGGTTCGCCCGGAAAATCCGCACAAGACCAAGCTGATGCCGTATGAGTGTGGCATCGATCCGGTGGACAACGCCCGCGGCCGTTATACCGTGCGTTTTTACATTGTCGCCATCCTGTTCGTGGTCTTCGACGTGGAGACCATCTTCCTGTTCCCCTGGGCGGTGCAGTTCAAGGCTCTCGGCCTGTTTGGTCTGCTGGAGATGTTTATCTTCCTGGGCATCCTGGTGATTGGATATTTGTGGATCTGGAAAAAGGGTGCCCTGGAGTGGATTTAGAAAGCTGTCAGCTATCGGCTTTCAGTTGATGAGCACGAGTTTAGTGACCACCATCACGATTGGGTGTGACGCGGTTCCGTTGACGAGTGCAGTAGCCAGCTGTTAGAAGTTAGCGTTCTTTCAACGACTTGCAGCGCCGGAGAGTGCACGCTTCGTAGTATGCCTGACGACAACAAGTCCACTACACCATCGCCGCCGGGCGGGGAACAGAAACCGGCGGCGGAGAAGCAATCCGGTGCGGTCCAGCCCACGCCTGCGGGCAAGCCGCCGAATCCAGCTGCTGCTCCACCGAGACCAGCGCCTCCGGCCAAGCCTGCCGGTCCGGTTCCGGTTCCGTGGGATTCGCCCATGATCACCCAGCTTAAGCGGCAATACGGTTCCGGTATCGAGCCTCTGAGTTACCTTGGGCAGAACTACATGATCGTGGACCGCTCCCTCATTCCTGAGATCCTGCAGGTTCTGCGGGATGAAGAGCAGTTCGATTACTGCGTGGATATCACGGCGGTGCACTACCCCAAGCGCGAAAAGCAATTCGATGTCCTGTGGATTCTGTATTCATTTCCACGAAACGAGCGGATTCGCGTCAAGGCCATGATTGCGGAGGGCGAGTCGATTCCGAGTGTTACTTCGATTTGGGGGACAGCTAACTGGCTGGAGCGCGAGGCGTTCGACATGTTTGGGATCAAGTTTGATGGTCACCCGGACTTGAAGCGAATTCTGCTGCCCGATGGCTGGAAGGGACATCCGCTGCGAAAAGATTACGGCATCATCGAGCAGGATAAAGAGTGGGTGCAGATCAACCTGGGGATCGAGAGCGGCCAATGACCGATAATTCTAAATATCTCTCGCACCTCGAGCTAGGCGAACGCGACGAGACGTTTCTCGACTCCAATGAACTCATCATTAATATGGGGCCGCAGCACCCGGCTACCCACGGAGTACTGCGTGTCATTCTGAAGCTGGACGGCGAAAAAGTTCTGGGAACCGAGTGCGTGATTGGTTATCTCCACAGGGGCGTGGAGAAGATTGCAGAAAACCGCACCTACGCGATGTTCAATCCGTACGTGGACCGGATGGATTACGTGGCGGCGGTTTCCAATGGATTGGGTTACTGCGAGGCGGTCGAGAAGCTGCTCAATGTGGAGGCGCCACCGCGCGCAAAATACATTCGAGTCATTCTCACGGAGCTGAATCGAATTGCCAGCCACCAGCTTTGGCTGGGCACGCATGCTCTGGATATCGGCGCGATCACGCCGCTCTTCTACACCTTCCGCGACCGCGAAGAAATTCTCAAGATTTTCGAGAAGTACTGCGGCGCGCGCCTGACTACGCATGCGTTTCGAATTGGCGGCTGTCAGTACGAGACCTATGACGGGTTCGAACGCGATGTGAAGAAGTTTGTAGATTTCGTCACCCCAAAGATCGATGAATACGAAGAACTGCTCACGACCAACCGTATTTGGGTCGAGCGCACCAAGGGCGTGGGCACAATCTCGGACAAGGACTGCATCGCACTGGGCGTGACCGGGCCAGTGCTGCGGGCCAGCGGAGTGAAATGGGATATCCGCAAGGCGCTGCCCTACGCGGCCTATTCCGAGATGGACTTTGAGATCCCTACTGGCCAGAACGGCGACACCTACGACCGGTACCTGGTGCGCATGGCCGAAATGCGGCAGTCGCTGCGCATTATCAGCCAGGCAGTGGAGAAGATTCCCGAAGGGCCGATCATGGCCAAAATTCCCAAGGTGCTGAAGCCGCCGGTGGGCGAGATTTATCACTCGATCGAAGCGCCCAAGGGGGAACTGGGATATTTCGTCGTGAGTGACGGATCAACGCAGCCCTATCGCCTGAGGGTGAGACCGCCATCTTTTGTGAACCTGCAGGCGCTCGATCTCATGGTGCGCGGGCAGCTGGTGGCTGATGTCATTGCTGTGATCGGCACGCTGGATATCGTGCTCGGTGAGGTGGACCGCTGATGCTGGATTACATCACCTCTTATTTAAAGAGCGATGCCACACCCGGGGCAGCCGGGAACATGCTTTGGGCCTTCATTTACATCATGCTGATCTTCCTCGGGCTGTCCATCGCGGTGATTGCCATGAACTGGCTGGAGCGAAAAATCCTGGCTCACATGCAGGTCCGGCTGGGGCCGATGCGCGTTGGTCCTCATGGTTTGCTGCAGCCCATCGCGGATGCTATCAAGCTGCTTATCAAAGAAGACATCATGCCCGCCGAGGCGGATAAGGCAGTCTTCTGGATGGCGCCGCTGATCGTGGTCACCGCCGCCTTCACCACTTTTATTGTTGTGCCTTTCGGACCGCAGCACGCTGTCACGGACATGAACATCGGCATCCTCTTTATGCTGGGCGTTTCCTCGCTGGGGGTGCTCGGAATCGTGATGGCGGGCTGGGCATCGAATTCGCACTATCCGTTGATTGGAGCATTGCGCTCCAGCGCGCAAATGGTGTCGTACGAAGTGGCTATGGGATTGGCTGTGGTTTCGGCGGTGTTGATGACCAGCTTGCACGGAGCTGGAATCTACGCAACCGGCGGCAGCAATGGCATGGGCACGCTCAGCATGATCGAGATTGTCAAGGCCCAGCAGGAGCAGCAGACTTGGTTTGCCTTCAAGTTCTTTCCGTTGGGGCTGATGGCGATGTTCGTTTTTGCCGTCGCGATGGTAGCGGAAACGAACCGCGCGCCCTTTGATTTGCCGGAAGCCGAATCCGAATTGACCGCGGGCTTCCACACCGAGTACAGCGGATTCCGCTGGTCGTTGTTCTTCCTCGCAGAATATTCAGCAATGATCGCCGTGTCGTCCATCCTGGTGACGCTGTGGCTTGGCGGATGGTTGCGGCCATTTCCGAATCTGCTCAACGGTCCTACATGGGATCTGGTCTTCTCATTATTTCCGGGGCTGATGTTCCTCGCTCTCGCCGGGCTGACCTTCTATAGCACCGCGCGCATGCCTAAGATGCGCTACTTCCGCGTACAGACACTGGGACTGGCGGGATTCGGTGCGCTGCTCGGGCTGATTGGGCTGATCCTGTTTATTCCTCCCGTGCGCGACCGCATTCAGGACATTTACTGGTTCGTCGCCAAAGTTGCGGTCTTCATGTACCTGTACATCTGGTACCGCGGCACCTTCCCGCGGTACCGCTTCGACCAATTGATGAAGGTGGGATGGAAAGTTCTTTTGCCAATGGGGCTAGGCGTGCTGATTGTGACCGCCATCGTGGGGGTGCTCTGAGATGGCGCCGGTCGCGACTCCATTTTTCTTTTACTTTCTGTCCGGGCTGGCACTCGTTAGCGGCATTCTGGTGATCACGCGGAAAAATCCGGTGCACTCGGCCTTGGCCCTGATTCTCACCTTACTCGCGCTTGCGGGGATCTACCTGATGCTGTATGCGCCGTTTGTCGCCGGCGTTCAGATCATTCTGTATGCAGGCGGCATCATGGTGCTATTCCTGTTCGTGATCATGCTGGTCGACGTGGGGCGGGCCGAAAAAGAACGCCAGTTCAACAAGCAGTGGCTGGTGGCGATTGCGGCCACTTTAGGGCTCGGCATTCTTTTCGTGAAAGTATTTACTGCCAGCAAGACGCTGGCTGAGTTACTGAAGCGGCCATTGGCTCAGCTTCCGGAAACGAGCAACACGCAGCAGGTGGGATTCTCGCTGTATGGGCAGTACATGCTGGCGTTTGAAATTGCGTCGCTGCTGCTGCTGGTTGCGATCGTGGGAGCGGTAGTAATGGCGAAGAAGAGAATCTAGGAGCCAGGAGTCAGTAGGTAGGGACGGAGAACCGAAATGGTACCGATCACACCGATACATTATCTGATTCTGGCGGCGGCGCTGTTTACGCTGGGGACGATCGGTGTGCTCACGCGGCGCAACGTGGTCATTGTGCTGATGTCCATCGAGTTGATCCTGAACGCGGTCAACCTGAACCTAGTGGCGTTCTCGCGGATGTGGGGACTGCAGGGGCAGGTGTTCGCCATCTTTGTCATTACTGATGCCGCCGCGGAAGCCGCGGTCGGGCTGGGTATCCTGATTGCCTTTTTTAGAAATAAAGAGACGGTCAACATGGATGAAGTGGACTTGTTGAAGTGGTAGCTAGTAGGTAGGAGCTAGCGGCTGAAATATGTTTTTCCTGAACTCCATCTGGCTGATTCCGCTGCTGCCGGCATTTGGGGCGGCGGCAATGTTTTTTGTTGGCCGCAAGATGCAGAAGGCGGCGGTGAGCGCCGTGTGTGTGGGCGTCGTGGTAGTGTCGTTCTTGTGGGCGTGCGGATCGGTTTGGCAATACACGGACTGGGCGGCGCGCCACGGGCATGATCCATTTCAGCAGATTCTGTACACCTGGCTGGGAAGTGACACCGGCCACTTGAATTACATCACGTATAACGGAGCGCCCGCTGCGTTCCACGCTGATGCCGGCTTCCTGCTCGATCCGCTCTCCAGTATCTGGCTGCTGTTTGTGACCGGCGTCGGCATGCTGATCCACATCTATTCGACCGGCTACATGGCGCACGAAGGGGGCTATTACCGCTTCTTCGGCTACCTGAACCTGTTCATGTTCTCCATGCTCACGCTGATCTTGGGGAACAATTACGCCGTGATGTTTGTGGGCTGGGAGGGGGTGGGCCTGTGCTCGTACTTGCTGATTGGCTTTTACTTTCACCGCAAGTCGGCCAGCGACGCCGCCAACAAGGCATTCATCGTAAACCGCATCGGTGACGCCGGGTTCCTGCTGGGGATGTTCACCATTGCGTGGTATTTCGGCTCGTTCCGGTTTACCGAGGTTAATGCGTTGGCCCGCAGCGGACATTTCCAGATCGGCGACCCCATCATTACTGCCGCCACACTGTGCCTGTTCATCGGTGCGTGCGGGAAGTCGGCGCAGCTACCTCTTTATATATGGCTGCCGGACGCGATGGAAGGCCCAACTCCGGTTTCCGCCCTGATCCATGCGGCAACCATGGTGACGGCGGGCGTCTACATGGTGGCACGGTCGAATGCGTTGTTCGTGCTGGCGCCCACGTCAATGAAGACGGTTGCCATCGTGGGGGCGCTGACCGCCATCTTTGCGGCGTCGATCGGGTTGGTGCAGAACGACATCAAGCGGGTGCTGGCCTACTCCACGGTGTCGCAGTTGGGCTACATGTTCCTGGCGCTGGGCGTCGGCGCATTTGCGGCGGGCGTCTTTCACGTGTTCACACACGCCTTCTTCAAGGCTTTGCTGTTCCTTGGGGCCGGATCGGTGATTCACGCGATGAGCGGCGAGCAGGACATGCGCAACATGGGCGACCTGCACGCGCGAACTCCAGTGACCCACTGGACCATGTTTATCGCGACCTTGGCAATTGCCGGGATTTTCCCGTTTGCCGGGTTTTTCTCGAAAGACGAAATTTTGTGGCAAGCGTGGTCGTCAGAAGGGGGCGCGTACCGTCTGCTATGGCTTATCGGCACTGTCACCGCGTTCATGACCTCGTTCTATATGTTCCGGCTGATGTTTCTCACGTTCCATGGACGGCCGCGCATGAGCCACGAGGTGGAACATCATATCCATGAATCACCTCCCTCAATGACCGGACCGCTGGTCCTACTTGCTATCGGCTCGATTCTCGCCGGGTCGCTAGGGGTCCCGCATAGTCTGGGCGGGTCGAACCGGATTGAAAAATTCCTGGAGCCGGTGTTCGCGCGCGAAGCGCCTGTTCTGGGCGCGGAACATCCGGCACAACTGGCCGCCGGCGCCAAGGAACAGGAGCACACAAATCCGCAGGAATACTTGCTGATGTTCTTATCGCTGGGCCTGGCGGTCGCGGGCTGGGGACTGGCGTGGAGAGCTTATCGCCACGCTGACAAAGGCTACGTCGAACCGCTGGCTGCCGCCGCCCCGCCCGCGTACACCGTGATGCTCAACAAATACTACGTGGACGAGGGATACGACTACTTCTTTACCGGGCGGCGAAAACTTGGTCCCGTGCGGTTGGGAGTCATGGGGCTGGGTGAGGGTTCGTCATGGTTCGATACCCATGTGATTGATGGAACGGTGAACGGCGCGGGATGGATCACGCGACTCACCGCCAGAGTTTCGATTTTGTGGGATACGTGGGTGATCGACGGTTTAGGTGTCAACGGACCTGCCATTGTTGCGCGCCTGCTCTCGTATCCTGCGCGCCTGCTGCAATGGGGATTGGTGCAGTGGTACGCATTCGTAATGGTGGTGGGTTTGCTGGGTTTCGTTTTCTATTACGCGTATCGGTAAGTGATGTAGCGCCGGCATCTCGCCGGCTGTAGCGATGGCATTCTGTCGTCGCAGCGGGCGAGACGCCCGCACAACAGCCGCCGAACGGCGGCGCTACAAAGTGAGAATTATGCAGAATCACATTCTCTCGATCATTCTGTTCACTCCGCTGGTGGGCGCGATCCTGCTCCTGTTCGTGCCTAAGGAAAGCAAGGACGCCATCCGCTGGGTTGCGAATCTGTTTGCGCTGGCCGGCTTCATTGTTTCTTTGCCACTGGTGCCGTGGTTCTGGGCGCAGCGCTTCGAGCCGGGGGTGAAGTTCGTTTACGAAGCAGGGCAGTGGGTGCAGAGGCCCGGCATGTTCAAGTTTGTCGAGGGAACTCCGAACACCTGGATTCCTTCAATCGGCTCCGGTTACCTGCTGGGCATTGACGGCATTTCCTTCCTGCTGATCATGCTGACCACGTTGTTGGGCTGGATATCAATTCTTTCCTCGTGGACGGCGATTCAGGAGCGGGTGAAGGAATACTACATCTGGTTCTTGGTGCTGCAGACCGGCATGCTCGGTGTCTTCATGGCGCTGGATTTCTTTCTGTTCTTTGTGTTCTGGGAAGCCATGCTGGTGCCGATGTACCTGCTGATTGGCATCTGGGGCGGGCCGCGGAAACTCTATGCCGCAATCAAGTTTTTCCTGTACACCTTGCTCGGCTCGGTGCTGATGCTGCTGGCTATCCTGTTCCTCTACTTGAATCATCATAGTGTCACCGGTGTTTACACGTTCTGTTTAACTGCGCTCTACGAGACGGCTCCGAAGATTCCGTTCCAATACGCCATCTGGTTGTTCCTGGCTTTCTTCGTCGGGTTCGCCATCAAAGTGCCGATGTTCCCGTTTCACACCTGGCTGCCGGATGCGCACGTGGAGGCGCCGACTGCGGGTTCGGTCATTCTGGCCGGCGTCCTGCTGAAGATGGGGACGTATGGGTTCATTCGCTTTGCCTTGCCCTTCTTTCCCACGGTGGTCATGAATGCCAAGGTGCGCGGCTGGATGATTGGGCTGTCGATCGTGGGAATCATCTATGGCGCGCTGGTCTCGCTCATGCAGAAGGACATGAAAAAGCTGGTGGCGTATTCCTCGGTGAGCCACCTGGGCTTCTGCACGCTGGGAATCTTTGTGCTGAATTCTGTGGGCCTGAGCGGATCGGTGTTGCAGCAGATCAATCACGGACTTTCTACTGGGGCGCTTTTCTTGATCGTGGGCATCCTTTACGAGCGGCGGCACACGCGCGAGATTTCAGAGTACGGCGGGATCTCCAACGTGATGCCGGTTTACGCGACCATCACCATGATTATGTTCCTGTCATCCATGGGACTGCCGCTGCTGAATGGGTTCGTGGGTGAGTTCACCATCCTGCAGGGTACGTTCATTGAGAACCGGCTGTGGGCTGGGCTGTCGGTGATCGGAGTCATTCTCGCGGCCGCGTATCTGCTCTGGCTGTATCAGCGGGTCTTCTTTGGTACGGTTACGAATCCCAAGAATGAGAAATTGACGGACCTGACCCCGCGCGAGGTGCTGACGTTCGTTCCTCTACTGATTATGGCGTTCTGGATCGGGCTCTATCCCAAGCCGTTCTTCCAGATCCTGGAGCAGCCAGTGAACCAGATTGTGCAGGACGTGCGCGGCTCGCAGGCAAATGTAATGGCGGAGTCGCCGACGCAGAAATCGGTTGATGAGTTAACGAAAAAGCAGATTCCTCCCCGGCTGAACCCGGCTCGGAATGACAAGGCGCTTACAACATCGCCACCGGCAGTCTCCGTGCCCGTAGCGGCGGAGGGGAAGAAATAGTGCCGGTAACCATCGCCCAATTCTTCCAGCGCAGCGACTACCTGATGTCGCTGCCCATGATCCTGCTGACTATCTTTGCACTGGGGATCCTGCTCATTGACCTGATGCTGCCGGAAGACTGGAAGTGGGCGAATGCGATGATGGCTTTTGTCGGAGTGCTGTTTGCCACGGCAGGGCTGATCAAGGTTCAAATCGCGATCGGTGAGGCGCATCGCCAGATGGTGCCCGCGTTCATGAATTCGATGGTGGTCGATCCGTTTGCGATTTACTTCTGGTACTTGTTCCTGGCGGGAGCGGCGGTTGCCATCCTGATGTCAGTGCACTACATGGACGTCGAGCGGGAGCACCATGGCGAGTTTTATTCACTGATCCTATTCTCGGTGGTCGGCATGATGTGCATGGCCTCGGGATGGGACGTGGTGCTCATCTTCATTGGCCTGGAACTGATGGCGATCTCGACTTACGTGCTGGTAGGTTTTCTGCGGCGCGACCGGCGATCCAACGAGGCCTCGCTGAAGTACTTGTTGCTGGGGGCGTTCTCGTCCGGAATTTTCGCCTACGGATTGTCGCTGCTTTATGGGCTGACAGGAAGCACGAATCTGGTGATCATCCGGCAGCGCCTGGCGCAGCAAATGGCGGTGTCCGGAGATCATCCTGATCCGGTCGCCGTGCTGGCGCTTCTGACGGTTACGACGGGCCTGCTGTTCAAGATTGCAGCCGTGCCTTTCCATCAATGGGCGCCTGATGTTTATGAAGGCGCGCCTACCAGCATCACCGGGTTCATGTCGGTGGCGGTGAAATCAGCGGCTTGGGCGATGCTGCTGCGGATTCTCCTGCTAGGACTGGCACCTCTTCATAAGATATGGGTTCCGCTGCTGGTCTTCGTTTCCATTGCCACGATGACTGGGGCTAACCTTGCCGCTTTGACGCAGAACAACCTAAAGCGTCTGCTGGCCTATTCTTCGATCGCGCACGTGGGGTACATGCTGCTAGGCCTGATTGCATTCGGATCGGCAAATACTCCGGCGGGAGTGGATGGCATTAAGGGAATCCTGATTTACCTGCTGGTCTACACCTTCATGAACCTGGGCGCGTTCGCGGTGATTACGTCGCTGCGGCGGCGCGACGTGATTGGAGATGAAATCGACGATATTGCGGGACTAATCTCCCGGGCGCCGGTCGAAACGATACTGATGCTGGTGTTCCTGTTGTCGCTGGCCGGAATTCCGCCGCTGGCGGGCTTCTGGGGCAAATACTTCATCTTCCTCAGCCTGATTGAAACCGGGCACTACGTGCTGGCGTCGCTGGCCGTGCTGTATGCGG
>DATEPX010000144.1:0-3471 GCA_035272945.1 Terriglobales bacterium
GCACGGCGCGCACGGCAAAAACACCAACGCCGCTGTCATCATCCGCGCTGGAATCTTGGACAAAGTAGTGGCTGCTTACGCAGCCCTGTTTCCCGCAGCGTGCAGCAGTGCAGCCGTTTGCCGCTCCGGGCGAACACCATGCCACGTAAATGACCTTCGTCAGGGCTGACGGTGTGGCAGGCAATCGTTCCGACAATTCTGTCGCTGCGGACGCGAAAAAAATCGACACAAGGCCTAGGCGCTATATCCGGGTCAGCACCGTATCTTCATACGCGTCACGGGTGTAGCTGCTCTCGTAACGCGCGAAGGCCGCGCGCAGGCAGCTATAATAAGAATGCCATCCCTGTCATCCATCGTCGCCCGGCGGGTCGTCGGGGTTTCTGCCAGCACGCAGTCACGCTTTTTGCCTCCGCGGAGATTTTCTGCCCGATAGATGTTAAGCCGTATTCTCGCAAGTGAATGCTATTATTTCGGCGCTATCGAGATTTGCTCCCGATTGTTGAGCTAGAAATATGGTCTTTAATGCTTTGGAGGCACAATGGCACCAGGGTTGAAAGGAGTGAATCGGCAAATCGCAATGCAAAGCTCTGTTCGAAAGTTGCCGAGCGGGCACGCCAGCATAATTGTTATTGCTGTCCTTGTGGTGCTGATACGCGGAGCTGTTTCTGCCCAAACCGGAGTGGATGCAGCAGGAGCGCAAACCGCGACAGTTCATGTGGACACAACACGAGGCCACAGCATCAATTCATTCGATCCCGACAGCGCTCTCGGCAGTTCGATTGATGTCCTGTCTCGCATGGGCATAGATAAAGTGTACACCCCACATATTGTCCAGGAGTCTCTCTCCGCAGGCTGGGGACCGATCACCTACCGCAACAACACCGAGCTCCGCATGGCCGCCTGGCACTGGACGGAAAATGGGACCTGGAGCGATGCCGCACACCGGAGTGGATACTTCACCGGCAGCACCGAGCTCAAGGACCCGATCAAATACATTCTTGCCTACGCGCTACCCCACCGTGGTTTCGCCACCAGCGGCGATCGTCCTCTGCCCGGCCAGAATCTCACATATTGGAAAAGCAATCCGTATCTAGCCAGCAAGTTCACCGGCGAAAACGACGGGCTGCATCCGCAGTGGGTGGTCGTGGACCTGAAGGCCGAGAAACCAGTGAGCGCTGTCCGCATCGCCTGGGCCAGCCCTTATGCCACGAACTACCAGGTCGAATATTGGACGGGTACAGACGCACTCGACTTCGATGCGGGCCCCAAAGGTGCATGGAAGGTTTTCCCCTCAGGTATGTTGAAGAATGCCCAAGGCGGCACGGTCACCCTGAAGCTTGCCGATGTGCCTGTCTCCACACGGTACATACGTGCCTTGATGACACAATCCTCGAACACTTGCGACGAGCATGGATCGGACGACGTCCGCAACTGCGTCGGCTATGCCATTCAGCAAATCACTGTGGGTACGATGGATAACAGCGGGGCTTTTGTCGAGGCGCCGAAGGATCCCAACGAGAAACGAACTACGTATTGCGTTTCGTCGATTGATCCGTGGCATTCCTCTGATGATGTGAATGATAGTGGAAATTACCAGCACAGCGGCTTTGATGTTTTTTTCAGTAGCGGGCTTACGAACAATCTTCCGGCGATGATTCCAGTCACCATGCTCTACGGCACGCCAGACGATGCGGCTATGCAAATTGCCTACCTGGAAAAGCGTGGCTACCGCGTCGGATATATAGAAATGGGGGAGGAGCCCGATGGCAAGCACGCCATGCCGGAAGATTATGCCGCGCTTTACATCCAATGGGCCACGGCCATTCACAAGGTCGACCCCACGCTCAAGCTGGGAGGACCAATCTTTGAGGGTGTAAACGAAGACATCCGAGTGTGGCCCGACTCCCAGGGGCGAACCTCCTGGATGGGGCGCTTCGTGGCTTATCTGAAGGCGCGCGGCCGCCTTTCTGACCTGGCCTTCGTCTCGTTCGAGCACTACCCTTTCAAACCGTGCACCATCACTTGGAAAACTCTGTACACCGAACCGCAACTCATGAAGCACATCCTGCAGGTGTGGAGAGCTGACGGCGTACCGCGGGACACACCGCTGATGGTGACGGAGAGCCACCTTGCTGCCAGCCTCACCGGGCCAATGAGCACGATCTTCGCGGCGCTGTGGCTAGCGGACAATGTCGGCTCCTTCTTTGAAGGAGGAGGCTCCGCCTTCTATCACTCACCCATCCAGCCCGAAGGCCTCCAGAACACTTGCCTCGGCTGGGCCACGTGGTCGAATTTCGTGTCTGACGAAAATTACCAGATCAAAGGATATACTTCGCTCTATTATGCGGCACACATGATTAATCTAGAGTGGGCGCAACATCGCGCCGGCGTTCATCACATGTTTCCTTCCTCCACTGATATCAAGGACAGCGACGGCAATGTGCTGGTCACCTCTTATGCGGTGCATCGTCCGGACGGGAATTGGTCTCTAATGCTGGTTAATCGCGACGAGATCAATCCGCAAAGGGTCTGCGTTACATTCGAAGATTCCAGGAAGAAGCGGAATGCTTCCTTTGCCGGTCCAGTGACGCTCGTGACTTTCGGAAGCGAACAGTACGTCTGGAAAAACGACGGCCCGAACAGCCATGCTGACCCCGACAATCCCCCGGCTGCCACTGCTATCCTGGCGAGCTCACAAACCACGTTCACTCTCCCTAAAGCCTCTATCACGGTCCTGCGCGGTAAGGTGGCTGGTCTGGAGGACTGAATCGAGCAGTTTAAAAGCCTATACTGGACATCAGTCTCCGAGAAAGTGCCCGGAGAACTCATGCGTACATCGAATCCCCGACACTAATGCCACGATTAGATCCGAGTTCCTTTGGCTCATGCGTTTTCCCTATCAAGCTATGCGCTTCGCTTTTCTGATTATCGTGTTCCAACCCCTCTTCGTAAACGGCATTGTCTATGGCTCGTACCAACAAACGGAGGCCGAGGCGCATGCCGATAAAGCATGGCAATTTGCCCAAGCGGGGGATCTTGCAGACGCTGAAGTCGAGCTGCGAAGGGCGGTACAGTTGGCACCGGACAACCCTGGCTTCTTGGCCAACCTGGGTACTGTCCTCGCGATGGAGACGAAGCTTGACGACTCGACAAAGGTCTTCGAGCGCGCGCTAAAGCTCGACCCCGACGATTTGACTGTCCGGCGCTATCTGGCAGCCAATCTTTGGCAGGTACATCGCGACGGGGAGGCAAAGCAAAACTTGGAGCTTATTCTGAAAGAGAAACCTGACGATCAGCCAACACGCCTGCTCTTCGGAATGGTCTCGGAAGATATGAAGGACTACGCGACAGCCGCAAGAATGCTTGCTTCCGTACCAGCACAGGTGCGAGAGCGGCCGGAATCGATGGCAGCCTTGGCGAGGTCATATTACCACCTCGATGCGAAAGAGAAAGCACGGACCACACTCGGAG
>DATEPX010000145.1:0-6717 GCA_035272945.1 Terriglobales bacterium
GCAACTAACACGCCGTTTGGGTCATAGACCTCGACGGTCGCAGACCCCGTATTGGCGTCTCCTGTCTCATCCACGGTTGTTTCCCCCGCAATGATCGTCCAGCCCGTAAAGACGTTCTGAGCATTAAACGTGAAGAATTTGAAACGGAACGCATAGTTACTGTCAGTGGTATGGCGCCAAACACCCTCTCCAGGCGTCTTCAGAGCCTGCGGTGTCCCTCCGTTCGACTCCACCACCGTCCCTCCCGCCACGAATTCTATTAGTGACGGGAGGCTCCTTATTACGTGACCTGCGCAATCGGTTAGAGTTATCTGCATCTCCCAGGTCCCTTGAAGTCTTCCGCCCACCGTTCCAACGGGGCGCGGGTCCTGGCCGGACGCGATTGTTACCGCAACCAGCGAGGCAAGCACGAGGGCCAGTCTTACAATGTTTGGTTTATTCATCATTTTAACTTCCTTCTTGTTTTGGCCTTCTCTAACTCCTCGTTGTGAGAAGTTATTTCTGGCCGTTCACTCAGGTAGTGCGTAAAATCCGGCACGAGGTTACGCGGAAAGTGTGGATTTCTCACAGAGAAACGAAGGCAGCGAAGAAAGCATTTCGGTTCCAGCCGAGCATAGCCTTTGTTTTCTTTGTTATCTTCTGTTACAAACAAAAGAGATTCGGCGCGCCCGGCGGTTGCGCCCTACCTATCCGTCTTATCCGTGCAATCCGTGGTGAATTTTATTTTGGCGCGAGGTGAACGCGGGGCATTAAATCGAGAAAGTGCGCATCAAAGCGCAGCGGATGCTTCCGCCCTTGGCAGCTCCTAGGTAAGTTGTTCCAGCCGGTTAGAACCTTTTCTTTAACTGGACGTACCAGAAGCGACCTTTGATCGTGGCAAGCGATGCGTCGTAGCCACCTGCGCCAGCTGCAAATGGCGGGTCTTCGTCGAACACGTTCTGCATTCCGAGGGAAATCGTGGTGTTATTCAACCAAGCGCTCCATCCACAGGGATTGTACTCAGCGGTGGATACAGGCAGAATGTTTTTCTCCTTGCCATCCTTTATCTTGAAATTTTTACCTCCGTCCTTGGCAAAGCCAGGCACTGGCGCCGGAGCAGGCGGCGGCAGGTTGAACGTGTACGACGCGATCAGGTCGAAAGTAATCCACTCCCGCACTTTCCGCGCGCGTATTTCACCAAAGTCAGGGAAGCCGCCACTTCTAGGCATTTGTGGTTCGGGCGAGCTGGTCAGACTGACATTGTCATCTTCGTATTGGCCCGTGTAGTGGACCACTGCGCCAATATCCAAACCCTGCAGCCACGTGTCGGCCGGGCCGTCGTAGAACAGACTAAAATTGGCACGGCTCCATGGCAGCGAGCCGGTCAGGCTGAATCCCGGCGGTATGACTTCGCCCGCGATACCGAACCGTTTTGTATCAGGCGCAATCTGAAGCTCAGCCCGGGATAGCCAGGTGCCGTTGAGCGTTGCCGTTAGCCGGCCAAAATCGCCGTGGCCAAAAATCGAAGAATCCAGAATATAGGTCGCTTCGTAGTCGAGACCTTCAAAGATCGCGCCTGTAAGGTTTTTGTTAGGATCAATGACCAGGGTGATTCGTCCCGGTGTACCAGGACTCGGAGAAGGATCACGGAAAACCAGGCCGGGGATATCATTATCGACAATGAATTGAAACCCGAGCAAGGACGTGATTGATCGCATGTCAATATGCCACCAATCCGCGCTGAGCGTCAGGCCCTTGATCCATTTCGGGCTGTAAACGGCCCCGTAGGACCATTCATAGGCTACTTCCGGCTGCAGATTGGGACTTCCTATAATGCGTCCTTCCGCGCCATAGAACCGATGCAAAAGCGGATCCGAGACGCCTATCGGCACTCCTAGGGAAGCGGGCGAAATCTCAGATAGAGCCGGAGCATGAAACGCTTCGGTGTAGCTGCCACGCAAGGTCAGCGCCCCTATCCATTTGGGATCGAGCGGCTGCCAGCGAACCGACACCTTTGGCTTCTGCGCATTATACTGGCTGTGCGCCGCCGGCAGAAACGGGAAGGCTCCAGAAGGTAGAACTGCAGAGGTGTTCTGGCTGTACCACTCTTCCCGCTCGGCAAAGTCAACCTCGAAGCTATAGAAGCCGGGGAAGTTCCACGTTGGGCTGGTGAAAGGTACTCGTATTTCCTGGTAGATTGACCAAACATCCCGGTTCACTCTGGCGCTTCCACCATTTGTCGAGCCGATGCTTTGAAAGGTAGTATTGAGCGCGTCACGATCGAGCGTCCATCTCGGCGCATCATACTCACCGCCTAGAGCAAATGAGACCGGCTCGGCCGGAAGGTTGAACAGGTCGCCGTTAATAGTGACGTAACCTATGGGTAACTCATATTCGCCTGAGTTATGCAGGTTAACATAAACTTTCGCTCTGGCCGCCTTGGTGTTGTGAGCATTGAAATTCAGGAACGGATCAAATGCCGTAGCTGGGTCCGTATCCAAAAGTGCTTCCCGTAATCCAGGTTCGCTGACTTCACCGACGGACAGATTCTGCCCCTCGTTCCGGGAATAACGGAAACCAGTTTCCCAGTTCCACGTCTTGAAATAATCGCCAAATTCTCCCATTTCGCCGCGCAGGCCAACATCGAATAGATAGTCGTGGTAAGTGAACTTTTCATGTCTGGGACCGGTGTCGTTAATGGCACGAAACCCAACTCCGGTATTTACGGGGAGGCCGCTTCCATCGGGAAAAAAATTTGGAATAGTCGCATCGGCGACTGTGAAGGGGTTAAACGGATTCTGAATTGGCACACTGAAGGCGCGCGGACTAAAAGGCAAATTCGTGCCTGGTATCTTGAATGGATCGGGAATAATCGGCGCCGCTGCGAGGGACGAATCGAAAAATGAGCGGACATACTTAAAGTCAGCAAACACCGTGAGGTGCTTGTCACACAGATCGCGCGTGAAAGAACCGTAGAAGGCTTGGCGATCCGCCGGCGGAAGCTCTGGTGTTATAGCCGCGAAGTTATAGAAGAAGTAATCGCCACCTCCTCTATATTTCGTGCCGGTCTGGTCAAATTGTACTCTCGGATTATGGATACCGGGGGCGCCTGGGTATGCATTGGGATTAACCACAAGGACGTTCTTATAAAATGGCGAAGTCGCAGCATTTGGTGCCGAGTGCGGAAGGGGCGTGTTTACGCCGGGTAGCGGTGTACCGCCTGGACCGAAAAACATGCGCGGGAGCAGGCGGAACCCAAAAAAAGAAAAGAGTCTAGCTACGCTGCCAGTTCCAACAAAGTCGCGATCATCGATTCCTCCCCAAGGTATGTAAAACGCGTTAGCCGTTAGGTCCCGGTCACGACTAAACAGGCCGCCGGTACGTTCCCAGAAATCGGCAATGACTACGATATCGGTCTTGTCATCGCCCGTGCCGGCCTTGATCCATGCCTCCCATTCACCCATGTCGTTGGATGCTCCGAGGTTCGTGTTCCCATAACTACCCCCGATCTCCAGCCCACGGAACTTGTGGACCAAAAAGAAGTTAACCACGCCGGCGATGGCGTCGGAGCCGTACACCGCCGAGGCGCCGTCCTTCAAGATGTCGATGTGATCGATCATGGGAAACGGAATCAGGTTAATGTCCACGCCTCCGCTGAATCCGACGGCGTTCAACGAACCAAGGGCGACACGTTTTCCGTCAACGAGCACCAGGGTTTCTTTGGACAACAAGCCGCGCAGGTTGAATTGGACGGTGCCGTCCCCGCCAGTGCGACCGTTCAGGTTCTTGGTCCCGCCCGCCTGCTGTGGCAGAAACGTTGTCAGGTCCGTTGCATTGCGAATGCCCAGCTTTTCGATGTCCGCCTGACGATACGTATCCACCGGATTAGGACCGACTTCTTCTGCGGTGGGAATGTTCGAGCCAGTAACAATGACTCGCTTTACTTCGGCCGTCGCGCCCGTTGTCACTTGCGCAGGAGGCGGCGACGCTAACGCCGCCGGTACAATCGCTTGAGCGGGAACCTTAGGTGCGATCAACAGATTAACGCCGACAGCAGCGGCGAAGGCAGTTCGACGTATTGCCGGTTGGATTACGCCAACTTTCATTGGCAGTTGTTCTCCTGGTCCGCGTCAGTCTGGGCAACCGAACCGGCTACATGCAAGCTAAATCGAGGCTAGCCGGGCTTAGTCCTCGCGGCGCTTCTGCATCATTCTTTTGGCGCGAGAGAGGAAACGATTTTTTCGAAGCGCGGGTCGCCGCGCAGCGGATCCCACATCGGACCCAAGCGCAAGTCGCCATAACTTGGACCCGTCGGGACTCCGGCGAGCCTCTCAAGTTGCTCAAGGGCCAGGTCACGTTCGCCCGCCCAGGCACAAATCATGGCAAACCGCGTTCTTGTAGATCCCTCGTTATTCGATGGGCCCCTCATCGCTTCCTGGGCGGCGGGCACCAGTTCTATCGCGCGCCGGCCTTCGCTCAGCGCCTCTTGCTTTCTTCCCAAGGCTGCATCGATCAGCCCGAGATCAGAAAGTAAACTGAAATTATCAGGGTGAACGCGTATCTCTTCCTCCAGTTCTGTGCGCGCTCTCATAAAGGCAGCGCGGGCAGCCGCGACGTCTCCTTTCAAACGAGCAACTAAACCCAGCGAAAAGTCACGCCCATCCTTCTGGGAAAGCGCCGCGGCAAGGCTGCCAGCAGCGTCCAAGTCGCGATCGCACAAAGCAAGATCCAAGCGCCAGCTCACGAGAACTGGATCTTTCTCTGCCCCAGGTTCATTGGTCAGGATCTTTTCAGTTGCGGCACGCCAAGGTCCTGTGTCCGCTCGCCGGTCTACTTCAATGTGAGCACGAATGAGCCGCGCTATCCTGCGGTCTGGTCCAAGTGCAATGATACGATCGAGAATTCTGGCCATTTGATCATAGTCATGTAGCCACAGGTAGGTAGTTGCGAGGGTAATCAAGTTAGGGATGTTTCGAGGATCGAGCTCACATGCGCGCTCGAGATTGTGTGTGGCGTCAGCCCAGCGACCCTGCCGGCGGTCAATCAATCCAGCTAACTCGTAAACCACCGGATTATTCGGTAGACCCTGTTGTGCGAGAGCAAGTTCGGCGTGGGCGCGGGCGTAATCGGAATATCCCCAATAGAGATGCCATCCCAGCGCCAGGTGCGCTTCCCCCGAATCCGGCCTTAACCGAAATGCAGAATCTATGGCCGACTTTGCGAGGGCCAAACGAGCGGGGGTATGGTCCTTCTCTTCCTGATAAACCAAATCGTGCACAAAGGCCAGCTGACAATAGGCGAGAAAGAAGTTAGGATCACGAGTAACTGCCTTGTTAAGCAGGTCTACAGCCTCGGAAAGATTCGCTAAGTCCGCCAGAGAGTCCACCTGGGCGTTGTAAATTATGGAGACACCGCGGACATAAAAATCATAGGCCACGAAGTCCTGAGTTGGTTTCTCTTCAACAGACGCCTTCTCGCTAGCTGACAGCTTGGCGTGAAGGTGGTCAGCAACTTTTTGCGCTATCTCAGCTTGGATTGCGAACAAATCATTCAAACCGCGGTCGTATTGCTCCGCCCAGACGTGGGTGTCGGTGCGTGTGTCGATCAACTGGGCGTTCAAGTGAATCCGATCACCACTCCTGCGTGCGCTTCCCTCCAGCACGTGAGACACGCGAAGCGTATCGCCGATCTGGCGCATATTTCGTTTGCCGCGATATTCCATCACGCTGGTCCGGCTGATGACTTTGAGATCGGCGATCTTCGCCAGCTTGGTCAAAATGTCGTCCTGCACACCATCAGCGAAGACGGAGTTTTCTTTCTGGCCGTTCAGATTTTCAAACGGCAGAACGGCGATTCCAGTTGCTAGGGGTTGTCGGATCAATTCACTTTTCCAAATGATCCAGCCAGCAGCTGCTGCCAGTGCAACCAGTGACGCTGCAAGTAGCGCGCTGCTTGGATTGCGTTGCACCCATTTCTTCCCTCGGGCGAAAAGCCCAGTGCGGCGCGCCTGAATCGGTTCATGCTTTAGCCAGCATTCCAAATCTTCGGCGAGCGCAAGAGCGGACGAGTAGCGTCGCTCTGGATGTTTCTCGAGGCATTTGAGGCAAATTGTGCTGAGGTCCCGATCTATTTTCGGATTTAAGAGGCGCGGTTGCCGCGGCTCGGTATCCAAGAGTAGCTTGATGGTCTCGTAGGTTGTTCCACCGGCAAACGGCGGCTGACCTGTCAGCAGTTGGTAAAAGACTGCGCCTAATCCGTACACATCTGTTGCACTTGTAAGCTGGGTGTTATTACCGGCAGCTTGTTCAGGTGCCATGTAACTTGGTGTGCCCAACACCTCCAAGGTGCGTGTGATTGTGCTCTCAGCTTCGACTAATCGAGCGAGACCAAAATCAGTGAGATGCGGTTCGCCTTTGTCATCGAGCAGAATGTTCCCCGGCTTAATGTCGCGATGCAGAATGCCGTGTTCATGTGCGTAATGCACGGTGCGTGCTACCTTCGCGATTAATTCCGCCGCGTGCCGGATCGACATCGGCGTGCGCCTGCTTACTTCGTCAAGCTGACCGCCTTCGACGAATTTCATGCTGAAATAGCAGGAGCCATCGCGCTCGCCCACTTCGTAGATGGGAACGATGCTCGGATGATCGAGACTGGCGGCCGCTTCGGCTTCCCGACGAAAACGCTTCACATGCGCTTTGCTCGCCCACTGACCAAGGCTAATAACTTTTAACGCGACCG
>DATEPX010000146.1:0-6457 GCA_035272945.1 Terriglobales bacterium
GATTTGTTGGCACTGGGATATTTCATCTATATCAGCCCTTCCACGGTGCCAGTGTGGTTTCCGTTCATGTTCATCTGCTATGCGGGAGGCATACGCTGGGGACTTGCCTCGACCGTCCCCCTTGCCGGCGCGCTGTCTCTAGTCCTGGTTTTGCGGACGGCGGGACGTGGCGAAATAGACTGGATGCGCGTGGTCGCCTGGCTAGGGCTGCTGGCCGGAACATTTGCCGGCGGTGTAGGCCTCGCCTATCTCGGCGACCTTAACCGGCGGTTTGCGGCGCAAATCGATTTCTTTTCGCGCATCAACGCAACGATGCAAGTGGATCAAGGGCTCGCGGAGTCGCTGCGGCTCTTTCTTGAGGAGCTGGCCACCACGTTTAGTACGGAAGAAGCTCTATTGCTCTATCGCGACACGGATCTGGAGCGTATTTTTCTGTGGCGGCTGAAAGCGGGCGAAAGTGAGCGGCTGGTGCCAGAGAGCATGCCGCTCTCGCGCACGGACGGTTTTCTGCTGGACGACATGGATGCAGCAATTTGCTGGAACTCCCTCAACGAACCGGGTTCCGGTTTCGGCTGGGACCGCCGAGATGGCAGGGTGATAAAGAATCTGCCGCGGCTGCCCGGGCCGGCGCAGCAGGAACTCAAAGTGCGGTCTCTGCTAACCGTGGCATTCGATCAGGAAGGACAAGCAAGTGGCAGGATTTTCTTGTTGAATGGCCGTAACTCATTTCAAAAACAGGACTTAGCCTGGCTTGAAAGCATCGCGGCGCATGTATCTCCTGCGCTAGAAAACATCTTTCTTTTGAGGCATTTACGCGCACGAGCCATCGAGGCCGAGCGCAGCCGGATTGCGCGCGACCTCCACGATGGAATTCTTCAGACCCTCCTGAGCATCGAAATCCAGTTGGACGTCTTGCGGCGCCGGGTTCCTGCCGCGCCTGACCAGGCCGTCAGCGGCCTTGCCAGCCTCCAACAGACCGTCAAGAATGAGGGCGCGGAGCTGCGTCAGACCGTCACAGACCTGCGTCCGCTCCGGGTGCAGAGCGCTGATTTGGTTGACCTGATGCGCGGATTTGCCGAGCGGTACCGCAACGAATCCACTGTCGCCCTTGATGTGCTGATCGATTCGGCACAGCTGCGCGCTCCGGACCGCGTTTGCCGCGAGATTTTCCAGATTTACCGGGAAGCACTCAACAATATAAAAAAACATGCCAAGGCTTCCCATGTCGTGGTAAAACTGTCGCAGGATGACAGCCGTCTAGTACTCGTAGTGGACGACAACGGCGAGGGGTTTAGTTTCGCTGGTAGGTTCACCGGCGATGAATTGGATCGATTGCGACTGGGTCCCATTTCCATTAAGGAGCGAGCGCGTACCGTAGGTGGGGTTTTGACTGTCGAGTCGAACCCGGGGCATGGAGCGCGTCTAACGATTGAAGTTCCGCTCGGTTGATATGGCCAAGACAAAACAGCAGATACGGGTACTACTAGCCGACGACCACGCGATCTTTCGCGACGGCTTGAGGAAGCTTCTCGATTCCGACGAAGACATCACCATTGTCGGGGAAGCCCAGAACGGAGCGGAGTGCATCAAGCTCCTCGCCAAGCTCAAGCCCGATATTCTTCTCCTCGATCTGCGCATGCCGGACAAAGACGGTCTGGCCGTTCTCGAGGAAGTCAATTTCGACACCTTGCCGACGCGAGTTGTCGTCTTGACCGCCGCGGAAGACGATCGCGACGTTGTTCGCGCCATGCGTCTCGGCGCACGCGGCGTGGTGCTAAAGCAGTCCGCCACCGATCTTCTAGTAAAGAGCATCCACCGCGTGCATGCCGGCGAAATCTGGCTCGACAACCGCATGACTGCCGAAGTCATGAAGGCGTTTTCGAAGTCGAGCGAATCCGGCCCGCGCCGCGAAAAGCCGTTGCTCAGCGACCGCGAGAAAGAAATCGTGCAACTCGTCGCGCAGGGTTTCCGCAACAAGGAGATCGGCGAAAAACTCTTTATCTCCGAGCAAACGGTCAAAAACCATTTGCACAACATCTTCGACAAACTCGGCGTCTCCGACCGCCTCGAACTGGCCCTCTACGCCATCCACCACCGCTTGATCGACCAGACGTAGCCTATCTGTTCGTAGAGGCACAATCAGATCGCCCTGCTGCCCTGAGGACAACGAAGGGCGGCAAGCCGGCGTGCCTGTCCTTCTTTGATCTTCCGCACAGCGTCGATGTTTATCATGGAATCCTAACGCCAGGGGTGATCTCCAAAGTGAGTGAAACCAGCCTCAAATCTTAATCCCACACAGAAATACCCGGTCGTCAGAGCCTGCCAGTAAATCACTCTCGCTTGCAGGCGAAACTCGTTCGACAATGCCGCGGGCCACGGCCGCTCTTCGGCCCGCCAGGCGACGTCTGGTTATCGCGCGGGCACCGCGGGCGCTGACGTTCACGGTGATGGCCCTTTCAGCAGCGAGCAACTGCTCGTAGGTCCCGAGGTACGCCTGGACGTCCAGCGGGACGCGCTTCTCCTTTCCAGAAGCATTAGGACCAGTACCTTTTGCAGAACTATCTTTTTCAGGGGCCCCGGCCGCGTACCGTTCAGGCGTCGCCTCTGTTGAGTTTCTGATGGCTTCGTTTTTTCTCATACATGGCCTTGTCCGCCTGCGCCATAAGGTCGCCGAGCGAGATGGTACGCTTCGGATTAAACCGGGCCACGCCGACACTGAGCGAGAGTTCGTAGCGAGATTCACCTGCGTTCGACTTCTTGACACGCTTTTCCAATCGGCGGAGCAAAACTTCCCGGGTTTGGCCGGAAGCTTCGAGCGCCAGTACGACGAATTCATCTCCACCGAGGCGAGCCACAATGTCAGAATCACGGAATGTACGTTCCAGGGCATCTGCAGCGCGGATCAGCGCGAGATCTCCCTCCTGGTGCCCATAGGAATCATTGATCTTCTTCAGACCGTCAACGTCACAGTACAACAGCAAAAGGCTCTGCGCCTGTCGGCTCGCCAGCTTGAGTTGCTGCACCGCGGCGGCAAAAAACCCGCGCCGGTTGTACAGGCAGGTTAGTTCGTCAGTGAGAGCCAAATGACGCAGCTCTCTGTCCAAGAGGGCCTGCCTAACGGCACACCAGACGGCCGGGGGGGCTGCAGCCCTGAGGGCCTGCAGGTCGGGAGCGTCTAACTTTAGCGTTTTGGTAATCTCGTCCACTTCCTGCAGAATCTGACCAAGTTCATTGTCTGCGGTTTGCAGAGCAGAGGACAGAACCTCCTCAAGGCCCTCCTTCCCTGGGCCGTTCCTTCGGCCCATGGCCAGAACTCTGCGGTTAGTCACTTGGTTCGGCAAACCCGTCCTGAAGCGAGCAGCCTGCAGTTGGTTAGCGGTCCGCAATTCGTGTATTGGCATGACCCCTCCTGCCAGCAAGTGTAAAAGAGGTGCCTCACTGGAAAGGACATCGTTTCATCGATCTGCATAATCGACAAGCCGGTAAGGACCGTAGGGTTAGTGCGGGTGAATCCACTAATGCTTTCGCTTGACGAGGCATCTATGAATCTGCAAGGGGAAAGACTGGCTCATCAACGCTGACAAGAGTTTAGCTCGGGACTCAGGTGTTTACCTGAGATAAAAAGCAGGGGTTGACTTGCTTGAGGGGGCAGGTAAGTCATGGTATTTGTCGGGAATTCGTGGGGGACCCCATTTGCCGGTACAGCTGGAGACCGTCCAGCGCAAGGAGAATCGATTTATGTCCAGACAAGTGAGCAGTCCGGGAGGGGAATTGGTGCGGAGTGAAGCGCCCTCAGAGCTTCTGCGTGAGCTGGTGGCGCACCTCCGGCAGAACCGTACGCTGTTGCGCGAGGAATGGGTGGTGCGCATCACGGAGACGCGGCTGCTTACGGCGATGACCAAGGAAGAGATTTTCGCGGAAGCGACTTCGGTATACGACAGTTACGTGGAGGCTTTGGAGACCGAAGCCTTCGAAGCGCTGCAAGCCTACGCGCGCAATCTGTCGGAACGGATCATTCCGCGAGGGGTGGAGACGCACGAAGTGGTGGGCATCGTGCTGCTGCTGCGCGACGTTCTGGCGCGGTCGCTGTTCGCCAAGTACCAGACGGATTTCAAGAAATTGAATCGCATCCTGGATGCTTATGAGCCGGCCGCCAACCGCATCGCGAACACCGTGGCGGTAGGTTTCGTGCAGGAGCGCGAGCGCGTCATTCGCCAGCAACAGGAAGCGATCCGGGAACTTTCCACGCCGGTGCTGCAGGTGCGCGAACGCTTGCTGATTTTGCCGATCATCGGGGTGATCGATCCGCAGCGTGCCCGGCAGTTGACGGAACAACTCCTGCGGGGCATCCGCACGAATCGCGCGAAAGTGGTGGTGATCGATATCACCGGAGTGGCGGCCATGGACGTGACGGTAGCGAACCACTTGGTGCAAACGGTGGAAGCTTCACGGCTGCTCGGCGCGACGGTGATTGTTACAGGTCTTTCGCCGGAGATTGCGCAGACCTTGGTGACGATTGGCGTGGATCTGGGCAAGATGAACACCGTGGGCGACCTGCAAGGGGGCATCGAACAGGCGGAAAGACTGCTGGGATACAAAGTGGTGACCCTGGCGGAAACCCGCTAAATCTTAGGAAAGAAGGGCTACGTGGAAGTTCCCATTTTGAAACAGGGAGAGGTCCTGATTGCCACCTTTCAGGCGGCACTCTCGGACGCGGACCTGGAGCACCTGCGGCGTGGTCTGGTGCAGCAGGTGGTCAAGTTTCGCTCGCGGGGGGTGATCGTGGATGTCACGGCCATGGACGTGATGGACTCGTTCGCCTCGCGGACGCTGCGGGAGATTGCGCACATGATCCGACTGCGGGGAGCGGAAACGGTGATTGTGGGGATTCAGCCGGAAGTAGCCTTTGCCATGGTGCAACTGGGGCTGACCCTGGAAGACGTGGCGACGGCACTGGACCTGGAGGAAGGTCTGGCGTACTTGATTGAGAAATTCAAGAACATAGACTGAGAGAGACACAGTGAGGGCTGGAGAAATCCGGGTGGGCATCAACTCGGACCAAGATATCGTAGCAGCCCGACAGAGAGGCCGCGCTCTCGCAACCGAACTAGGTTTTTCCACTGGAGACGCCACGCTGATCGCCACGGCCATATCGGAACTGGCGCGCAACATAGTGTCTTACGCGCGCAAAGGCGATATCACCTTGAAAATCGTCCAGGCCTCCAGCCGCCAGGGCGTCTTGATCATCGCATCCGATAGCGGACCGGGAATCCGGGACATTCCGCAAGCCCTGCGAGACGGATTCTCGACCTCGGGAAGCCTGGGACTGGGGTTGCCGGGAGTGCGCCGGCTGATGGACGAGTTTGAAATTACCTCGAAACCGGGCCGGGGAACGATTGTGACGGTGAAGAAGTGGAAACAATAAACGTGCCGCTGGTGGAGTATGGGGTGGCGAAGTTTGTTCTCCCGGGCCAGGGGGAATCGGGCGACCAGCATCTGGTTTGCTGTAACCAGAGTGGCATTCTGGTTGCGGCGATCGACGGAATCGGACATGGAGAAGAAGCAGCCCATGCGGCGCAGGGGGCGGTTGCGATACTGAAAGCGGGAGCGGACGAACCGGTCATTGCTCTGCTACAGCGCTGCCACGAGGGGCTCCGCGCGACGCGCGGGGTGGTTTTGAGCCTGGCAGCCATTGACCAGGAGCATGGCATGATGACCTGGGCGGGGGTCGGCAACGTGCAAGGAGCGTTGATGCGCGCGGGGGCCCAGAAGGGCAGCGTGCAGGAGGTGCTGCTGCTGCGTGGTGGTGTGGTCGGCGCGCAGTTGCCAGCGCTGCAGGCCGCAGTGCATGCGGTTGCGAAAGGGGATACTCTGGTGTTTGTCACGGATGGGGTGCGCGGTGACTTTGCCGAAGGTCTTTCCGCGCGGGAATCCCCGCAAAGAGCGGCGGACGGCATTCTGGAACGTCACTGTCGGGGAAATGATGACGCGCTGGTTTTGGTGGTACGGCTGACCGGGGTACGTGCATGAAGATGGCAACCAAACGGAAGAGGAAGTCGCCGGCACCGTTTGAAGAAGAATATCGCTCGGCGTTTGGGGAATACGCGGGGAATGGCGGCGAGGCGGCGTTGGGCCGCGCCTACGAGCTAGGGCGGCGGGCCATCACGGAGAAAAAGAGCCTCATGGAAATCGCCTCCCTGCATCATCGGGCGCTTCACGAGATGCTTGCCGAAGCCCCAGGAACGGGGCGGGAGCAGGAATTGCTGGCTGCCGCCGGTGCTTTCCTGGGAGAGCTGCTCTCGCCTTTTGAAATGGCGCACCGCGGAGTGCAAGATGCGATCGTGGCGCTGCGGCAACTCAATGAAACGCTGGAGGAAGAGATCAAGCGCATTGCCTATGCCGTGCATGACGAAGCGGGTCAGCTATTGGTGGCCGTGCATCTGGCGCTCGCCGACGT
>DATEPX010000147.1:0-3937 GCA_035272945.1 Terriglobales bacterium
CTCGGCACAAAAGCGGGTTTCTCATCAACCAGAAACGGGAATTGACATCTCTGCCGGTCCTGCGATATGGCTCCGACCATAGAAAAAGGCGTTTAAAAATCCTATCCGTAGTGGGGGCACGGGATGAAAGAAGAAATTAGCTATAGAAAGAAGCCGCTCGTCGAAGCGCAGAAAGATTGCAGAACGAATGAAAATCCCCACTTCTCGCGACGCTAGAAATGGGGCGCCCCAGAGAAAAGTCCCGAACGAACTCTAGCTGATTCCCGCAACCGACACAGACTCAGCTGCCTGAATCAGCCATGGGCAATGAATGTAGTCCATGATCCCCTCGATCTTCTGTCCGGCTACGTTCATGCGAATGGCTGAGTAAGACGTCCATGTGTCCGCCCCACGCTGAAGAATGATGAGCACCGGTTCGCCATCCACTTCACCCAACGCCAATCTCCACGGCCACGGCCAATTGTCGTAATTGAAGAAGTAAGGCGCATCTCCAAACTCGCCAGCAAATCGATCCGCAACGTTGAGCCGGGCATCGGCGCTGATCAGCTCGCGCACTCCGTCCCAATCGCGGCGATTAAAGCGGTCCACGTATAGCTGCATAATTCGCACCAACTCAGGGTCTGCGCTTCGAGTCGGGTGGGACGGCGCTGGCGATGAAGCCAATTTCGCGCGGCCGCGGTTGAGCGCTGCCTTCACGCCGCCAACAGTGGAATCGACCAGTTCCGCAATCTCTTCGAGCGAGTAGTCAAAGACGTCCTTCAGGAGCACGCATGCGCGTTCCTTAGGAGGCAGAGTCGCGACGAGTTGCTCAACAGCTTTGCCGATCCCTAATGTGGCCGGCTCAGTTGGCGAAACCGCTTCCGGTACAGGCGCAGCCGCCTCGGCTTCGTCCCTGACTCCCTTACGCCGAAGAAAATCAATGCAGCGATTGTGAGCGATGCGAAACAGCCACGGCTTCAGGGGACGGCTGTCGTCGAACTGGTCCAGCTTGCGATAAGCCTCGATCAATGCCTCTTGCACGACATCTTCGCCGTCCATGACCGAACCCGTCATGCGCGCACAGTACCGGTGCAAACTCGGCCGAAGCGTGGAGACGGTCTCCAGAAACGCCAGATAGCGTGCGTCCACTGCGCCGGAGCCGTCTACGTAGTGAGCCGAGTCCATCACTCCTCCATCCGCTTCTGATATTGCAAACGCGAGAGACACTACTTCATTTCGCCGCTACCCGCCAGCTTGTCATCGACGGGAATCAGGACAACCGTCGCGCAGCCCCTACGCGAAAGGAGCCGGCTGTTCGAAGGCGACAAAGTGGTTTGCCCTTCGTCCTTCTTTAGCTCGCTTTCTCCTCTGCGTCGCGCTTTCGGAAGGCGGCTTCTCCAGCGTCGGACACCTCGACCCACTTCTGGTCAGGCGTTGACTCGGCGTCGTAGTTGTCGTGCCAGTTCCACCATTTGTACGGCGGGGTCTGAGGGTAACCCTCTGGCGAGTCCTCCCAGGTCTCCTGACGGCCGAGTGGCGTGATGTCGAGGTAGCTCCAGATGGTCCCCATCGCCTCGTCGCCGCGGTTGTTGATGAAGTATGTGCGGAACACCCGATCGCCGTCGCGGAAGAACACGTTGTGGCCGTGCCATTCATCAACACCGAAGTCCTTGTCGAAGCTGTCGGTGATGGTGTACCAGGGCATCTCCCACTCCATCCGTGCCTTCAGGCGCACGATGTCCGCCTGCGGCGCGCGTGAGGCGTAGACGAGGGTAGTGTCGCGAGCGTTCAGATGGGCCAGGCGCGAGACCTGATCGGCGCCCAGGGAACAACCGCGGCAGGCGTGCTCAGGCCAGCCGAACACCCCGGGCTCGAAGAAGGCGCGATAGACGATCAACTGCCTGCGGCCCTCGAACAGATCGAGCAGGCTAACCTTACCCTTGGGCCCGTCGAACTCGTACTTCTTCTCCACCGCCATCCACGGCATCCGTCGCCGCTCGGCGGCCAGCGCATCACGAGAGCGGGTAAAGGCCTTCTCCTTCACGAGGAGCTGCTGGTGCGCAGCCTCCCATTCCTGTTGCGACACGATCGGGGGTGTCTTCATCGCTTTACTTGTTGCCATGTCGTTTCTCCTTATTTTTTCTGAAATGTTTTCTCAAATAGAACGAGACCACTCGCTCTGAAAAATTTTCTGAACTTGCCGATGCACACCGCCAGAATCCCTCCCGTGGATCCGACTCCGGCGACCATCACTGTTGTGCTTGCGATGCATGCTGGGCACATATGTTGCTCCTCTGAACTTCTAAGTCCTGGCAGTCCTTAGTTAGACGTTGTTCAAACCGCAACGCTTTGCGGCGCAAAAGCTGCAAACTGACGCTCAAGTTCCTTGGCTGCGCCTGCGCGCCAGGCCTCCGCGATCGACTGCGATGCGGGATCGGGGAAGATGTCCTCTTCGCCTCTCTCCAGCCCGTCGAAGATGCCCTGCGCCGCCGACTCGGGCGAAGCCTTCGGAATGTTGAACCCGCGGTTCATGTCAGTATCAACCGGACCGAGAAAGACGCCGTGTACCGTTACGCCCTGGCCCGCGAGCAGCGCCCGCAGTGATTGCGTCATGTTAGACGCGGCAGCTTTCGAAATGGAGTAGCCGGGTATCACCGGCAAGGGGGCCAGAGCTACCAACGACAGATTGTTTACGATCGCACCTTTGGACTGGCGCAACAGCGGCAAGAAAGCGCGCGTGACTTTGAACATTCCGAGGAAGTTGACCGCCAGATGCTGCTCGATGGCGTCAGCATTGCTTAGATCGTCGTAAATAGCCACGCCGGCATTGTTAATAAGGACGTCGAGAGTCTCGACCTCCTCAGCAGCCTTCTGGATCTGCGAAGCGTTAGTGACATCCAGCGTCACGGGCGTGACGCGTGAGTCAGTCGCCTGCAACGCGCCGCCGCGCGTCCCGGCATATACCCTCTTCGCTCCACGTATAAGGGCCTCATCGACGAGCGCCCGGCCGATGCCGCGGTTGGCGCCAGTGATCAAGACTGTCTTATTTTCGATATTCATAACGTTTTCCTTTCGATTTTTGTCCTTGTTTGCCTTTCACCTCCTATTACGGCTGCCACGGCCGTTAGGATACGTGCCATCAGGGAAAGCCCGGGGCAGCGTCCTTATTAGGACGAAAATCAAAATCCCGCCCTTCGCCAAAGTCGGGGAAGGAGTTGGGCAACAGCGTTTCCGGTATGAAGCGAGAGGCCGATGCTTAGTTATTCAACGGCGCAGAAGGAAGAAGTAGATCAATCCGGCCACCATGGCCAGGGCAACAGCAGGCGCAGGAAGGTCCCGAACGAGCTTTTCTCGAATTGCGGGCTGTTGGGTGGCGCAGGCCTTTCAGGCCTGCAAGACGAGCCGAACCTGACCGGCTTTAGCCGTACCTCAGGGGCTAAAGCCCATTGCTTAGCAAGCTCTTTCGCAGCGCTGGAAGCGCTGCGCCACTGGAGCCGCTGGAGTTCATGGAGCGCCTGGCTGCGCTGGTGCCTAGGCCGCGTTTACATCTGATCCGCTTCCACGGCGTGCTGGCGCCCAACGCGAAGTTGCGCCGTCAAATCGTTCCCGCTCCGGCAGAGCGTGCCGCCGCGCCCCCGACCGATCACGCCTCTGCCCAGGGAGAAACCCCGCGCATGAGCTGGGCCCGGCTGCTCAAACGGGTCTTCGACATCGACATCGAACGCTGCCGCAACTGCGGCGGCGCTTTGAAGATCATCGCCGCCCCTTCGACGCGCTCAGGACAGGGATTGAAGATCCGCCGGTGATTATCAAAATCCTCAGCCATCTGGGCCTACCGACCCGCGCCCCGCCCCGTGCGCCGGCGCGTCGAGTCGATCTATTCCAGATAATCTGAGCAGCCGAAAACCGCTTGCCAACGCAAGCCGACGGCGCCGCTCGCCCTGAATTCGAGCGAGCG
>DATEPX010000148.1:0-53861 GCA_035272945.1 Terriglobales bacterium
GGCTGTGGAAAAGCCGCGAGGTGGAAAAGTCCAAAACCCGACTTTCCCACTTTCCCACAGCCCCGACTGCTGCTGGTCGTTTAACTCAAACCGGACATTTCACGTGCTAAGAAAACCGGACATTTTAACTTGCTAACGACAGGGTATAACAGCCACCCCGGACGGCCCAATTCCGGGCGGCCTTCGGGGCATCACGTATAATCAGGTTTCGTCCTCCATGAGCTACCAGGTTCTCGCGCGTAAGTACCGGCCCCAGAAGTTCTCCGAGGTCATCGGACAGGAACACGTCACTCAAACCTTAAAGAATGCCATTGAGCAGGGCCGTACCGCGCACGGGTACATCTTCAGCGGACACAGAGGGATAGGGAAAACCACCGTAGCCCGGATCCTGGCCATGTCCCTAAACTGCCGGACTAAGGACCACCCGGTGACCGAGCCCTGTGGGGTATGCGACTCCTGTACCGAGATTCGCGCCGGGAACTCAGTGGACGTGATCGAGATCGACGCAGCTACCAATCGTGGTATCGATGAAATCCGCGAGCTGCGCGAGGCGGCCCGTTACCGGCCTGCCCGCGATCGCTTCAAGATCTACATTCTCGACGAAGCTCATCAGATCACCGACGCCGCCTTCAACGCCTTGCTGAAGACTCTGGAAGAACCTCCTGGTCACGTGGTGTTCATGCTGGCGACCACCCAGCCTGAGGACATCCCGCAAACCATCCGTTCACGCTGCCAGCATTTCAGCTTCCGGGCGGTGCGATTTGAGCAAATCCTGCAACAGCTGAAGGACCTTGCGGCCAAAGAAAACATCGCGGCTGATGAGGACGCGCTGGCGTTGCTCGCCGAAGCCGGCGATGGTTCCATGCGCGACGCACTCTCCATCATGGATCAGGCAATTGCCTCTTGTGAGGGTCGTGTCACTGCCGCTTCGATTCGACAATTGGTAGGAGCCGCGCCCTCAGGCGTGCTCGAAGACGTCATGCAAGCAGTCTCGCGCGGTTCTAGTGAAGATGTCCTGCGCCTGGTCGATAGACTTATCAGTGAAGGCCATAGTCCGACCCATTTCGCGCGCCAGCTGGTGCGCTTTCTCCGCAATGCAGTAGTGGCCAAGGTTGCGGGAGGCGACTCGCCTCTGCTGCAGATTTCCGCCGACGAGCGCACGCGCGTGGCACGCGTTGCAGAGTTATTCGGCGAGGAGGATTTGGCGCGCCATCTGCAAATCATGCTGCGCACGCACAGCGAACTTGGCTACAAACAGGAGCAGCGCTTCCATCTGGAGCTGGGCCTGTTGAAGATGGCCCACGCTCAGCGCCTGCTTCCGATCGAGCAATTACTCAGTGAAGCTGCAGTGCAGCCTGCAACCGCTCCCAGGAGTTCAGGCACTCCGTCCGCCGCTCGTCCGATCACCCACAGCCGGCGCAACGCTGCAGAGCCTGCCACTCGCTCCGGCCATGTCTCGCCCTTTGCTGCGGACTCAGCTCGCAAAGGCGGCAGTAAACCAGAATTGTCCGCCGACAGCACTCCAGCCGTGGGTCCGCAGTTAGTACCGGGTGTGGTCATGGGGGCGGCTGCTCCAGCTACCGCTCCGGTAAGAGAGCAGATCGCCGACATCGCTGATCCCCAAGCTGCAGCTCCCGACCTTCGCAAGGCGGTGCTTAACGCATTGGCCGATCACCGCATGCTGGCGTCCATGCTCGAAACTGGCGAATGGAAAGTAGAAGGCAACGAACTGGTGATCAAGGTTGCTGAATCAGCAACTGTAATTGACATGTCATTGGGAGCTGACACCCGGCGCATAGCTACCGCGGCCGCGAGTGGCGTGCTGGGAAGGTCAGTCAAATTTAAAGTAGTTTCCGGGGGAACCAGGCAGGCGCCTCCACCGCGCGAGACGTCGAACGGCAGCGGACGAGCGCGGGTGGAGCTGGACCCGATTGTGCGCCGGATGAAGGAAAAATTCGGCGCAGAAATCCGGACGATTATTGATTATCGGGAAAAGAGGTAGGACGAGTTTCAAGTTTCCAGTTTCAAGTTTCGAGAAGTGCATGAATATCTCGATGGATACTTCACACCCGAAACTAGAAGCTTGAAACTCGAAACTTCAGAGGTTTTCCATGGGTGGCTTCAATCTGCAAGACATGATTTCCCAGGCACGCAAGCAGTATGACGTGCTCCAGAAGAAAATGCAGGAGACTGTGGTCGAGGCCTCCTCTGGCGGCGGCAGCGTCACCGTGAAAATGGACGGCCGCAAGCAGCTTCTGAGCGTCAAGATCGACCCCGAGGTGGTGAAGTCCGGCGATGTCGAGATGCTGCAGGACCTGGTTGCCGCCGCGGTCAACGAGGCAGCCCGAAAAGTCGATGAGGCCGTCCAGTCCACCGTAGGCGGAATGCTGGGTGGCATGGGCATCCCCGGATTGTGAACACGTAGTGATTGATGAATTTGCGAATTGTGGAAGTTTGTACGAGGCAAATTTGTCAATTCGTAAATCCGTCAATTCGAAAATCCTATGTCCCGCTTTGCCGAGCCGATGACCCGGCTCATTGATGAACTGAAAAAGCTGCCCGGGATCGGAAGTAAGAGCGCTCAGCGCCTGGCCTTCCACATCCTGCGCTCCAGCGATGCCGAAGCATTGGCTGAGGCTGTCCGCGACGTCAAGGCCAAGCTCCGCCTTTGCTCGATCTGCAACAACATCACCGACGTCGATCCCTGCACCTATTGCAGCAGCCCGACGCGCAACCAACGCCTGGTGTGCGTCGTCGAGGAACCGACGAACATCGCTGCCATCGAGAAGACGCGCCACTTCAACGGCGCTTACCATGTCCTGCACGGGTCAATTTCCCCGTTGCAGGGGGTGGGCCCGGAGCAGTTGCGAATCTCCAACCTATTGCGCCGGGTCGAGTTCGGGCAAGTCGATGAGATCATCATTGCTACCAACCCTACAGTCGAAGGCGAAGCAACCGCAGTCTATCTGTCGGGACAACTCAAGCGCCCCGGTCTGAAGGTGACCCGCATTGCCATGGGCATTCCCGTCGGCAGCGACATCGAGTACGCCGACGAAATCACCATGCTTAAGGCTATCGAAGGCCGCCGCGAGCTGTAGACCTGCTGCTGCCCAAGTGTCGGTGGACTCTCCAACTTGTGCAAAACTTTGACCCCTGTCTGAGGAAAGCAGATTTGCAGTTCCCCTCTGGTATTTTGATACTAATCTCAAGTAACTTATTTTCAGTAGGTTAGAATAACTCATGAAAGTCGTATGAGAAGCATTCAAGTTTGGCACAATTTTTGCTTTGGTAGAACCGGCTCTTTTCCGCTCCTCGTGGATTTGAAGAGCTGACCTGAGGACGTGCACATCCGGGATCCGGACCGGTCCTAACCGAGATCGGGTGCACCCTTCGGCGCCAGCTATGCGCCGTGTGAAATGTAACCGCATCTCAACTCGACGCTGAGATAACCGGGCTCGCAGCCCGGTTTTCTTTTGCTCCTCCCCCTGCCTCCGCTTGTTCTAGGCTTGCCTACCATATATGGTTTTCTCGATATGGTTTTCTCGGCGCACTCGGCGTTTTCGGCGTTGAAATTCTTCCTATGAACCTCCTCCTGCTTGGCCACGGCAAAACCGGCTCTCTGATTGCCGGAGTAGCACGGGATCGCAAGCACCAAGTTCGTGTCCTGCGCGCGGCCGATAATCCCCACGCCTCGGCACTCACGGCAGACAACTTGCACAACATCGATCTCGTGATTGACTTCACTGCGCCGCACGCGGTCTTGGAGAATATTTCGGCCTGCGTCCATGCCTCGAAGAATATGGTCGTCGGGACCACCGGCTGGTATGGCGAACTGCCCAACATCCGCAAGCTGGTAGAAAAGAGCGGGACCGGCCTTCTTTTTGGCGCAAATTTTTCAGTTGGCGTGAATCTGTTTTTTGATATAGCCCGCACTTCCGCCGCAGCTCTTCAGCATGGCTATTACGGGCAGATCTTCGAGCGTCATCATGTTCACAAGAAGGACGCTCCTTCCGGCACAGCCGTTGCCATCCAGAAGGAAGTTCAGCACGCGGGCGGCGCTGAACTGGAAATCATCTCTTTCCGCGAAGGCGACGTAATCGGTATGCACGAGCTTGTCTACGACTCTCCCAATGACAATATTTATATCTGCCACGATGCCAAGTCCCGCCGCGGCTTCGCTGAAGGAGCGATCCGTGCCGCCGAATGGCTTGCCGGGAAGAAGGGCTTCTACGATTTCAAAGACATCTGGCGCCAGCTATAGCCAGTCCGCCTTCTCTGTCTTGTCCAATCAAGCGGGCGTCAGCTCGCGAGGAATCTGTTCTTGATTTTGTCCAGTCCGCACAAGCCAGTTTCTACCCCCTCTTGTGTACAATACCGCCATCCGCGCTATTCTCTCTTTTTATGAAATTAAGAGGATGTGGAACCGCACTCGTCACTCCTTTTAAGGCCGACACTTCGGTCGACGAACAAGCCCTTCGTGCCCTCGTGGCGTGGCAGGTGGAGTCAGGCATCGACTTCCTCGTTCCCTGCGGCACCACAGGCGAGACGCCGACACTCTCGCACGAGGAGTGGCTTCGAGTTATTGATCTAACGATTGAGGTGGCTGCGGGCCGCGTGCCCATCGTCGCCGGTGCGACTTCCAATTCGACGCACGACGCGGTCGACAAGGCAAAGGAAGTCGCAGACCGTCCTGGCGTGGATGCAATTCTGACCGCATCCCCGTACTACAACAAGCCTACGCAGGAAGGCCAATATCGCCACTTTAAGTCGATCGCCGAAGCGGTAAACAAACCTCTGATCCTCTACAACGTTCCCGGACGGACGGGCGCGAACATCGAACCGACCACCCTCGCCCGGCTCGCGGAAGTGCCGAACATCATCGGCGTAAAGGAAGCCAGCGGCAACATGTCGCAGATCGCCGAGGTCTGCAATGCCGTTCCCGAAACCTTCCTGGTGTTCTCCGGTGATGATGCCGTGACTTTGCCGGTCATCGCCGTGGGTGGCGTGGGCATCATCTCGGTAGCGTCCAACGAAATTCCGCGCGAAATGGCTGAGATGACGCGCGCCGCACTCAACAATGACTGGGATACTGCTCGACGGCTTCATCGCAAATATCTTCCGCTGATGCAGGCCAACTTCATCGAATCCAATCCGCTGCCGGTCAAAGCCGTGTTGGCGATGATGGGGAAAATTCAGGAAGTGTATCGGCTGCCGCTGTTACCCATGAAGCGGGACACGCGGTCACGCCTGCAGAGAATTGCAACTGAAGTTGGAGCAATCACTAAGCCTGCGGCCCCCGCGGCGGATGCTGTCGAATTCTACATTTACGAGAACTGGCACGCCGGGCCTCACAAAGCCGTCTTACATCGCGCCTCTTGCGGTCAGTGCAACAGCGGGAAGGGACGCCCGGCTGGGCACGATGCCAACCATGCCCGCTGGCACGGCCCCTTCGCTACTCTCTCCGAAGCGCGGAGCGCCTCTCAGACCATGATTGGTGTGTTGATTCGCAGCGAATGCAAATGTATTTAGGATTTTCGATTGCCGGTTCAGTTCAATTGGCAATCGACAATTGGCAATTAATTGGCAATCGGCAATTCCTTTATACTTCCCTTCCATGCAATCGCTGCAGGCCTCCATCGAACGTCTCTTCTCGCTGAAGGAAGTCGAGCGCGATTCTGAAGCGCGCAAAGTCTTCCTCGAATTCCGCCATGCCCTTACCCAGGGCAAAATCCGCGCTGCGGAAAAGTCTGGCCAGCGGTGGATCGTGAATGCATGGGTGAAGCAAGGCATCCTGCTGGGTTTCCGCCTCGGCGAACTCAGTGAGACGGGGGACGGCCGCGGCCTGTCGTTCGTCGACAAGGACACCTTTCCTGCTCGCCACTTCGCAGTTGCTGACCGTGTGAGGGTGGTGCCCGGCGGCTCTTCGGTTCGACTAGGCGCGTACGTTGCTCCCTCAGTCATCTGTATGCCTCCTATGTTCATCAACGTTGGTGCATACGTTGACGAAGGCACCATGATCGATTCGCACGCCCTGGTAGGCTCCTGTGCGCAGATCGGCAAGCGTGTTCATTTGAGCGCTGGAGCCCAGGTCGGAGGAGTGCTGGAGCCGGTCAATGCTGCCCCGGTCGTAATTGAAGACGATGTCCTGGTCGGCGGAAACTGCGGTATTTACGAAGGGACATTGGTCCGGGCGCGAGCCGTCCTGGGAGCGGGAACCATTCTCACCCGTTCGACCCCACTCTACGATACGGTTCGCGGGCAAATTTATCGTGCTGCTCCGGAGGCGCCCCTTGAGGTGCCTGAGAACGCAGTGGTCGTTCCCGGCGCACGTGCGGTTTCAAAAGGCAAAGCCGCCGAATGGAACCTGTCGCTCTATACACCCGTGATCGTGAAATATCGGGATGAGAAGACGGATCGCGGAATTGAATTAGAAGATTTCCTGCGCTAGAAATTGGCCGCGATGGCCGCGCACCATCACCTCACGGTAATTTCCAGTTTGCCGGAAGAACCGTTGCGCACTGCTAACTGCCCCAACTGCTTCACAACCGCATCCGCTTCCGCGAGAGAGGAGGCAGAATAGGTGCTGGTCAATCCAATCACTCTCATCCCCGCGGCGCGTGCCGCCTGAATTCCCTGAGGGGCATCTTCGACAACCAGGCACTCAGCCGGATTCGCGCCCAGTCCGTGAGCGCCTTTCAAATAAGGCTCGGGGTGCGGCTTCCCTTCCCTGACGTCGTCCGCTGAGATCAAAATTTTCGGAACCGGCAATTTGGCATCGCGCAGTCGCGAAGCGGCCAGGTATTTCGTTCCCGAAGTCACCACGCACCATCGGCCGTTCGGAATAGCCGCTAGCAATGCGGCCGCTCCCGGCATAACCTTCACCCCGTCTGAGTCGTGCGCTTCTCTCTCTTCGATTTTTCGCACCTCGGCCTCGGCGTCGAGGTGCGGTGCCATCAACTGCACTACCTCGATCGTGCGGCGACCGTGAGCAATCTCCAACACTTTTTGGGGAGGAATTTTGACTTCCTCCGCCCAAGTGCGCCACTGGCGTTCCACGGAGTGGGTGGAATCGACAAGCACGCCATCAAGATCAAACAGAACCGCCGAGCATGGAAAGTGATGCATCGGGTGCATAGTGTTTCTTAGATGCTCTGTTTAGCAAAAGAAATGCATATCCTTCCCTTCCCCTAGGATGACAAAACGGTCATTCAGGATGACAGCAGAGGCGGATCGTCCGTCGTCACTGATGCCTGGGCTGCGGAAAGCTGTCGCCGCACGGCCAAGTGTTTCCCCCGGAAATGCGATTGAGCCCGCTGGCCCCAGGCGCGCACGAAGTAGTAATTGAGCCCGGCGCCAAGGACAGAACTGGCAAGGGGAATCAGACGCCCTGCCCACTTCTCCACCACTTCCCCGCTGGCTTGGGCGGCAATGCGCTGGATCACGCGGGGCACGAATCGGTTGACTACCTCTTTTTCCAGCAATTCCCGGCTGATGTCCACCCCGGCCGCGCTGGCCGCCGCGACCCAGAGCTCCGCGATTTCATCATCCGTGTTGTACTCGAATCCATAAAGCAGGCTGAGCTTCTGGACCGTGCGCAACGTGATTGCCGCCAGGATGCTGAGATCGGGAATGATCGTGATCAGCCCAGCGACACCGAGACCGGCGCCTTCGACGGCCGCAACTTTCATCGCCCCGCGGACGATATCGCCGGCAACATTGTCCAGCGCACCGACTTCGACCGAGAACACCCCGTTAAAGCTGCTGATGGGGAGGCCGTGTGCAGCTTGCAGTTGTAACAGATACTTTGCAGGATCGACTTTGACCGTGTCGTAGGCACGCGTGAAACCGCGCTTGAGGGCTTCTTCCGCGCGCCGGGTTAACCAGGAACGCTTTGACTCCTCCGACATCTTTAGACCTTACCGCAGAAGACGGCAACCGGGCTACTGGGTACTGGCTACTCCTGTGCTAGCATCAATTATTCCCAATGCCAACTGGCAAGCTGCAAATCGTGCCCTTGGGCGGCCTGGGCGAGTTCGGAATGAACTGCATGGCCATGCGCTGGGGTGACGACATCATTGTCATCGACGCCGGCCTGATGTTCCCTGAATCCGAGTTGCTGGGCGTGGATATCGTTGTTCCCGATATCTCTTACCTGCAAGAAAATCGCCAGCGGATTCGCGCCATCGTGCTCACCCATGGCCACGAAGACCACATCGGCGCCCTTCCCTGGATCTTGTCGGAACTCAAGGTCCCGGTCTGGGGAACAGAATTCACCCTCGCCTATGTGGAAGACAAGCTCGAAGAGCATGAACTGCTGGACGAGGTAGACCTCCGCGAAATAAACCCTGGTGACCGCTTCCGCATTGGCCCGTTCACCATTCATCCTATTCAGGTCACGCACAGCCTTGTGGATTGCGTCGCGCTCGCTGTGCATACACCACTTGGAGTTGTCCTACACACGGGTGACTTCAAAGTTGACCCCACACCTACGGATACACGTCTCTTTGACCTGCACGCTTTTGCCGAATACGGCAAAGAAGGTGTGCTCGCATTATTTCAGGACTCCACCAATGTCGAGCGCAAAGGCTATACGCCCAGCGAGCGCGCGGTCCGCCGCAAGTTCGATGAAATCTTCGCCCGCACCCAGCGCCGTCTTTTCATCTCCTGTTTCTCCTCCTCCATTCACCGGATCAAGCTGGCAGTGGAGCTCGCGCACGAGCACGGCCGTAAGGTCGCTTTTATTGGCCGTTCGATGGCTTCCTCCGCCGAGATCGCAGAAGACCTCGGATACGTCGAAATTCCTGACAACCTGCTGATTCATCCGGGAGAGATGAAGAACTTCGCCCCGGAGAAGGTGTGCGTGCTGATCAGTGGCACTCAGGGTGAACCGATGTCGGCGCTGTCTCGCGCTGCGGTAGACAATCACAAGCACGCCAAAATCGAGAAGGGTGACACGGTGGTGCTATCGTCGCGCATCATTCCTGGTAACGAGAAAACCATCTATCGAATGATCGACCACTTGTTCCGCCGCGAGGCGCACGTCATCTACGAAGATGGTTCCTCGCCCCCGGTACATGTCAGTGGTCACGCCAGCCAGGAAGAATTGAAGCTGATCATGAACCTGGTTAAGCCGCGCTATTTCATCCCGATTCACGGCGAGTACCGACAACTGAAGCTGCATGCTGAGCTGGCGGCGTCAATGCACGGCTCCGTGGGCAGCGTCATACTGATTGAAAGCGGCGACATCCTGGAGTTCGACGAACTGGGCGCGCGAAAAGTCGGACGCGTGAACGTCGGCCGTGTGTGCATCGATTCCGGCTCGCGCACCGATGTCGTAGAAGACCTGATCATCAAGGACCGCCGCCACCTGAGCGAAGACGGCATCGTTTTACCGATCATCGCGATCAACAAGCTGACGGGCCGTGTGGAGACCAGCCCCGAGATCGTGACTCGAGGCTTCGCCGGTGGAGAGGATGGCTTTATGGACGGCGCGCGGCAAACGGTCATGCAGACGCTAGACGTCTCCAGCGACGAGGAGAAAGCTGATTACGGTGTCATCAAGGAAAAAATTCGCGCCGATTTAAAACGCTATATTTCGAAGCAGACGCAGCGAAGGCCGCTGATCATGCCGGTAATCCTCGAAATCTAGCGGGCGGATTGGAGATTCACTAATCGTATCTTTAGACGACATCAAGCAGGCGCAATCGCGGCTCCGCGGTGTTACCGTGCGCACTCCGCTGGTGCAATCGCATATTCATGAACTCGACGGCATGCGCGGTGATCGTCGCCTGTACTTAAAAACGGAAAATCTCCAGCCCATTGGCGCTTTCAAACTGCGCGGCGCCTACAACAAAATTGTTTCTCTATCAGACGATGAAGGCCGGCGTGGCGTCATTACCTATTCCAGTGGGAACCATGCCCAGGGCGTTGCCTATGCGGCCCGCGCCTTAGGGGTAAAGGCAGTAGTCGTCATGCCACGCAATGCACCTGAAAACAAGCGTGAAGCCACCGCATCCATGGGCGCTGAAATCGTGCTAGTTGGCCCCGGCAGCGATGAGCGCAAGGCCAAAGCTGAGGAACTCGCCGCCCAGCACGGCTACGTCATCGTACCTCCCTACAACGACGAACAAATCATCGCCGGCCAAGGCACCATTGGCCTCGAGATATTGGAGGATCTTACGGACGTGGAAACAGTGATTGTGCCGGTTGGGGGCGGAGGCATGATCAGCGGGGTTGCGACCGCTATGAAGCTCAGCAAACCATCGGTGAAGGTCATTGGCGCCGAGCCGGAACTGGCCGCCGATGCCCAAGCCAGTTTGCACTCCGGAAAAGTCGTCCAGTTCCCTGCCGAACAGGTTTCGCGCACTGCGGCCGATGGATTGCGCACCCAGAGCATCGGAGAAATCAATTTCCAGCACATTCGCCAGTACGTGGACGACATCGTGACCGTGAGCGAAGAAGAAATCTGCGACACCATGCGGCGACTGGCCACCGACCCGAAGACCATAGCCGAACCAAGTGGCGCGGTCGCGGCCGCAGCATTTGTGTTCCGCCGCGATCAACTGCCGCGCACGAGGGTCAATGTCGCCGTCATCAGTGGCGGGAATATTGCGCCGGAAACACTGGAGGAACTCCAGGCCGAAGCGCACCAAAACACATGATGAACCAAATCAGGAGGCCGGCAGTTATGAAGTCTCATCGCTGGCTCGCAAGCGCAATGCTGGCGATCATGTCGTGTTCAACGGCCCGGGCGGTAGAGCGCGCGGCGCTGGTACGCGAGGCTGTCGTCTATCTCAGCCCGGATACCACTTCGGCAAAGCTTGCCAATGCTGAGCGAGGCCGCGAGCTGATCATCCTGGAGACCACACGCAACTGGATTCATGTGGAAGCCCTGCTCGGTCCTGCGCGCACGCCAGACGCCGCCTTCATCGAAGAGGAAGAGAATGCACAGAAAACTGTGACCGGGTGGGTTCAAGACAAGGGTGTGGTGCGCCCCTCAACTCCCGATGGCGACAAGATTCTGTACGGCGAGGCCGCCGACTCTGAGGACCAGGCCAGCCGCCGCCATGGCCGGCGGGGCGCAGCACAGGATGCCATGCGGCTCTATCGCCGCGTTTACGACGATTTTCCCAACTCCCCCCTTGCGCCTCAATCACTTTACCGCGCAGCCGACATTCGCTGGCAGTTGGAAAAAGAAGATGTCATGTCGCGCCCTTCGGCACGAACCAAAGAGTCTTTCTTGCGGGAAGGCATGAACGAAGAATGGATGAAGCTGGTCATGAAGAAATTCCCCGGCTCTCGCTGGGCCGACCTGGCCGCCTTCAGCTTGCTCGACAACAAAGTGTGCGGTGACTGGCAAGGGTCGTCGAAGTGCCCGGACAAAGAGGCGGAAATTTACGAAAAGTACGCTAATGATCGTCCAAATTCACCTGCTGCCGCGCAAGCCTTGTACGATGCTGCCTGGCGCCGCTCGGCCCTAATCGAGATTTATAAGACGGAAGAGCAAGCCAAGAAATCAGAAGAGTCGAGGAACCGCGCTCTGGCCTTGGCCCAGAAGGTAGTCAGCCAATATGCGCAGCAGGCAGACTGGGCAACCCGGGCGCAGCGCCTGATTTACTTGATCCAGCAGAACGTCCCCACCTACGGGAATGCAGTGGAATGAGCTTTGTGGAGGCGGGTCTCCGACTCGTCCGCCCGGATCAAAAACCCGGCCCACACGTGAGGTCACGTCGGAGGAAGATTGAACGATTATCTGCTGTCCGTGATACTAGGAATTATTGAGGGCCTCACCGAATTTCTACCCGTGAGTTCCACTGCCCACCTGCGTATCGCCGAAGCTCTCTTCAACATCAACCTGGCTGACGGCTATTGGAAGATGTACACCATCGTCATCCAGCTGGGAGCGATTCTGTGCCTGTCCGTCTATTTCTGGTCCCGGATCACGAAATTCCTCTCCACTTTTCCGCAAGGTGAGAACCGGGACCGAACTCCCCTTACTCATCCGCTTGGGTTGACGGTTGTTGCCTTCATCGTCACCGCCATTCCTGCATTTCTTTTGACGAAGGTTATTGGCAAGCACCTGGAGAGCCTCCTCATCATGGGCAGTTCGCTGCTCATCGGCGGCATTGTGATGTGGATCGTCGACGCCATGAAAGCCCACTGGGAAGCTCTGGGACCGAACGCGCCCGGCACGCCGATTCGCACCTGGAGGATGGAAAGCATATCGCTGGGCCAGGCGATCTGGATCGGCGCCTGCCAGATTCTCTCCGCTGTCTTCCCCGGCACCTCGCGATCTATGTCCACGATTGCGGCCGGTCAGCTGGTAGGAATGTCACGCGCCGCTGCCCTGGAATTTTCGTTTTTCCTGTCCATCCCAACCATGGTGGCAGCCACCGGTTATGACCTCCTGAAATCGCTGCGTGGTAAGGGCGGCGCCAATCCCATAGGGGTCTCCCAGATCAACGCTCATGGATGGGTAGTCCTGGGCATCGGTTTTGTAGTTTCCTTCCTCGTGGCCTACGGCTCGGTGGCCTGGCTTATGGCCTGGGTGCGCCGCCGCGGATTCGCCCCTTTCGCCGTTTACCGGATTCTGCTTGGCATTGCCGTCCTAGCTGGGGCGAAGGGGATGATAGGTTCTTGACCGCTGCGCGAGAAAGACCCCAACCAAGTGTCCCTGGTAAGTCCTTTGTTAACATTGACTTGAAATTTTGGCTGCCGGTTGCCCTGAACCAACTCGATACCGTGGGGGAAATCCCGATTGTAGCCTTGGATTGTTCTTGGCATAATTATTGAGCTCTGGCCTGGTTGCGGCGCCGCGGAACGTCTCTCCGGCGCCGGGTGCGGAATTTACGCCAACATGAGCCTTCTCTCCAGGATCTTTCTCCCCACCGGCAACCGGCGGCTGAATGAGCTGATCGGATTCGTTCTCTGTGTCTGCGCGCTCCTTCTTTTCCTCGCCGTGGTTTCATATTCGCCGCTCGACCCATCGCTGAACAGCGCTTCAGTACTGACCGACACGCGGGCAGCGCGCAACTGGATTGGGATCGTCGGTGCAATTGCTTCCGACGTCCTGTTGCAGTTCTTCGGAATTGGCGCCTTCTTGCTGCCTGGACTGGTGGCCGTGTTGGGCATCCGCTGGTTCCGCTCGCGTAAGGTGCAGTACCCGTTCGCCAAATGTGTGGGCGCCATTGGGCTCCTGATCTTTGTCCCTGCGCTGCTGGCCCTGCTTCCCGGGCACCTGCGCTGGATGAAGCTAATCCCCATCGAGGGACTACTGGGCCGAGTGGTAGGCGATGTACTGATTCGCTACCTCAACCTCGCTGGCGCCTATATCGTCTGTGGAACAATTCTGGCGGTTGCTCTCTATCTCTCAACTGCATTCTCGTTCTCCGCGCTGCGATTCTGGCTGCCCACCCGGTTTGCCTTCACGATCGCGCTCTGGGAGCGCTACAAGGATTGGCGAGAAATGCGTGCCCGCAAGCGGGCGCAAAAGGAATTGGATAAGAAGCGTGCCGCGCGACCGGTGGTTAGCGCTCAACTGGTGCCCGCCAGAATGATACCGGACCCTCCTCCTCCTCCGGTCAAGTCTGGGATCGAGAGAGCTGCGGCGGAACGCGTGGTTCGAGAGGCCCCGGCCCAGCCGGTTCCGGACGCGGCGATGAGCCCTGAAGTCACTGAACGCGCCGACAGTTCGCAAAAGCCCAAGACGACCATGCCGAAGATTGCAGGAGGGTACAAACTGCCTCCCAGCAGTCTGCTGCATCGTCCTGACGAGCAGCACACCATCGACGAAGACGAACTGAAGCTGGTCGCCAAGGTCCTGACCGAAAAATGCGCCGAGTTCGACGTTCGCGGACAGGTTACTCAAATCAATCCGGGGCCGGTGGTCACAACTTTCGAGTTCAAGCCCGAGGCTGGCATTAAGTACAGCCGGATCACCAATCTCACCGACGATCTTTGCCTGGGTCTGCGCGCCGAAAGCATTCTTATCGAGCGCATGGCGGGCAAGTCGACCGTGGGTATTCAGGTTCCCAACCGTGAGCGCGAGATGATTTGGCTGCGGGAAAACATCGAGGCCCATGAATTCATGGGCTCCAAGTCCAAGCTCACGCTGTCCATGGGCAAAGACATCAATGGCCGCATCGTGGTCGCAGACCTGGCCGGCATGCCGCACCTGCTGATTGCAGGTTCTACTGGAACCGGCAAGAGCGTGGCCATCAACGCCATGATCATGTCGATCCTGTATAAGGCCACGCCGGAGCAGGTGCGGCTGGTGCTGGTCGACCCCAAGCGGTTGGAGTTGGGTGTTTATGAAGGCGTGCCTCATCTCTACACTCCGATCATCACCGAGCCCAAAGTAGCGGCCAACGTTCTGCGCAACGCAGTCCGCGAGATGGAGCGGCGACTGAAGCTCTTGGCCAGCAAAGGTGTGCGCAATATTGATCAGTACAACCGGTTGTTCGAGGGCGACGGAACCCCGAGTCTCTTTGAAGAGAATCCTGACGAACGCCCGCTGCCCTACATCGTCATCATCATCGACGAATTAGCTGACCTGATGATGCTTGACCAGAATAACGTGGAAGAGTCGATTACGCGTCTGGCGCAAATGGCGCGTGCCGTCGGAATCCACTTGGTCTTAGCGACGCAGCGGCCTTCTGTCGACGTCATCACCGGGTTGATCAAAGCCAATTTCCCGGCCCGAGTCTCCTTCCGCGTTGCCACCAAAGTTGATTCGCGTACCATTCTCGATGCCAACGGCGCCGAAGCCTTACTGGGTCGAGGCGACATGCTTTATCTGCCGTCGGGTTCGGCCCGCGTCCACCGCCTGCACGCACCCTACGTCACGGAAAAAGAAATTGCCGCGGTAGTCGAGTTCTGGCGTTCGCAAGGTACAGCCGAGTATCAGGAACAGTTCCTACAGGCTCCTCCCAAGGAAGAGAGCGAAGTCGCTGCAGCGGGAGAGCTGGGCGACAGCAGCGAAGAAGCTGAGCACGATCCGCTCTACGAAGATGCCGTGCGGCTGGTTGTGGAATTCGGCAAGGCTTCTACTTCCCTGCTGCAACGGCGGCTAAGGATTGGCTATGGCCGCGCCGCTCATCTCATCGATCTGATGGAACAGGATGGCATCGTAGGCGCCGCCGACGGGCCGAAGCCGCGTGAAGTGCTGAAGCGTCCCGATTGGATTTCGGAAATAGAGCAGTCGATGCGGTAATCCGCCATTCATCTACGAAATAAGAGGGCGGCTCGGCCGCCCTTTTGTCTCTTGCTCCTTAAAACCGCAGCACGATTCCCGCGGAAACGCGGGCATTCTTCCTGTCGGTAACACCTGAGGAGCGCAAGATTTCCCAATCCGCCTGCACGACGCGGAACACCAGCCCATGCTTCATGCCGGCATCAATTCCGCCTCCCAGGAACATCGCAAGTCCGCTCGCGCTTCCCGAAATTCCGCTTACTGTAGTGTGAAAGCCTCCGAAGAGGGCGTGCACAAAGGGGCTGATGGATCCCTTGCCCGCCGAGAGTGTGGGACCGAAAGTATAGGTGTGGACTCGCAGGCCGGAACCGTAGGCGCCACTGACGTCCGCCGTTGCTCCCAAGAACGAAGTTATGTTGTAAGTCGCCGAACCATTCCAGCCATTGGCATTCGGGCCGCCATCGAAGTGTGCGTACTGGTAACCGCCAAAAACCTCCGCCTTTTGTGCAAGCGCGGGCAGTGAAATCAGGGCCCAAAAAATAACTGGTAGCACGCAGTGCCTCATCAGGCTTCCTCCTGAAACATCGCTACATAATTGTCGAGGCTTTCGCTGGTGCTGACCAGTCCCTTCCAGGATGTCTTCTCACCTCGGCGTGAGTTCTTGTGACCCAAATCACTGCGCTTCAGCCGGATAGCGTGAACAATTAAGGATGTACTTGTGAGTAATCAGGAGTTGGTCGCAGACGACGGGAACAACTTTGAGCACTGCTTCCTCGCCGGGCGTCAGGAGGAAAGCAGATAGGAAATTTCGCCCCTCGTCCCTCGAGGAGTGACTGAGAGGAGTGGTTCGAGCTTCGCAAGAAAGGCGAGACGCCGATGAAACTGTCCAGTCTGTTCTTGGCGACCATTTTCGCTGTTGCGGTGATAGCTGTTCTGCTGATGGTGCTGGGCGTCAACTTCCGCCCGCCGCTGCCGGCTCAAGGGGCTGCCCTCTACAACCCTGCCAATGAGGTTCTGGTCAAAGGCGTGGTTGGAAAGATCAGAGACTTTGCCTGCCCGGTCAGTGAAGGAGAGATGGGCAGCCATCTCATGCTGAATACCGCCGAAGGAGCCGTAACTATACACCTGGCACCGGGGCGCATCTTGCGGAGCCAGGAAATAACATTTGCTCCCGGTGATCAGGTCGCAGTCGTCGGGTCCAAGGTTCGCATTCAGGGAAGCGCTGATGTGATTGCGCGCGAGATTACTCGTTGGAACGAAATTTTTGTCATGCGCGACCGCGAAGGCAAACTGATGTTGGTCCAGTAATTCTTTGCGGTACATCTCTTAGGAATCTGCAGTATCCGGTTCGGCCAGGAATCGGTACCCAACGCCACGCACCGTAACCAGATGCCGTGGCCGAGCAGGATCGTCCTCGATGTAACGCCGCAGCCGAACGATAAAATTATCGATCGCGCGTGTGTCCGTGTCTTCCTTCAGGCCCCAGACTTGTTCCAGAATTGACTTGCGCGAGACGACCTTCCCGCTGTTCCGGATCAGGTGCCGGAGTAATTCTGCTTCCATCAAGGTCAGATGAATGGTGTTGCCGTTGACCCGGAGTTCCAGCGTGCTGAAGTCGATGGTTCTGCCGTGGAATGTGACCACCTCATCCGCCGCATCTTGAGAAGAGGTGGGCACACCTGACGAAGTCGCTTCCCGGCTCGCCCGCGTCCAGTCGCCTCTGCGCAGCAAGCCTTGCAGGCGGGCCAGCAGGATGGCCAGTTCGAAGGGCTTAGGCAGGTAATCGTCGGCTCCCGAGGCAAACCCCTTGAGCACGTCCTCGGGCCTTCCCCGCGCCGTTAGCATCAGCACGGGAATGTAATTCCTTGCGGCACGCAGCTCGGAAGCCACGGCGAAGCCGTCCAGGCCCGGCAACATCACATCAAGGACAACCGCATCGAAATCCTCTTTGCCCTTCAACAGCAAGGCGAGAGCCGTCTCACCGTCGCCCGCGACCCGCACGGAATGGCCTTCCGCTTCCAGGTTGAATTGGAGTCCGCGGGCGAGGTGCGCTTCATCCTCCACGATCAGGATTCGGCTCATGAGGCGCTCCGGGGCAGTTCGAGGGTAACGGTTGTGCCGAGCCCTTCGCCTTCACTTTCGGCGAACACCTTGCCTCCATGCTTGCGGGCAATGGAGCGCACAATAAACAGACCCAGCCCGGTTCCTTTTACCCGGCTAATGGAGCGATTGGGCACACGATAGAAGCGCCTGAAGATACGTTTCAGCTCGTGGCGCGGAATGCCAACACCATGATCACGCACGTGCAAGACAATGTGCCTGTCATCGGGTGTTTCCAGTTGCACCGCCACATTAACCTGGTTTCCTGAATACTTGACGGCATTATCGAGAAGGTTGGAAACGGCCGTCCGCAATTCCTCGGGATCGCCGTTCACGTTGGCGCTGCCATTGCTCGAGAAACCATCCATGTAAAGAGCCCCGGCTGGCAAGTGATGGCGCGTGCTCGCGAGATCGATGCACTCCTTGACCAGGCTGCCGAAATCCACTTGGGTCACTTCTCGTCGAGCCCGCTTGTGCCCGGCTCGACCAGCCTTGAGCACCTGCTCGACCGTACTTAGCAGCCGGTCGCTGTCCATAAGCATAAGCCGGTAGAAATCGCGGCGTTGGTTTTCATCCACCTCGCGTCGTTGCAGAGTTTCCAGATAGAGACGAATCGAGGCGATGGGAGTCTTCAGTTCGTGGGTAACGGCATTGATAAAGCTGTCGTGCTGCTCGTTGCGGCGAATTTCGCGCACGAGAAAAATGGTGTTCAGAATCAGACCCGCGGTAATAGCGCTGAAGAAAATGACGCCCAGAAAGACCTTCAACCCCTCCCGCCAGTTCAGGATGATCCAGCCGAAGCCAACAGCCACGGCCACCGCCGCCAGGCACACTCCGAGCGAGAGAAAAAAGACAATCGCTTTGCGCCGGCTGGTGATCCGCATAGACTGATTCTAGCGCGATGAAACTGAACAATCGAAGCGGCAAGGAGATTGCGGCATCGGCTGCCTCCTGGCCGCTTTTCGGTTGAACAGTTTTCTGAGATACGATAGTTTTACAGTCAGTCTGCCCCCCAGAGCCAAGCAAATTTCCTGGTCCTCCGTCTTGGCGCTCAACGATGGTTTTATTGTTTTGACAAGCAGCACACAAGGCGCGAGTCGCAAGGGTAAGTCCTACGCCGCAGGCTACACCGTGGGTGTGATGGCCCGGGTTGTCTGTGCAAACAAGGAACTGATCATTGCGACTGCCGGACTCTTTAGGAGCCAGCAATGAAATCCTGTATTGTCCCGCCCAACCGGGCGACACTGAACGTCACCAGTCTCATGCTTAAGGTGCTTCCCATTCTGCTGGGAATTCTGCTCAGCGCCCGCGTTGCCCGCGCGCAGCAAACCGCGGATCCTGCGGATCAGGATAAGCAAACTATACGCGTGTTGCTGCAGCGTGTTGAACAACTGGAGGCCAGGGTCACTCAGTTGGAGGCAGCCAGGCAAGGGGTACCAGCCCCCGCGCCGACCCAGGTGTCTCAGCAGGCCACTACGCCATCTGAGGCTGAAACCGAGGCCCAGGCAGAGCAGCCTTCCGAGCCGGAAAGAATGGATCTCAGTAAGACCCTGTTACGCATGCGGGGCTTCGGCGACATCACGCTCCACGGTGACAACAACAAGGGTGACACCACGTCGTTCAGCCTGGGACAGCTCAACCTGTTTGTCACATCCGATGTCTCCGAGAAGTTCAAGTTCCTGACCGAAATTGTGTTTGAGGCAGGATCGGACAATGCGGTCGGCGTGGATGTGGAGCGCATGCTCCTGCAGTATTCGCCGAATGACTACTTTAATCTGGCGGTAGGCCGGTACCACACCGCCATTGGCTATTACAACACTGCCTATCACCACAGCACCTGGTTCCAGACGACCACGGGCCGGCCCTTCCTTTTTGATTTCGAAGACAAGGGAGGACCGTTACCTGTCCACAACGTTGGAGTCTCCGCCTCCGGCCTGATACCCTCCGGCCGTCTGGGCTTGCACTACGTGGCCGAAGTGGGCAATGGACGCGCTTCCCGTTCTCCCGCCAGCGAACCGGTGCAAAACCTCGTCGATGAGAACAACCACAAAGCGTTTAATCTGGCGTTTTTCGCGCGACCAGAGTCCGTTCGCGGGCTGCAAGCCGGTTTTTCAGTCTATCGTGACGTGCTGGCCCCAGCCAATTCACCCAGAATCGGTGAAACTATCCTGGCCGCTCATGCGGTGTTGGTGCGTCCGAAATTCGAGTGGTTAAACGAGGCGTTGGTCATCCGACACGCTCCGTTCGGTCTGTCGCATGCGTTTGAAACGCCCGGGTTCTACACTCAGCTTTCGAAGCAGTTCGGTTCTTACCGCCCTTACTTCCGCTATCAATACATGAACGAATCGGATGCGGAGCCAGTTTTCCCCAACATTGGCCTGCGCCACGGCCCCTCGGTCGGACTGCGGTACGACGCCAGCGAGTCGGTGGCGGTGAAGCTGCAATATGACTACACCCAATTGCGCCGGCAAGAAGCCATCCATGGTCTAGCCCTCCAAGTCGGGTTTACCTTCTAGATGAGTAATAAAATGCAATTCGGGCCTCGGGTTCTGGTTATGTTCGTGGCAGCGGTTCTGCTGTTAAAAGCGGCGCCGGGCCGGAGCTTTGGAGGTGCTGGATATGCGCAGACCACCTCCGGCCAAAGCCTGGCCATTATCGTGAACCAGTCCAATCCGGTGGAAAACCTCTCTTTCACGGAGTTGCGTAGGATCTTCCTGGGTGAACGAAGTCACTGGCCCAATGGGCGTCGCATCACGCTGGTGATCATGCCCCCCGGTGAACCGGAACGCGACGCGATCCTACGGGAGGTATGTCGCATGAACGAGAAGGACTATAACAACCATTTTCTGCATGGTCTGTTTACGGGTGAGGTGTTTGCTTCGCCCAAAACCTTGTCCACCCCCGTCGGAGTGCGCAAGTTCGTGTTTAATGTTCCGGGAGCGATCGGGTACGTGCGCACCGCAGACGTGGATGACTCTGTCAAAGTGCTGAGAATCGACGGTCTTCTACCCAGCGACAAAGACTACAAGGTCCAGATGCAGGCCCGCCCGGCCAAATAGTCATGAGCGAGAAACCTAACGACGCAGCGGACAGAGCCAAGAGTGAGGCCGTTCCCCTGACCCGTGTTGTCTCGAACCTGTTATCTCGCAACAGCTACACGCTATTGCTTCTTTTAGTTTTCGGCGTCGAAGTTGGCGTGGGCATTTTCGTCATACGCGATCTCCGTACCGCTAACGTCGAAGCGCAGAGAATGTATGCGGGATCGGTGCTTGGGCTGCGCAGGATTGGAGAACTGCAGTACCAGGCTCAGGAGACTCGCCGCAGCACGCTCTACGCCTTGACGACAAACGACAGCAATCTTCAGGTCGAATACGCCGACCAATCGCGCGAAGCTGACCGCCGCGTCACCGACGGCGTCCGGGAGTATCTGGAACAGGCGCGTATTCCGCGAGAAGTAGAGATTGGCCAGCGTCTCAGACTCGACTGGTCCGCTTACCTCCGGGTCCGAGATGAGGTTTTGGCCTCGATTCTCGAAGGCAGTACGCGAGAAGCCGTGCAGCTCGATCTCACTGGGGGCGTTCCTTCGTTCGAACGCGTCCGACAGGATCTCGAGGAGGTCAAACGGCTCTACGACGAGCAAGCATCCCAGCGCCTCGCGATCGTAGCCGGGTCTTCCCATCGCTCCGTAGTCCGGCTCATTGCTGTTCTCGGCTTTACTTTGCTTTTTGCCAGCGCCTCCATCTGGGCCATCCAGCGAAGCAAAATGCTGAGCGAAGTGCAACTCGCCAAGTTGCAGATGGATTTTGTGGCTTCAGTCTCCCACGAATTACGCACGCCCCTGGCTGTAATCTGTTCGGCTGCCGATAATATTGCTGATGGGGTCGTTGAGGGAAAAGAACAACTCACCCGTTATGGCGTAGTGATTAGGAACCAAACCCGCCAGATCACTGAATTGGTCAACGAGATTCTGCTGTTTGCCTCCACCAAGGAGAGAGAGGTCCGCTATCACCTGCGTCCGATAAAAGTTCAACAGATCGTGGAATCGGTGATTGAAAACACCGCGGAACTGGCGCGAAGCTCCGGGTTCGTAATCGAGCAGCGGGTCGATCCAGATCTGCCTTACGTCAGAGGGGATCTGTCGGCCCTTTCCCAGTGCTTGCAGAATCTGATTGTGAATGCGGTAAAGTACAGTGGTGAGAGCCGTTGGATCGGTGTGCGCGCCACCGTAGACCAGGCGCATGGCCGGAATCGCAAGGAGGTTCGCATTAGCGTTCAGGACCGCGGTATTGGCATCGCTGCTCCGGAATTGTCGCAAATTTTCGAGCCGTTTTACCGCAGTCCGGCGGTTAGCGCTGCCCAGATTCACGGAACCGGTTTGGGATTGCCTTTGGCCAAAAACATTGCGGAAGCCATGGGAGGAACTCTCTCCGTCGAAAGTGAGCTGGGCGCAGGCAGTGTCTTCACTCTCCATCTCCCCGTCACGGAGGAAGCCCAGTTGCAGATGGCTGCTGCTGCTCCAGGGCTGGATCAATTGCAAAAATCATGAATGAAAATATTCTGCTGGTAGAAGACGAAGAAGCGTTGCGCATGACCCTGACGGACCGCCTCCGCAGCGAGGGCTACGTGGTCGACTTTGCCGGCGACGGCGAGCAAGGATTCGACAAGGCGACACGTTTGCCGTTTGACTTGATCATCCTGGATGTCATGTTGCCGTTGCGCAATGGCTTCGATCTCTGCCGCGACATCCGGCAAGCAGGCTTGGCTACGCCCATTCTCCTGCTCACCGCGCGCGGGCAGACGGTCGACAAGGTGGTTGGCCTTAAACTCGGGGCCGACGATTACGTCACGAAGCCTTTCGACACTCTCGAACTCATGGCCCGTATCGAAGCGCTGTTGCGCCGTCTGCCCGCGCGAGCCGGCCAGGGCCTCTTCCAGTTCGGCCCTATTCGCATCGACGTGCGTGGGACCAAAGTTACGCGCGAGGGTAAGCCGGTTTATCTGTCGGCCCGGGAGTTTCAGCTCCTGCGCTATTTTGCCGAACACGCGGGCGCAACTCTTTCTCGTGACGACATCCTGCGCGAGGTCTGGGGCTACGATGCAGGAACGTACACTCGCACCGTCGATGTGCACGTGGCCAGCCTGCGCCAGAAGTTAGAAAAGGACCCCAAAAGCCCCGTATTGATCCTGACTGTTCCCGGACTCGGCTACCGGTTCGAGGGGTGATCTCAGGGCAAAACTCCCGAGCTCTCGCCCGATCTAAGAACAGCGTTCGTCTGGGCCGCACAGAGTGACCTGGGGGTAACTCGCCAGAGCCATCGTCATCCAATACAACTCTAAACTGGAAGATAGTCCTGGCTTCCGCCATCCTAGACCGGCCTCCTCGAGCGGGCGTTAACTGACAAGCTTTATTCGGAGATGGGTTAGCAGCTCTCCGCGTGGACCTGCATGGCACGATGGATTACCTGGATTGCGGAACAAGATCGCGGATGGGGCTGTTCCCAGTGTGCCTGGGAATATCCCATGCCGTCCCTGTTGACGGATCCCGATGCCAGAAGAGCTTACGATCGGCTCGCACGGGCCAAATTCGAGGAGCACAGCTGCGCAGACCACCCCAGGAGACAAGCCCCGATACCACCTCAACCTGATGAAGATTCCTTTTGCAGCCGTGCACGCAAGCTCCTCTCCCGCGGTTACAAGCCAAAAGATGCGGTAGAACTTGTCCTGGAAGAAATCTTGCTCGAGCACCGCTACGAGCCAAAAAAGATTGAGAAGGCACGTGCCGACGCGGAAGAGTTTTTGAGCGGTCTGAGAAAAGGTTCTTGACCAACGAAGCCCTAGTCGCCAGCAATTACACTTTGGACAGGCGCCCGTATCAGCTTCCCGTTCGGAGCAGCGACGTTCTCCTGCTTGAGGTCAGGCAGACTTGCTAATTTAATCTGCTTAGCCAGACCGAGCTTCTTCAGAGCCCAGATTCCATACCAATTGACGTCCACTTCATACCAGGCCAAACCATGACGCGCCGAGGTGGGATGGGCGTGATGGTTGTTATGCCAGCCTTCGCCGAAAGTGAACATCGCGACCAGCCAGTTGTTGGTTGACATATCGCGGGTGGAGAAGCGCCGCGAACCCCACATGTGCGTGGCGGAGTTCACCAGCCACGTGGCATGCAATCCGACCACCGTGCGCAAGAAGATTCCCCACATCAGGAACGGCAGGCCTCCCACAGCCAGCAACACGACACCGAGAGCGATCATCGGCACGTAGTGGTACTTGGTGATCCAGACGTGGAACTTGTCCTTGGCCAGATCCGGAACATAGCGGGCCAATGTCGTCGTGTCATGGTGCATGGACTTGCCCATCAGAATCCAGCCCATATGCGACCACCATTTGCCATCGCGCGGGGAGTGCGGGTCGCCGTCCTGGTCCGAGAACTGATGATGAATCCGATGAGTGGCTACCCAGAAGATCGGGCCACCCTCTAGCGCCAGCGTCGCACAAACCGTCAAGAAGTACTCAACCCACTTGGGCGTCTTGTAGCCGCGATGCGTGAGCAGCCGGTGATATGCCATCCCGATGCCCAGGCTTCCCGAGATCCACCATAAAGCGACGGCTAGGAAGAAAGCTTTCCAGGTGAAGAAAAATAGTGCGGCCACAGCTCCAACGTGAAACGCGGCCATGAACGAAGCAGTTACCCAGTTGATCTCGTTATCGGCAGACTGCTTCTTCGCAAGCGCCTGAAGGTTCATGGTGTTTTTCATTACCCCAAGTTTTGGATGTGATGGCTCCCGGTAAGGTATCAAGAGAGCGAGGTCAGGTTTGTAATACTTGTGTAAGAGAGGACTCAGGACGGGTCACGGAAGTGCTAAGGAACGCTGGTCCTTCGCGCGCACAATTACGCCGGCGGCCTGCCAGCGCATTATTAAACCGCTTCTACGAACCGGCCTTAACTTCGACACCTGCCCATTTTTCCAGCAGTGTCAGGGTCGCGGCGTAATCAAGATCCTGATGCCCTTCTTCGCTCGCCAGATCATAGACCTCTTCTACTGTTTCCAAGCCGGGCAACTTGACCCGGGCTTCGCGAGCAGCATCGAGCGCAAGGTGAATATCCTTGTGCATCAGGCGGAGCGGAAAGTTGGGCGAGAAATCGCGCTTGAGCACAAAGGGCGCCTTGTAATCCACCACTCCTGATCGAATCATGGAAGCCTGGATCAACGGAATTAGAGTTCCGGCGTCTACTCCGAGCTTGGTGGCCAGCGTCAGAGCTTCAGCGAAGCCTTCGTAGATCAGAGCAATCTGAAGATTCATTACGAGCTTTGCCGCTTGCCCCTTGCTGGTTTCGCCCATGCGGAAAAGCTGTTTCCCCATGGCATTAAACAGCGTCCGGATTCTCTCGATGACGGCTTCGTCTCCGCCTACAATAAAAATCAGGGTTGCGTTCTCGGCTCCGATCTTGGAGCCCGTAACCGGCGCATCCACATAGTCAACTCCGCGTGCTCGCACTCGTTCGGCAAATTGCCGGGTTGCGCCGGGCGAGATGGTACTGGAATCAACGATCACCATGCCTTGGGTCAGTGATCGCTCAACACCATCCGGTCCAAACAGCACCTGTTCAACGGCTTCGGTATCTGATACACACATCCAGACCACCTCCGCCTCGCGGGCAGCTTCGGCGGGAGTAGCGGCAGCGCGTGCGCCTTCCACCTGCTTGCCGGGGGTGCGGTTCCAGACCGTTACCTCGTTTCCAGCTTTGACCAGATTGGCCGCCATGGAACGGCCCATGATGCCCAGACCCAAAAACGCCACTCGCATGCGTATGGTCTCCTGTGAACTACTGGATTAGATATGACCCTGGTAACAATGGTCAAGCGAGGAGCATCGAATCCTTTGAGAGAAACTGGTTTAGAATGCGGGTAGCTGATCCCATACCGTTGAAAGTTTAGCGTCCCCATAGATGTTAAAGGACACGCTCAAGAACCGTGCGTTACGCCGCCGGGCCGGCCAGTTTACCCGGCTCATCCGGCACTCGGCGGTCACTCCTCGCACCGGGCAGGTGCACAAGCCCAAACTGGTTACTAACGGGGAGCTCGGGCTTACGTTTATTGGCCATGCTAGCTTCTTCGTGCAGATCGGCCAGCAGAATGTTGTGATCGACCCCAACTTCGCTCGCTGGTTGTTCGTCCTGAAGCGCCTCCGGAAACCAGGGGTACGGCTGCAGGACCTGCCGCCTATTGATCTGGTGCTGGTCACGCATGCGCATTTCGATCATCTGCATCGTCCCTCGCTGCGCTCGATTGCACAGGCGGCTCTACGGCAGAACGGAAAGGCGCCAATCATTGTCGTGCCCCACCACGTCTTTGACCTGGTTTCCGACCTCGGTTTTGGCGACGTGGTTGAGCTGGACTGGTGGAGTAGCTATCGCCATGCTGGAGTGACGGTGACGCAGGTTCCGTCACGCCACTGGGGCGCGCGTATCCTGAAAGACTCGCACCGCGGCTATGGCGGCTACGTGCTTCGCTATGGCAGGCATTCGCTGTATCACGCAGGCGATACCGCCTATTTTGCCGGCTTCCGGGAAATCGGCCGCCGGCTCGCCCCAGAACTCGCCTTGTTACCTATTGGCGCCTACAATCCGCCCCAATTTCGCAACGTCCACGCCGATCCCTCCGATGCCACGCGCGCCTTCCTGGACTTGAACGCCCGCTGGATGGTCCCCATGCATTACGGCACATTCCGCCTTTCGCATGAGCCCATAGACGAGCCGCTGCAGCTCCTGGAGCGGGAAGCCAGAGCCGCCGGCGTCAAGGATCGTGTCCTCGTCCTCGAAGAAGGCGTGACCCGCTTCTTCTGACCTGACCCCGCCGCAGACCGTTAATACGCGAGTAGAATCCTCAAATCGCGCACATTGTTTCCGGTTGGACCGGTGACAATTGCGTCGCCCAGTGCATTGAAGAAAAGGTATGCGTCAAAACCTGCCAGGGCCGACGCCACACTGAGCCCCTGTTGCGTAGCGCGTTGCAATGTAGTCCCATCCGCAATGGCCCCGGTGGCAGGGCTGTTGCCATCAATCCCGTCCGTGCCCCCGCTCAATACCGCAATATTCTCTCCTGCAATTTTCTCGGCGAACGCCAGAACGAGTTGCTGATTCCGCCCGCCCACACCACCATCCTTCACCTTGACCGTAACTTCGCCACCCGAAATCAAACACGCGCGGGCATATCTCTTCCGTAATTCGCGGATCTGTTCGAGCAGGTAATCGCGCGCGTCCCGGTAATCCCAATCATCGCAGCCATTTTCGATTTCTACTCCGAAGCCGAGCCGCCTAGCCTCTTCCGCTGCAATCTTCACGACGGCAGCATTTGACAGGATGGGCCACCAGCGTGATCGGTGAAAGGCGGGATCCTCCGATTTCGGGGTCTCCTCCAAAGCATGGCGCTGAAAAAGTTCTCTGACCGACGCAGGAAACTGTTCCAGCATTCCATACTTCTCTGCGATCGCATAACAATCGTCGACTGTGGTCGAATCCGGCATGGTTGGTCCCGAAGCCAGCGCGTCGAGCGTTGCATCGGGCACATCGGAAACCAGGAGCGAAACCTGCTGTGCAGGAGAGGCCGTCAGGGCCAGCCGTCCGCCTTTGACCGCTGAAATGTGTTTGCGGATGGCATTGATTTCGGCAATTGGTGCACCTGAATGTACGAGCGTGCGGTAGGTCGCGATCAGATCGTCCAGTGAGATCTCCTCATCAATTGGCCTCTCCACCATGGACGATCCGCCGCCGCTCAGCAGGAAAATCACCAAGGAAGCCGCATTCTGTGCGGCCAGTGACTTCAAGATGGCGTCGGCCGACCGCATTGACTCCGAATTCGGCGTGGGGTGCCCACCGCGGAAGTAGCGGAATCCTCGCCCCTGCGAGACCGGCTCAACCGAACTGGATACGATCCCTTCCAGCGACTCGCCAATCTTTCCGCGCAGAGCCTCGACCATGGTATGGCCGGCTTTGCCGATGGAAATCACCTGAACTCGAGCGTAGGAGTGAAGGTCGAACAGGTCGTCACAGACCCGCAGCACGCCCCGCTCGCAGTGCACATTCTGATCAAACGCCTTTTCGATGCTGGCTTGGCCCAGGCTATGCAAAAAGAGTTGGCGGGCAATCGCGCGCGTCGCCTGGGCAAGTCGCTCGCGTTCAGAATTTGCTTCCGGCATGCAGAGGATTATAAGGGGCGCGCAGGGAGGGGTCTTCGACCCGTCCAGGCGGGTCCGAGCCCCGCCTCCACCTCGCAAAGCTTCTATACATCACTAACGGAGGATCTCTTCCCTGACCCAGTCTTCAATTATCTCGCGGACCTCGCGTAGCCTTCCCTCGAAGAAATGATCTGCGCCTTCGACGAAGACCAGTTTCTTCGGTTCCGGCACAGAAGCAACGAGGCTCTCCAATTGCGCCCTAGGCCCGAACTGGTCACGCGCTCCACTGACGAAAAGTTCGGGCTTGGTACAGGTCCGAAGAAACTCGTAGTTGTAGCTGCGTTCGTCAATGGGAGAAACTGGTGTCCCAAGGGCGATCAAAGCTTGCACCCGGGTATCCGGGCAGGCCGACCTGAGACCCACAGCAGCGCCAAAAGAGAAGCCGGCAAAAATTATGGGCTGCTGGAATTCTGCTTCGAGCCAGTCCAGCGCAGTGCGGACATCCTCGACTTCCCCGCGTCCGTGGTCGTGTTCACCCTCACTCAATCCGGCGCCACGAAAATTGAAGCGCAACACTGGAAAGCCAAAGCTGTTCAAAGCCTTCATCGTGTGAAAGACAACCTTGTTGTGCAACGTGCCCCCATAGATCGGATGCGGGTGGCAGACCAGAGCTGCATGGCTAGGATTTTCCGTACCTAGATTGAGAAGGGCCTCAAGCCTCCCGGCATGACCTTCGAGGAAGAAAGACTTGATCGCGGAGTTGGTGAGCACGGACGTGATTATATCGATTGTGAATCGATGACCGAGATGACTTGATGACACCCGCAATCCCTGATATCCGTGAAAATCCGCGGGCCGTGTTTTTGGTTTATCCTCTCGGACATGGACGTGGTCGCCCTCACTCGCCAACTGGTGGATATCGAGTCGATCTCCGGCAATGAAGGGCCTGTGGGTGACTTCCTGCACCGCGAATTGTGCGGCCTTGGCTATTTGGCGAAGAAAATCCCTGTGGAAGGTGGGCGCTCGAATGTCTGGGCGACGTTGCCGCAGTCATCAAAACCAGCGTTAGTTTTCTCCACGCACATGGACACGGTTCCGCCCTTCATTCCTTCATCCGAAGACGCAACCCGCATCTATGGCCGAGGCGCGTGCGACGCGAAAGGAATCATTGCTGCCCAGATCGCTTGCGCGGAGCGCCTGCGAGCCGAAGGCATCCTGGTCGGACTGCTCTTCCTGGTTGGCGAGGAGCGCGATAGTCTGGGCGCCAAAGTCGCCAATCAACATCCCTCCGGTTGCAAATTTCTGGTAAACGGCGAGCCCACCGAAAACCGCATTGCTACTGCTTCCAAGGGAGCCTTGCGCGTGGAGATCACCTCTCACGGCAAGATGGCGCATTCGGCGTATCCGGATCTCGGCGAGTCCGCCATCGACAAGTTGCTCGAGGCACTCAATCGTCTCCGAGCTATGAAGCTGCCGGTCGCCGAAGGAATCGGCCCTTGCACGTTGAATATCGGCATTATTGAAGGAGGTCGTGCCCCCAACGTGATTTCCGACACCGCGAAAGCGCACCTGTTATACCGTCTGGTCGGCCCCGCTGAGGATTTGCGCCAACAGATCGTCGAGGCAGTCGGTGATCTGGCGCGAATCGATTTCGTGCTGGAAATTCGGTTCGTCCGGTTACGCACCCTGAAGGGCCTCCCGACGACGGTTGCAGCTTTCACGACCGATATCCCGGCCCTCAGCAATTGGGGCCAGCCGCTGCTGATTGGCCCTGGCTCAATCCACGTGGCACACACCGAAGGCGAGTACGTGGAAAAACGTCAACTAGCCGAGGCGGTTGAGTTGTATTGCACCATTGCCAAGCGGCTGCTGACCTAATTGCTGATTCTTGATTGCTGATTGAAGAAGTGCGGTTAACTTGGCCGCAATCAGCAATCAGAAATCAGCATCGGCAATATCGTCGCCGAGTCGCCGCCTGCCGGTCTGCTCGACCCCAAAGAGTTTAAACTGTAGCGATGACTACCCAGACGCTGAACTCGCTATCCAGGGCGGCCTCGGCTTACCTCCGTTCCGCGATGCACCAACCGATCCAGTGGCACGAGTGGGGCGAAGAGGCGTTTGACCTCGCCAAGCGCGAGAACAAGCCCATGCTGCTGGACATCGGAGCGGTCTGGTGCCACTGGTGTCACGTAATGGATCGCGAATCCTATGACAACCCGGAAGTGGCGCAGATTATCAACCAGCGTTTTATCCCTGTGAAAGTAGATCGAGACGAGCGCCCCGATATTGACAGCCGCTACCAAGTCGCGGTCAGCGCTTTGACAGGACAAGGCGGGTGGCCGCTGACGGCCTTCCTAACGCCGGATGGCAAGCCGTTCTATGGGGGCACTTACTTTCCGCCGGATGATCACTGGGGACGTCCAGGCTTCAAGCGTGTTCTATTGGCCATTGCCGATGCCTTTCAGGAAAAACAGAGTGAAGTCGCTGGACAGGCTCGGATGGTGGAAAGCGCCATCTCCCAGGCTGAGTCGCTCGCCGGACGCAGCGGGAAGTTCGATCCGGGCGTCGTGAACGCAATTGTGAAATCGGCGCTGGACATGTTCGATCCCTCCAACGGCGGCTTCGGACAAGCTCCGAAGTTCCCCCATCCGGCAGCCCTCGATTTGCTGATCGAGCAGTACACCGGCTCGCATGACGACCAACTCCGGAGCGTCTTTGCCACCACGCTCGAAAAGATGGCCAAGGGCGGCGTCTACGACCAGCTAGGTGGAGGATTCCACCGCTATTCAGTCGACGAGCGCTGGGTGGTCCCGCATTTCGAAAAAATGTCTTACGACAACTCGGAGCTGCTCAAAAACTACGTACATGCCTACCAGGCAACCGGCACCCAGTTCTTCGCCGAGGTCGCCCGCGACATCATTCGCTGGCTGGATGAATGGCTGAGTGATCGTGAGAAGGGCGGCTTTTACGCTTCACAAGATGCCGATTACTCGATGGAAGACGACGGCGACTACTTCACCTGGACCCTCGGCGAAGCGCAGGCGGTTCTAACAGAAGACGAAGCCAAGGTCGCCAGCCTTCACTACGACATCAACGAAGTCGGCGAAATGCACCACAACCCGGCGAAGAATGTCCTTTATGTTCGCGCCTCTGTTGAAGAGATCGCGAAGCGGTTGGATCTGAGAACGGAGCAAGTCCGCGAACTCCTGGAAACGGCGAAGAAGAAGATGTACAGGGCGCGCTTGAAGCGTCCAACTCCGTATGTCGACAAGACCATCTATGTTGGCTGGAATGCGCTTTGCATCTCCGCCTACCTGCAGGCCGCACGAGTTTTGAACCTGGTGGAAGCGCGCCGTTTCGCCTTGCGTTCTCTGGACCGCATACTCGCTGAAGCCTGGCAACCAGAATGCGGGCTGAAGCACGTGCTCGCCTACTCCGACCCGCAGGCCGAACATCGCGACATTCCCGGCTTGCTCGACGACTATGGCTTCACGGCAGTCGCTTGTCTGGACGCTTACGAGATCACCGCCGACATCAGCTACTTCAATTTCGGCAAGCGCATCGTGGATCTCATGATAGATCGTGTCTTCGATCCGATTGCAGGGGGCTTCTTCGATACAGCTTCTGGAAGTGGCTCCGCTCTGGGAGTGCTGGGCGCACGCCGCAAGCCTTTTCAGGATTCTCCCACTCCGGCAGGAAATTCTATGGCTGCGATTGCCCTACTGCGCATGCACGCTTACACCAATGATGAGAGCTACTGGAAAAAAGCGGAGCAGACTATCGAAGTTCTCGCGGGAGTGGCCGGTCAATACGGCATTTTCGCCGCCACCTACGGCATTGCGGCCGTGCTCCTCTCCGAACCCCACACCCAGGTTGTCGTGATCGGTGATGATAAGAAGGCGGAGCAGCTCACCTCGGCGGCGGCCGCGCCTTTTACGTTCAGCAAGGCGGTGATCAAGCTGACGAAAAATGAAGTTGCTGCGCAGAACTTGCCACCGGCGCTAGCGCAGACCATCCCAAGGATGCTACTCAAGAATGAGGGCAGCGTGGCGCTGATCTGCTCTGAGTTTGCCTGTCGAGCCCCAGTTTCCGAGGTGGGCGAACTACAGGAAATCCTGTATGCGGGCAGGAAATAGCGAAAAACTACAGGAAACCCTGTACGCAGATTCGCTGGAGGTAGACAAAAAAATTGGGCTGACGTGGCGTTTAGCACTTCGTCAGCCCGCAATCTCTTCAGCCGGTTACTACCGGCATTACCCACAGGTTACCTTGGTTACTTGCATCAATACCCGTTCGGGCCGCATCCTGTCCTTGGATTACACGTTGGCATCGGGCCGCCATCCGGAGCCGGAAGCATCGGGGCGGCTAGTGCCACGTACGTGGTGGCCAAGCCCAGCATTAGGACAACCAACCTGATTACGTTTTTCATGGGTTCTCTCCTTGTTGACCCGTAGGCTCCTGCGCTGTCTTGCAAGAACTTACTGAACAACATTATAGCGCGGGTGTGCAAGTCCTTGGCACTTTAGTAACCTACACATTCGAATCGTTAGTGCACTGGTCCGACCATCAGACACTACCGTGAAGTCCGTATTATCAACAGGATACGAAGATGCCGGATATGTATACTAATTATATAACAGAGGCTAGCTAACTTGTTCCAGATTCAGAACAGGAGTGCTGAGCGGTCAGATAGAATGATTGGCGATAAAAAGCTTGGCATGAAAGGTGACAGCCGCGCAAGTGACGAACTCCGCGTATGGCTACGCTTCTCGCGAATAGCCGAGAGGAAGTACGGCAGCGACCTCTAGGGTCGGAGGAGTTGCTGTCTCGGATTCGGCGAGAGCGTTGGTTCGTTGCCGGTCCGCGGACACGATGCTGTACTTGCTGGTTCTTGAAAATGCCCGATCCACCATGCCCTCGAACATTGGTATCAGTGAATCCGCGGCTGCAGGTACCTGCAGATCGCTGAGGCTTTGCTCCCAACGCTGAGACTTGAGCAGTGTTGACGCGGACTCGCGAATTGGACTCCTCATCCACATGTACACGCCCCAGGTCACGATCGCGCTGTTGTAAGCAGTCATGTTCACTGCATTCATGAGCGGCTCGGAGAGATACATCCCCGAGCGCAAGGCAATCAGCCCTAATTCCATAAAGGCAAAACTGCCGAAGCCTAACGCCACCCCGAAGCTCCGCTGCCGCCAAGAAATACCCAGGTACTTGGAGAAGAAGAGAAGGAACAGGACCAATCCGAACTGAATCACTCGCACGCTGCGCTGGAGTGTCAATATGGCTTGCACCAGAGGCCCAGCCTGAGTGACAGGGCTAGATGCCGCAGTCACGCCCGCCACCAGCAACATGACCAGGCCTGCCCACTTGAACAAGACCGAACCCAAGTCTCTCAGGGTGTGATAAGGCCGGAAAATGTCGACGAAGACCTCGTGAATGACCTTGAATCCCAAAAGCACGCTGACGGCGGTTGTCCCCCAATAGAGCTCGAAGAACAGCCAGTACAGCTCCGGCTTGTAGATGGGAAACAAGATCGCAAAGATCAGGATCTGGGCGACCACGTAAGCAAAGAAGAAAGGAAAGGCCTTGTAGAGCTTGCGCCGGATCATGGCTGCTGCTACCAGCGACTGCAGCACCGGATGGGCTATCCAGAGCGCCTTCAACAGCAGGTGATATTTAGGGCTCACTAGGCGTTTAGTAGGGGTTTCCGCTCCTTGCCAACATCGAGCGCAAGCACCTATCCCTTCCGGGGCAACATTATCAGGTCCACACCATAGGTCAATGCACCGAAGTAACCTCAGGTAACCACACCGGTGGTTACCTCCCTTTCTGCACCGATAGCCCCCGCTTGCCCCGAGCTAAACCCCGCCGTAACCTCTGGGGGAACCTCCCGAGGAGACCGCCATGCCCTTCTCTGTTATCCGCTCAGTTTTGGCTTGGTTGCTATTAGTCGCCACCAGGCAGGGTTCGTCCGCGCAGGAAGCCGTTAATAAGTTCCACATTCACGCTGGCAGCGCATTGAACGGAACCGAGGAATTCACGGTCAGCATGACAACCAAAGGATTCCTGCTTCGGGGGACAAGCCATTTGCAACGCGGCGATCTGGTTTTGGATCTGCACCACGCCGAGAACATCGGCGCGGATGGCAAGTTTGCCAGTTACAAGCTGGAGGGGACGCGGTTGGCGGCCAGCCGCAGAGTGTAGAGGCCTGGGTTGAGGGGCAGCCGATCATCATGCAAGCCACTGCTGGCGGGCAGACCCGGAAAGAGACGGCTGAGTTTCGTGCCAACACCGTCGTTTCCGACAATCTGCTCGTCGGCCATTATCAGATTTTGCTCACCTATCTGGGTGGCGAACATCCGCCGGAAGAATTCTGGTTCATCGTGCCGCAGGCGTTGTCTGCGATACCGGGGAAGGTGACCCGCAGCGTCGTAGATCACGGAACATACCAGGGGCAACCGGTCGAGCTTCAGAAGTACACGGTAGAGCTGGGCGGTATTAGCGTTGAGTTGTGGGCGGAGGGTGAAGGCCGCAAGCTGATGCGTGCTGACGTTCCTTTGCTAGAGATCCAGATGATTCGCGACGGCTTTGTGCTCGAGCCTAAGCCGCTGGAAACCATCAAGTCTGACGCTTTTGCCGAGCGCCAGATTGCTTTCGCCAGTGGTGGCGTGCCGATGCCAGGCACGCTGTGCCTACCGGCGCAGCGCCAGGACAGAGTGCCGGTTCTCGTGATGGTGCAGGCTTCCGGCCCGCAAGATCGCGACCAGAGGATTGGTGCAAACTATCCCTTTCGCGACCTCGCGCATGATCTCGCGGCGGCGGGAATTGCCACGGTGCGCTACGACAACCGCACTTACGCGTTTCGTCCGCCTGCTGACCCTGCGCAAGTCACCTTGGATTGGGAAGTCAGGAACGATGCAGTAGCGGCCTTGCAGTTTGCAGCCTCCCTCCCTGAAGCTAAATCCGTATTCCTCCTAGGGCACGGCCTGGGCGGGACGATGGCACCATACATCGCAGCGCGATATCCTGCGACGCGCGGCATCGTGCTCATGGCTGCCGCATCCAGTCCGATTGATTTGACCTTCGCCGAACAGAAGCGTCTGCTGCTGCTGTAGCAAGGCAAATCGGATAAGGAGATCGAAGAAGAGCTGGCGTCGCAGAACCAGATTTTCGCGGATATCCGCGCAGGTAAGATTCCGGCAAGTCGCCTGATTAGCGGAGCGCCAGCGAGCTACTGGCTGGACTGGATGAAGCGCGATCCGGCTGGCGAGTTGAAGAAGTTAGACATTCCTGTCTTGGTCTTGCAGGGAGGCCGCGACCGCCAGGTTTACCAAGCGGATTACGATCGCTTCCAGCAGAGTCTCAAGGGTAAAGATGCCGAGTTCTACTGCATGCCCAACCTGAATCACCTATTCATGCCGACACAAGGAGAGCTGGTTTTCGACTATTCAAAGGCCAGCCACGTCGACCGGCAAGTTGCCGACATCATCGCCAACTGGGTGAAGAAAATTGCGGGGCGCATCAAGTAATTATGTCGTCATCCTGAGCAGACCTCAGGCGGCGAAGGATCTTGCGCGCGCAACCGACCAACCCTACATCTCCGGCGTGGCTTGGATGTAAGCGCGCATCATGCGGACCTCTTCGTCCTTCTCGCTCAGATCATGCAGCATGATGTCGCGCAGCGAGACCATTCCCAGCAGTAGTTTGCCATCACAGATCGGGATATGGCGGAAGCCGTGCCGGCGCATGAGCATCATGCAGGTTTCCAGCGATTCCTGCGGCCCGACCGTGAGGGGGTCATCGGTCATGACTTCCAGCACGCGGGTGGTACGTGGATCGCGGCCAGCCACCACCACACGCTTCATCAGGTCGCGTTCCGAGAAGACACCTACGAGGTCGCTTCCACGGAGTACGGGCACGGCGCCGATGTTGCGTTCCACCATGGCTTGCGCCAGTTCGAACACGGTCTGCTGAACGTTGGCCCGGTAAGTGTCCTGACCTTTAATCAGATCGTAGATAACCGCCATTTGCGCCTCCAGGGGATTTTGGGAGGGCAACTCAGCCCAACTAGGTTGCTTCCGGGGCGGAGTATATGACGAAACAGAGTAGCTCGCTAGTACCTAGAAGGCTGCAGGGCACTTCCGATTGCGTGCTCTTGCCACTCTTCGGCTGACAAATCTGGCCCCCTTCCAAAATTCCAACTGGAATCGGGAACCGGTACCCCCAACCTGCCAACATCCCCAGTTAAGAGAAGTTATTCGTTAGTAGGCGTGAAATCTTTGATTTCAAAATACTTAGCACAACACTCTTTGGAAGCGACTGGGCCATCGGTCGCCCTAGCAGAGCGGCGACCCCTTTACCGCCTCTTGGTTAGCGGTTTTCGTTCAACTCGAACATATCCAGGACGTGGCCGCCCTCGTCCACCAGCAGGACGCGTCCGCTGTAGACCACGCGCTCCTGGTTACTTGGTAGGTTTGGCAACTGCTGTTCGCAGGCGATGGGAAGAGCCTGTGCTCTGTTTTCAACATCGCTTGGGAGCGTACCTCCAACCCGCACTTGGCGATCCGATCCGGAGGGCAATTCGGGACGCTCCAGCGTTCCCTCAGGAAATTCGGCGGCATGCGTGTTCAGGCAGTTGCGGATCACACGTCGGTCACGCGCCGTGAAGAGGACGGCGTTGCCGAAGGGATCGTTCCCGCGCTGATCCTCGCGCTGCGGCTCCGGGGTGCTGGGCGCGTTCTCACGAGAAGCGGGCTCCTTCGTGGGGTTTGCCTGCGGTACGGGAGCTGCCGTGGAGGTTTCGGTGGTCACGAATTTCAATACTGCCTCCGACTCGATGACCGCCTCCCGCTTGCCGGTAGCTGCGGCTCCGGCGGTGCCCGCGGCGCCGCCTACACCGGCCCCAATACCAGCACCCTTGCCGCCGCCGGCAATTCCGCCAATGATCGCTCCCAGAGCGGCTCCTCCCCCAATCTTGGTGACGTTGCTCTTGCTGTGAGATTCGCCCTTAACCACCAGCGGCTGAACCGTCACCGAAGATGCCATCTTCTTGGAGCTAATGGTGTTGAGCACCAGGCTCAGTTCGCCGGGATCGCTGAGGCGGCCGGACTCGTGCACGGCCACCACCGTTCCCGTAACGTCGGCTCCCTTGGGAAAAACTTGCTTGCCCCCGACTACGATGGGCTCTTCCAAGGTTCCATGGAAAATGTCGCCAGGCGTGGCCTTGGCGCTAGTCAGGGTATCGATCATGCGCACGTGAACGTCGGTGCCCGGCGGGATCTCGGGAGTGGCTGCGGCTAATCCGGCCAGAGGGCTGGCCGCGAGGAATGAGATCGCCAGGAACAGGCTACGGGTGCGGTACATGGGGCCTCGCTTCTTTAGAATTTTGTACTGGCCGGGACAAGACATCGGTACATTCAGATGCTACTCTGCCCGGAATTGCAGCACAAGATGGGAGCCTGTGGAATATCGCCCGACGGACGTCGTTATCCCGAGGGATCGCCAGGTCCCGCGGAGCCTGCCCCGAGCGGTCCGAGCCAAGCGAGGGTCAGTCGAGGGGACCTGGCGTGCACATTTCAGTGGCCAAGCTAAAGATCCAGAGTCAGAGCTCACCGTCGGTCCTCGACAAAAACAAAGTACGAACAGGACCACAGGCGAGTGGGCATGGTACCGCGTGGGCGCGTGGTCAAGACGATGTTGTAGTCGTCTGATACGCGCAGGTCATCAATCACCGATTTGCCCGGTTTCGGCTCGATTACGGCGAGATAAGCCAGGAACTGGTACAAGTCCGCTGGGCCGCTGTAGCCCTGCGCCGCGAATGATGTTTCGGCGTGCTGGGAGGTAAAGTGCCAAGCCAGGGAGGCGGCCAGAGTAACTGCTCTTTCATAGGTCTCGGCCGTCACGGCGCGGGGATTGGGATTGTCGAAGACAATGCGCACCCTGCGTTCGTCCTCGCGGGTGAACTCGCGGACCTTGGGCGAGCCGGACTTGGCAGTGGCCTTCCAATCCACATGGCGTGCCGAATCTTCGGGCATATATTCGCGGATACGGTAAAGGTCGTAGCCGCGTCCGCGCACGAAAGTCTCGAACTCACCCGTGATGAGCGGCAGGACTTCGAAAAACTCGTCGGTGGGCTCGACCGAGGGATAGACCATCACTTCCCGCCCTAAGGGCACCGGGCGGCTCTTGGTCAGGAAGGAAAACGGGAAACGGGTGGACAGGCCGAAGCTGTCTTGCTGGTAGCGCCCGCGACGGTCGAAGCGCAACGTGAGGTCGGCGCTCTGGTTGGATTGCGGCGCGATGTACGGAAAGTAAACCGAGCCTTCAAAAATGCCAGGTAGAACTGGACCCGGATCGAACCGGCGCAGGGAGCGGTCGGGGAGGCTGAACCAGAGGCGCCGGGTGCTGGGAAAAGCAAAGGTCGTGTGCTCCCAGCGCCAGACCTTCGCTGCCTTGCGCTTCTTGGGCGGAATCACGCTGATCGAGAACGATGGCAGCCACCGCCGCCGGTTGCGCACTATGATGCGGCCGAAAACCTGACGACCCGCAAAGACGTGCTCGGGAAGGCGCACGTCGAGTTCGAGTTCGCGCAGGACCAGCGCAGAGGCGTAGCCGGAAACAAGGATCGAGGCCAACATCGCAGCCACCACGATGTAAAGCAGGTTGTTTCCGGTGTTCAAGGCGGCGATGCCAATTACGATCGCGGTCAGGATGTAGATGATGCCGACCCGGGTTACGTCGTAGTCGATTGCCTGGCGAACTCTCGCCACGGCAACCCGGCGCGCGAGATATGGGACAGTGGGTAGACCGACAATCGCGGCAAGCAAGAGCGCCGCCGAAGCAAGGATGAAGGTAGCCCACATGTCGCCGGATTCGCGCGAGACCGTCGAGAACAGGGCAGCGGCGAAAGCCAGTACCAGGCCGGCGATGGCCAGGAGAAAGCGTATCCAGACGTTAGAAACGTGCTGGTGGAGGAAGTGAGTAAGGCCCTTCTTGGCGACTACGTCAGGCATAAAACTGCTCAGGCGAGAGTACCACCTCAGGATGGCTGAAGAAAGTTACGGTTGTTGCCTAGAGAAGCGCCGCATCCAGGCCGCAGCTTTTTCGGCAGCCAGATCAACCTTGCGGCTGATGGCGGGGAACTTCTCGCGGAGCCTTCGCAGCAGTTGATGCGCCCAGACGTATTCCGAGGAGAGAATCATGAGGCCAATGAGAAGAAACAGCACCCCTTGCAGGATGGGCAGAAACAAGCCCGCAATTCCCAGCAGGATGAAACTCCATCCGACCATCAGCAGTAGGATACGCTTGGCGTGCGTCTTCATACAGCGATACTAATGGATATAGCGATAGTAATGGGCAGAATGGCAAACCGACTGTGATGCGTCACCATCATTCGGAGGACGTTCTGTGCCGCCACCAGAGATAAAAGATAAATAGCCCCACCAGCACCAGGATCGCAATGTCGAGTTTCTTGAAGACCCGCATGAACGTCTCCCAGTGACGTCCAAACAGGTAGCCGGCGATAGAGATGGTCGTGACCCATAGAGCCGCACCGAGGAAGTTAAAGAGCACGAACTTTTTCCAAGCCATGCGCAAGACGCCGGCAAGCGGGCCCGCGATGACCCTCAACCCGGCAACGAACCGGGCGAAGAAGACCGTGACGGGACCATATTCCTGAAAAGTGTGCTCTCCCGAACGAATGACGTGCGCTGAGATATGGAGTGCGCGCATGTACCGTGCCAGCAAACGGCGTCCGCCGTAATGGCCGATAGCAAAGCCGATGTTGTCACCCAGCGTCGCCGCGATCGTTCCTATGAGGATGATGTAGGTCAGGTGGAGCCGGTGCCCGGAGTAGGCCACAAAACCGGCGAGCAGCAAAATGGTCTCTCCGGGGACCGGTAGCCCTGCATTCTCCAGCAATAAGGCCGCGGCGACGGCCCAGTACCCGTAGTTAGCCAGATAACCGCGCAGAAGGTCGAGAATGTGCTGGGCCATGCCGTTCGTTCAGCAGGATACCTCAAGGGGTTACGTCGGTAGCGGGGTGTTCGCTAGAAAGTCAATCACGGCCCGATTGAAGTCGTCCGCCGCTTCTTCGTACGGCAGATGGCCCACGCCGTCGAGCATTACCAGGCGAGCGTTGTGAAAATGACGCTGCAGAAGCTGCGCAGATGCAGGGTCCACGGCAACGTCCTTGCTGCCCCAGATTAGCAACGTACGAATGTCCGCGATCTTGGGAAGCGCGGACTCAAGGTCGTCCAAACTGTGCAACCAGGTACGAGCGATGTCCACGCCGTACTCGAGGCTGCCGGGAATGGCGAATGGCTTTGAGTATCCTTCCAGCGTCCCCGGCGAAATGCGACGGGGATCGGCGTAAAGGCGGCGTAAGAGACAGCTCCGCGCAAGGGTCAGGCGCGGAAACAGGCTACGAAACAAAAGTGACATAACACGGCCGCCCAAGAATGGCGCGAGGATGCGCCCGTGAGCTGAATAGGGGTTGACCGGATCGACTAGGATCAGCCGGCGCACGGCCCGGCATGATTCGTTGGCCGTAGCAGCGGCTAACACAGCGACTGCGCCGCCGTGCGAAGTGCCTAGCAGGTCGAACGAAGAAATGCCCATGTCTCGAACAAAGCGGAGCAGGCGGGTGGCGGACCCCCGGAAGCTGCAATCCATTCCAGGGCAACGATCAGAAAAGCCGGCTCCCAACATATCAATGGCGTACACGGTGGCGTATTTTGCCAGGGCCGGGATATTGAATCGCCAGGAAAAGGAGTAGCCGAGGAGCCCGTGTACTAAGACCAGCGGCGCGCCGCACCCGGCGCGCTGGTAACGCACGCGGGCGCCGTCGATCGTGGCCCAGCATTCTTCGATGGGGGGAACATTTTGCGGGGGCGATTGCAAATTGGGCATTTCTTGTTCCAGGCGGACAACTCTTCTATTGCGGGCAGATTCTTACTCAGTGATATCGCCTCTGTCGCTTCTGTGCAGGGGAGCTTCGGCTCCCCTATTTTTGTGTCGTCCCCGCGGGACTCATTCCAGATGTTGCGCGTTCTCCGGCGCTCACGCGCTGGGCTAACGAATTTCACTCCTGCGGAGTTTGCGCTAGATTCCGGGTTTGACTCAATTTGGCCTTTGCGCTTGCTCTCACGGCACAGCAGCACCTTCTTGACTAAGCGGAGCCGCCTGCGAACTGCGGCGTTTCGTGCCCAACAACTTCTTCAATACCCTGATTCCTTTGTCCACATGTCTTTCTTGCAGCAGGAAGGGCGGAAGGAGACGCAGAACCGTGTCCTGTGTGCTATTGAAGAGCACGCCTTGGGCAAGGGCTTGCTCGACGATAGGACGAGCAGGAACGTCCAACTGAAGACCCTGGATCAAACCGCGACCGCGAACTTCTTTCGCGGCGGCATAGCGTTCCGCAACTTCCTTCAACTGCTGTTGCAGATAGGCGCCTACACCCGACACATTGTCCATGAGCTTTTCTTCTTCAAGAATGGCCAGGTACTCGAGGGCCACGCGGCAAGCCAGCGGGCCGCCTCCGAAAGTCGTGCCGTGCTGACCGATAGAGATCGCGGAAGCAAATTCCTCGCGGGCAAGGAAAGCGCCAAGCGGCAGGCCGGCAGCAATAGGCTTGGCAATGGCAACGATGTCCGGCGTCACGCCGAAGGTCTGGAAGGCGAAAATCGTGCCTGTACGGCCCAAGCCACATTGGATTTCGTCGAAGATGAGTGCGGCGCGATGCCGGTCGGCGGCAGTGCGGCATTCGCGCAGGAACTCGGGGGAGCACTCGTGGATTCCACCTTCCCCAAAGATCGGCTCCAGCACAATGGCAGCAGTGTTGTCGTTCACGGCGAGATGCAGAGCTTGCACGTCATTGCGTGGAACAAACTTCACGTCCTCCAGCAGAGGCTCAAAACCTTTGCGGTACTTGTCCTGACCGGTAAGCGACAGGGCGCCAAAAGTTCGACCATGGTAGGAACCTTCAAGTGCTACGAGTTGGCACTTGGTCTCGCCGCCCACTCTGTGCCCGGCCAAGCGGGCCAACTTAATCGACCCTTCGATCGCTTCGGTGCCGCTGTTGGAAAAGAAGACGCGCTGGAGACCTGATAGTCCACACAGCTTTTCCGCCAGGCGGCCCTGAAATTCGTGGTAGTAGAGGTTCGAGACGTGGATTAGCTTTGCAGCCTGGTCGCGAATGGTCTTCACTATGCGGGGGTGGGCGTGGCCTAGGGCATTGACGCCAAGGCCGGCTACGAAATCCAGGTAGCGGCGGCCATCCAGGTCGTAGAGGAAAACGCCTTTCCCGCGAGCGAAGGCTACAGGGTAGCGGTTATAGGTCTGCAGAAGCCAGCGGCGGTCAAGTTCGACGATTTCTTCAAGGGAAGTCATGGGAATAGATTAATTGTAATGCGACGCAAGCCAGAACAGGACTAGCCCATCACAAGCGGAGAAGCTTTCGTCTATGATTGCGCTTCGCCATGGCCACCAAAGCCCTAGATCACCTATTGGCGCGCCTGGATGACGTCAGGCGCCGCGTGGGAGAAGTTGACCCGGCGCAGGTGGAAGAACTGTTGGCTGAAATCGGGCGGCAGCGGTTTCCCAACGCGCCGTCTCTGGCACGTTTCCACGATGCCTTGTTGTTCTTGCGTGCACATCCCCCGAATCAGTCGGTTCTAAGGCGAGTTGAGTCAGCGTTGGGTTCTTTTGCCAAGCGGATCGAGGAATTCCGTCAAACCGGCGGCGATCTTTCTCCTCTGGATGACGAGGAAGTTTCTGGAATCGCGGGAACTACACTGTCCGCTGACTTCCACTATGACCAGGTGCGCTGGCTGGTGAAGAACTTTCCTAGAGCCGTCTCCATCGATTGGGAAGGTTACGAGAAGAGCGAGGCGCTCGCAGCCACCTTGCCCCGTTTCATTCCCCTGCTGGAAGACGACTCTCTGGTCGAGCCCGACGTTCCCTATCGGCGTTGGATGGAGACTGCCAGCGGAGGACCCGGCCGCGAGCTTTCCTGGCTGGTTGGGCAGTTTCAAAAGCTGCCGGTCAAAATTGAAGAGCAGGCGGAAATTTTCGGATCGCTGGAGTTGCCTGTGCGCTGGGAATTGGGCAACTCAAAGGCTAGTCGCACCTACGGAAAATGGCCCGTGCGGCAGGTGTTTTATCAAGACGAACCTCTCATCCGCCGCAGCCAGGTATCGCTGGCGGAACAGTTTGACATGCCACCCTTGAAGTTGAAAGAACTCTCGCTGCGCGAGGGCCAGAAAATCCTGGACCTGTGCCGCGAGGCGACTACCGTGCGCTATCGGGAACTTTATGGCACCACGCGTGGCGATCCGGGCAGTGTCATGCAAGCGGAGGTTGGACGCGGAGTAGAGATTTTTCTGTGGGGCTTGCCGCCGGAACGCCGCTTGCCTCTCCGTGCTTATCAGGCCGGGTTCACCCTGAAAAATGGTGTCCCAATTAACTACATCGAGGGAATCTCGTTTTTTGAGTGGATGGAAATCGGCTTTAACACCTTCTACGCTTACCGCGAAGGAGAGACTGCCTGGATCTATGCGCAAGTCTTGCGCATGCTTTGGCAGACTCTGGGCGTGAGCTGCATTTCCGTGTACCCCTACCAGATCGGACAAGGCAATGAGGAAGCAATCCAGTCCGGGGCGTTCTGGTTCTACCGAAAGTTGGGATTTCGTCCGATGCGGGCGGACTTGGCCAAACTGGTTGCGGCCGAGGAGAAGAAAATCGCGGCTGATCCAACCTATCGCACGCCGGCACGCACGCTGCGGCAGCTGGCGCAAGGGCACGTCGCGTACGAATTGCCGGAGTCTAGCCGCGGCGCCTGGGACCTTTTCCGCATGCGCAAGGTTGGCCTCGCGGTGCAGCGCCAAATGGCGAAACGCTTCAAGGGAGATGCCTCACAATTCCGAAGAGCGTCGGCGCAGAAATTAGCTCGTCTCTTGCATGTGCACCCGCAAGGTTGGTCGCCTTTGCAACAGAAGGCATTTTCAAATTTCGCGCTTATGCTGGACCTGATTCCCGATGTCTCGCGCTGGAGGGCTGAAGAGAAAGATCTGCTGGTTGGAATCATTCATGCCAAAGCCAACGCTACCGAGCCGCAGTATTCGGGTCTGTTGAATGCTCATCCACGTTTGCGGGCGGCAATCCTGAAACTGGGGAATTCTTCGGAAAACCAATGGCATCAGCCATTTGGCGGGCTAAGCAATCAAACTAAGTGACACGCAACCAACAAGATACGAAAACCAAGATACGAATCTTCCAAAAATCATAGCTGCCCTGTGGATGCTCATCTATAATCGGCGAAGTCGCGGCTTTTTAGTGACTTAAGCGGACCGCCCATGGGACCTAGCTTGGCACCTGAGTTGCACTATGCGGTTCAAAGGGATGCTCGCCCAACCCTGAGGACCGTACCGCCAGCGTACAGGCCCATGAACAAAGAGTCCCAAATCCGCTTCACTGCCGTCCTGCTGTTCCTGCTGACGGCGGCTGCGGCCACCTTCGCTTGGATTAACTTTCAGAAAGAACGTGAGTTCCAGGTGCCTTACGATGGCGTCTGGTGGGTAGAGAAATCCGGCAAGCTGGTGGCCGGGCAGGTGGAACCGGATGGGCCAGGGGCTAAGGCAGGAATCAAACAAGGCGATGAGCTCGCGGCGATAGATAAAGTTCAAGCCAGACGGGTCCCCGAACTGACGCGACAGCAGTACCGGGACGGCGTCTACTCGCGGGCTACCTACTCGCTCGTGAGGCATTCCATCCCGGTGGACACGCAGGTGGTCCTGGTGCCAGCGGATCGCAGCCTGTACATGCCGCTGCGTCTGATTGGACTGGTTTACTTGGGCATTGGCTTGTACGTCCTGCTGCGACGCTGGACCGCTCCCAAGTCGACGCATTTCTACCTCTTCTGCCTGGTCTCTTTCATCTTCTACTCCTTTCATTTCACGGGGAAGCTGAACCAGTTTGACTGGATCGTTTTGGGATCAAACACCGTTGCCTGGCTGCTGCAGCCGGCGCTGTTCCTCCATTTCGTGTTGACCTTCCCGGAACGCAAGGAATTTGTACGCCGCCGCTGGGTCACGGCGCTGCTGTACGTACCCGGATTCCTGCTGCTGATCCTGCAGATTGCCAGCCTTGAGTTGCTGGTAGCCACCGGACGGTTGCGCTGGAACCTGGACCGCCTGCAGATGTTTTATCTGGCGGTTTTCTTCGTGTTCGCCACCTACGTGCTATGGCGGAGCTACCTGCGGGCGAGCACGCCGGTACTGCGACAGCAGCTGAAGTGGGTCACCCGGGGAACCGTTCTGGCCATCGCGCCGTTTACGCTGTTCTATGTAGTGCCCTTCCTGTATGGAACGGTACCCGGCTCGCTGATGCGGTTGTCGGTGCTGTCGCTGATCTTCCTGCCGTTGACGTTCGGATATGCCATCTTCCGCTATCGCTTGATGGATGTGGACCTGATCTTCAAACGCGGCGTGGTGTACACGCTCGCCGCCGCGGCAATTGCTGCGGTCTATTTCGCGGTAGTGGCCGGTGTGGCCGAGGTCGTGCACCTGCGCGTCCCCAGCAGCGGGCCTGCCGGGTTGGTGCTGGCCGTGGCGGTTACGGCAGTGCTGTTTGATCCGGTGCGGAAATGGATTCAAGAGAGAGTCGACCAGTTCTTCTATCGCAAACGCTACGACTACCGCAAAACCCTGGTCGAGTTCGGACGCGAGCTCAGCGCCGAGACCGATCTGGACAAGATGCTCAGTTCGCTTGTGGACCGCCTGACCCGCACGCTGCTGGTGGACCGGATGGCAATCTTCCTGGCGGCAGGCGATGGAGAAGCGCAGCGCTTCATTCTGGCGAAATCGTTTGGGATGACTCACACAACCGGTCTCGATCTCAGTTTCCTGGGCACCCCGCGTCCCGAGATGGAAGCGGGACACCTCTTCTTCGACAACACGCACCAGGTGCCTCGTGAAAATGCCGGCGCGCAGGCGGCGATTGCGCTGCTCGACCTGAACTACTACATCCCCTGCCGGGTACAGCAGAAGGCGATCGCTTTCCTGGGATTGGGCAAGACGGCCGAGGGTGATTTTCTGTCCAGCGAAGACGTGGAACTGCTCGAGACCCTTGCCGGGTACATCGGCATCGCCATCCAGAACGCCCGGCTGTACGCGTCGCTGGAACAGAAAGTCACCGAGTACGAGCGGCTGAAGGATTTCAACGAGAACATTGTCGAGTCCATCAGCGTGGGTGTGTTGGCGGTGGATCTGGCGGACCGGATCGAATCGTGGAACTCGCAGATGGAAGTGATGTACGCGCTGCCGCGCTGGCAAGCTCTGACCCGCCCTCTGAGCGAGGTCTTCCCTGCTCCGTTCGCGGAAGAGTTTTATCGTGTGCGTCAGACTCCGGGCATTCACAACCTCTACAAGTTTCGTCTGGATACACCGACTGGGGAGATGCGAGTCGTCAACGTCGCGATTGCGCCGCTGGTGTCAAGGAAGTTCAACGTGATCGGGCGCCTGATTATCGTGGACGACATCACAGAACGCGTCGAACTGGAATCGCAGTTGTCGCAGGCGGACAAGCTGTCGTCCATCGGACTGCTGGCCGCCGGGGTTGCGCACGAGGTGAACACTCCGCTGGCGGTGATCTCGTCTTATGCACAGATGTTGTCGAAACAGTTGCAGGGCGATCCGTCTAAGGCGGGGTTGCTGGAAAAGATCACGCGCTCGACGTTCCGGGCGTCCGAGATCGTCAACAATCTGCTGAATTTCTCACGCACCAGCGGAACTGAGTTCACGGACGTCGATGTCAACAAGATTGTTCTCGACACACTGGCGCTGCTGGAACATCAGTTCAAGACTTCGCGCATCAAGGTTCAGGACGAATTGGCCGACCATCTGCCGCTGATCAGTGGTAATGCCGGCCGACTTCAGCAGGTCTTCCTAAACTTATTTCTGAATGCGAAAGACGCCATGCCGCACGGGGGCACCCTGCGGGTGGCGACTTCAAACGGGGCGGGCGTGAGCGTGGTCGTGTCCGACACAGGCTCCGGAATTGCGCAGGAGCACATCGCCCGCATTTACGATCCATTCTTCACCACGAAAACGTCTCCGCGGAATGGAAGCCGTGGGACCGGCCTGGGGCTGAGCGTCACCTACGGCATCATCCAGGAGCATGCCGGGAAGATCCGCGTAGAAAGCCGCCCGGAAGAAGGCACGACCTTCTACCTGGATTTTCCCCTAATGAGGAAGGCCGTCAATGTCTGAGCTGGCAGTAGTACCGCTTCGCAGCTTTGGAGAAGCGTCGCCTTCTTCGGCTGGGTCGGTGTTGATCGTCGATGACGAAGCCGAGATTCGCGAATCGCTACGCACCTTGCTCGAATTGGAAGGCTATGAAGTGGAAGCCGCTTCGACGGGCGAGGAAGGATTGAGCCGCATCGGCGAGCGCACATTCGATCTCGTGCTGCTCGACGTCGCCTTGCCTGACCGCAATGGGTTGGACATCCTGGTGGACCTCAGGGCGATTGATCGGGTGATCTCCGTGGTCATGATTACCGCTTACGGCACCGTGGAAAACGCGGTTCGTGCGATGCAGTCGGGCGCGGCCAACTTTATCCAGAAGCCCTGGGATAACGAAAAACTGCTGGCCGACGTGCGGGCGGCGGTGGCTCGGCACCGCGCCGAAGAGGAAAACGTCCAGCTCAAGCGGGCGCTGAAGCAGCGCTACAACTTCGAAAACATTGTGGGCAAGAGCGAGCCCATGCTGAAGATTTTTGATCTGGTAGCGCAAGTGGCCCCCAGCCGCTCGACGGTTCTATTGCAGGGTGAAAGTGGCACCGGAAAAGAGCTGATCGCCAAGGCCATTCACTTGAACTCCCCGCGGCGCGAGCGGTCGTTTGTTCCGGTCAATACCGGGTCGATGCCCGTGGATCTGCTCGAGTCCACGCTCTTCGGGCACGTGAAGGGCGCCTTTACCAGCGCGATCGCTTCTAAGAAAGGCCTATTCGAGATTGCCGATCGCGGCACGCTCTTTCTGGATGAAATCGGAACCATGGGCATGGAGACGCAGAGCAAGATCCTGCGCGTGCTTCAGGACCGCAAGTTCATGCACCTGGGCGGTGTGCAGGAGGTCCAGGTGGACGTGCGGATCATCGCCGCAACCAACGTAGATTTGAAACAGATGGTGCGCGAAGGCAAGTTCCGTGAAGATCTTTTCTACCGGCTGAACGTGATTACGATCGATCTGCCTCCTTTGCGGCTGCGCCGAGAGGATATTCCGTTGCTGGTGGAGTACTTCTTGAAAAAGTATTCGGAAGAGAATGAGCGGACGCAACGTCACATCAGCAATGAAGCATTGCGGGCTCTGGTCAGTTACGCCTGGCCGGGGAATGTGCGCGAATTGGAGAATGTGATCGAACGCGCGGTGGTGCTCTCCGCCGGACAGGAGATCGGGCCGGATCTGCTGCCCAGCCACATTGTCGAGCGGGGTGGATCGCTGCCCATTCTCGAGCACCGGATGGACGCTTCGTTGTTTGACATCGTAGAAGACTGCGAGCGGCGCATCATCACCGACATGCTGGAAAAGTGCAACTGGAATCAGACGGAAGCCGCCGAACGGTTCCGCGTGCCGCTGTCTACTCTCAATCAGAAAATCAAGCGGCTGAATATTGAACTGCGCCGAAAGAACGGAACCAAATAGGATTGTGTGGAGGGGGTCTGTGACCCGCCATGTACGGGTCAGAAACCCGTGCCCACACCACCGGTCCCCGTACCTGCCGCGTGACTTTAGAGGCCTTCTGCCCTCTGCTATAGTTCCGGATAACCCGACTGGGAGCTGAATTGTGCGCCGGCGGGTGTATCACGCGCATGGAACTGATCTCGCCTACCGAGCTCGCCAGAGAAAAGGTTTTGTCGGTCCAGGAGTACACGTTCCTGGCATGGCGATCTGTCACGAACCTGTTCCGCACTCCTCGTTACTGGGACGACATGATTCAGCAGGCCGATCTGATCGGGTTCGGCTCGCTGCCCATCGTTCTGGCAGCCTGTTTCTTCACGGGCGCTGCCCTGGCCTTGAACAGTGCTAGCACCTTGAGCCGGTTTGGTGCGCTGTCTTTGATCGGACAACTGGTTTCCATTGGTATTGTGCGGGAACTTGGCCCGGTGCTTTCCGGACTCGTCGTGGCTGGGCGAAATTCCTCGGGCATGGCCAGTGAACTGGGCTCCATGATCGTCACCGAGCAGATTGATGCGATGCGCGCCCTGGGCACCGATCCCATGAAGAAACTGGTGACCCCGCGCGTGGCGTCCACCGTCCTCATGCTGTTCTTTCTCACAATTCTCGGCGATTTTCTGGGTTTGATTGGTGGAAACGTTGTGGCAACCCTGTTGTTGGGTCTGGATTCCCACCAATATTGGAGCAACGCCTGGCAGACCCTGGTTTTTGAAGACGTGTTCATGGGATTGGTTAAGCCGCTGGTCTTCGGCTTTATTATTGCCACCATCGGCTGCTACTACGGATTAACCACAAAAGGCGGCACTCAGGGTGTGGGCCGGGCCACCACCGAAGCAGTCGTGGCCGCCATGATTTTGATCATTGCGGTGGACGTGTTTGTCACCCGGCTGCTGATGCTCTTACTCGGGTAATTCGCGGGGAATTGTTGCACTATGGCTGCGCCTCCCACTCTGATCGAACGCTCTCCGGTAATGACTGCCGGGGCGCAGCAGAACGCCATCGTTTTTGAAGACGTCGTCATGAGCTTTGAAAGTAACCAGGTCCTCAATGGAATTTCGTTCAGGCTCGCTCATGGAGAAACCAAGGCCATTTTCGGAGTGGCCGGATCGGGCAAGAGCACGGTTCTCAAGCTCGCGTTGGGGCTCCTGAAGCCGGACCGCGGGCACATCTACGTGCTGGGACAGGATGTCACGCAAATGGACGAAGAAGACCTCTTCGAGCTGCGACGCAAGATCGGCATGGTATTCCAGGAAGGCGCGCTGTTCGACTCGTTGACGGTCCGCGAAAATGTGGCGTTTCGGCTGATGGAAGAAGGCAGCGCGTCCGAGGAAGAAATAGAGCAGCGGGTGCGAGAGTCGTTGCGCTTCGTCGAACTGGAACACACGCTCAACATGTTTCCCGCTGAGCTTTCCGGCGGCATGCGGCGCCGCGTGGCGATTGCGCGGGCCATCATTACGCAGCCCGAGGTTTTGCTCTACGATTCGCCGACCGGTGGGCTGGATCCTGTGACCTCGACGACGATTGTTGAATTGATCGTCAAGCAGCGGGACGTGTACAAGACCAGTTCCCTGCTGGTCAGCCATCGTCTCCAGGACGCCTTCACCATGGCCACGCATTACTTTGATCGCCGGGAGAACCGGATGAAGCCTCTGCCGCCGGGTTCTCACGCAGAGGTGCCGATGAACTTCATCGTCCTGCGCGATGGCAAAGTGATTTTCGACGGGGATGCGCACGAACTGGCACAGTCTAAAGACGAGTACATCCGGGAGTACATTTCGTAGCACTCGCGGGTATTACTAACGATTTGTCATCCTGAGCGAAGCGAAGGACCTATGCATTACCCAGGCCAGAAGAATGCATAGACCCTTCGGAGCTGACGCTCCCTCAGGATGACACCGCGAAAAATCTAGCTAGCTTGCCCTCGCTACCGCCGCTTCCTTCATCGTCTTCTTACGAGCAGCGAGTCGCTCCTCAAACCCTTTCAGCGTCTCGCGCGCCGACTTCGATCGTGTAATGAGTTTTTCGATGTTGGCCATTATGGTTGGACTCTTCAACTGCTCTCGCAGGTCTCTCAGGAACGGACGAACCTTGGCGTAGATCACGAACATCTCCCCGCAGAAGGCGAGTTCCATGAACAGTTCTTCACTCAAGGTGCCATGCAGGACGAAAGATGCAGCCATCTCCCAATAGCCAGTCACCTGTCGCATCCAGTTGTTCTCCTGCGTGCCCGCGGCCATGGCAATCTTCCCAAGATCGTCGGCGCTGTCTGGCCAGAAGTTGACGACCCACCAGTGGCGCGCCTTACGCATCTCGGCTTCACGACGCAGGTCATACAGTTTGAGAATCAATTCGGCATCGGCGACAGTTGGTTTCTTGGACATGAAACCCTCCTTCAAGATTCTGTAATTTCGTAATTGTGCAATCGGGCAATTTACGCCAGTTTAGGTCACTGGAGCAGCTTCCACCGGGACTGGACGCTCGAAGTCGCATTCTTTATTCGGACACGCGATTACCGGACCAGCTTTCAGAGTCTTTTCAACCAGATACTCGCTTCCACACGTTGGGCATTTCTCGGCGATAGGCTTGTTGGCAGAAGTGAACTTGCAATTCGGGTAATTCGAACATCCGTAGAAAGTATTACCTTTGCGGCGCGCTTTCTTCTCGACAATCTCTCCGTCCTTGCACAGCGGACACTTCACCCCAATAAAGTTCTGCTTGACGTACTTGCACTCCGGATACCCACTGCACGAGGTGAACTCTCCATAGCGGCCGTGGCGGATCACCAGATTACGCCCACACTTGGGACAGGTTTCTTCCAGCGCGATATCGGGAACTTTGCGGCCCTGGTCCAGGCGGCGGGTGGTCTTGCAATCAGGATAACCGGTGCAGGCCATAAACTGGCCAAACCGCCCGCGCTTGAGCACCATCACTCGGCCGCAGTTCTCGCAGTACTCCTCCTGCGTGGTCTCCTGCATGTCGGCTGAATCGAGGTCCGGAAGGTTGATGGGATTTTCCTTGGTGAAGGTGCAGCTATTGGGATCCTCCTTATCGTAGGAACTGCACGCGTAGAAGGAACCGTGCTTGCCCCACTTGATCACCAGGGGCGAGCCGCAGCGTTCGCACTTTTCGTCGGTAGGCTTCTCCATACGCTTGATGTTTTCCATGTGCTTCGCAGCGTACTTGAGATCCTTGGCGAAACGCTTGTAGAACTCGGCCAATGTGTCAGTCCACTTCTCCTTGCCTTCTTCGATTTCGTCCAGCTCTTCCTCCAGACGCGCGGTGTACTGGAAATCGAAGATGTCGCGGAAATTCTCCACCAATAGATCCGTCACAACCAGGCCGATCTCGGTGGGCACGAATTTACCGCCCGTTTTCTGCACGTACTGGCGCTCCTGGATGGTCGTGATGATCGCGGAATACGTGGACGGACGGCCGATTCCGCGCTCTTCCAGTTCCTTGACCAGCGAAGCTTCGTTGTAGCGCGGCGGCGGCTCGGTAAAATGCTGCTCAGGGTTGAGGCTCTTGAGGGTCAGTTTCTGGCCGGCCTCCAGCGGCGGCAGCTTGTGCTTGAGCTCCTCGGCTTCCTCGTCCTTTCCTTCGTGCGACTCCTCGTAGACTTTCAGGAACCCATCGAACTTGAGCACAGAACCAGTGACGCGGAACCAGAAGGTGTCGTCCCCGGACTTCGCATCGATGTCGACCGTGGTCTGATCGAACACCGCCGGATTCATCTGGGACGCGACAAAACGCTGCCAGATCAGTTTGTAGACCTTGTACTCATCTTCTTTTAAGTACTGCTTGATCTGGTCGGGATGCCGGAGAGCGGACGTGGGTCGAATGGCCTCATGCGCCGCCTGCGCTTCCTTCTTCTCTTTATAGGTATTGGGCTGCTCCGGCACGTAGGCGGTGCCGTATTCGGACGTGATGTACTCGCGGACTTCCTTGATGGCGTCGGGTGAGACACGAGTCGAGTCGGTACGCATGTAGGTGATCAGACCTACCAAGCCTTCTTCGCCGAGCTCGACGCCCTCATACAGGCGCTGCGCGATCATCATGGCGCGCTTCACGCTGAAGCGGAGCTTACGCGAGGCGTCCTGCTGGAGTTTGCTGGTCGTAAAAGGTGGGGCGGCATTGCGGCGACGCTCTTTTCTTTCGACCGAGCGGACGAACCAGTCTGCCTTCTCCAGCGCAGCGCGGATCTTCTCCGCTTCTTCCCCGTTGGGAATCTCGATCTTCTCTTCGCCTTTGCCCAGGAAGCGCGCGTCGAATGCCGGCGGCTTGGACGCCGCAAGATGAGCGTCGATCGTCCAGTATTCCTTCTTCTCGAAAGCCTTGATTTCTCGCTCGCGCTCGACGATCAGACGCAGGGCCACAGTTTGCACGCGGCCCGCCGAGAGGCCGCGGCGGACTTTATCCCAGAGCAGCGGCGACACCTGGTAGCCAACCAGTCGATCGAGCACGCGTCGGGCCTGCTGGGCGTCAACTAGGTTGCGATCGATGCCACGCGGATGTTCGAAGGCTTCGCGAACCGCGCGTTGCGTGATCTCGTTGAAAGTCACGCGCTGGATGCGCAGGTTGTCTTCTGCCTTCTTCTTTTTCTTCTTTTTTTTGCCCGAGCCGTTGCCCAGCTCTTCTTCCAGGTGGGCGGCGATGGCTTCGCCCTCGCGGTCCGGGTCAGGTGCGAGATAAATGGATTCGGCGGACTCGGCCAGCTTCTTCAGCTTGACCAGCACCTTTTCTTTTCCGGGAATAACGATGTATTCCGTATCGAAATCATTGTCGATATCGACCCCCAGCGTGCTCTTGGGCAAGTCCTTCACGTGGCCAAGCGAAGCCTCGACCGTGTAGCCCTTGCCAAGATATTTCTGGATGGTCTTCGCCTTGGCAGGCGATTCGACGATGACTAAACCTTTGGACAATGTCCCCTCGATGGGTTTTCTTTTTTTGAAACTAGCACGAATGGCAAGCTGGCAACAAGCTTTGAAATAAAGTTGTCAGCCATCGGCTGTCAGCTTTCAGCTTTAAATGAGCGCCGCAAGCGTTCGTTTCAGTTCTGTAGCCTCGCGTTCAAGTTGCTGAAAATCCGGGCTGTTAAGAAATTTCAAGTCTCGCGAAAAGAGCAACCCGGATTCCAATTCGCCTGCCGAACCCATTGCGATTTGGAGGAAACGGCTAAGCTCCAGGTCTGCGTTTCGGCAACAGCACTCGACGATATTCGCCCCGATCGAAACCGAGGCTCGCCGCAGTATCTTCACAAAATTCTTCGAAGAAGGCGGCAAAGATCTCGGAGTACGAAGCTTCGGATTTCAGACGCTCGACGATTTCATCAATGTGGGTGGCTTCGCCGGGCCAGCAGGCCGAAAATCTTTTCCTCGTGCGATGCCAGTTCTCCTTCGTCCCCCGATAGAGACGCAGTTCTAAAGCGCTGTTTTTGCGAAGTGACTGATAGCGCTGTACGTGCTTGACAGCTCAGCGCTTGCGCATATCGCAAGCAAACAGCGAGAAACAGCATCGTAGCAACTCATCTACTCCGTTTTTTGCTACGCAGAATTCTGTTCTGCGGACCGACCAGAATTTGATGCCTGCCGGTCGGCATTCGATTCCGAGACCGGGGCCATCCCGAGAGAGTTACGCGCTGACGGTTCGGGCTATCTTG
>DATEPX010000149.1:0-3028 GCA_035272945.1 Terriglobales bacterium
CCAGAGTGACAGCTACGACGTCTGGGGCGACCAGGATGTTGGGGTGAAAGATTTCCGTGAGCTTAAGGTGCTGAAAGCTGCCAGCTGAGCGCTGAAAGCTTTTCTGAATCAAAATTTCAAATATCTTTGGCTATACTTAGAAAAACCAGTGTGGAGGCGGGTCTTTGACCCGCCTGCCCGGGCCCATATATGTTTCTCGAAGGGAAGTTAGCGCCTGGTGGTAGCGGGCTGAATTTCTTCCACATCAACCCAGTCAGTAGGATATTTGCCGGTGTAGCAGGCCGAGCAGTAGGTAGTCTTCTCTCCGTCCCCGCAGGCTTTCTTCAGACCTTCAATGGACAGGTAAGCCAAAGAGTCTGCTCCGATGTACTCGCGGATCTCCTCAACCGACTTGTTAGCCGCTATCAGTTGTTTCTTCGACGGAGTATCAACTCCGTAGAAACACGGCGATATCGTAGGCGGGCAAGAGATGCGCATGTGCACTTCACTCGCGCCGGCTCCCCGGATCATGCGAACGATCTTGCGGCTGGTGGTGCCGCGAACAATGGAATCGTCAATGAGCACCACGCGCTTGCCTTCCAGTACAGAACGCACCGGGTTCAGCTTCAACTTGACTCCAAAGTCGCGTACCGATTGCGAGGGCTCAATGAACGTGCGTCCCACGTAGTGGTTTCGTATCAGGCCGAAGCGGAATGGAATCCCGCTTTCGGCGGCGAAGCCCATAGCGGCGCTTACACCCGAGTCTGGCACGGGGACGACGATATCGGCCTGCGTCGGCGCCTCGCGCGCCAGCTGGCGTCCCAACGCGTCGCGGCTCATGTCTACCGAGCGTCCGAACACCAGGCTGTCGGGTCGCGAGAAATAAACGTGCTCAAAAATGCAGCTGGACTGCGGCCCGGCAGGTGAATAAAAGCGCGACGAAATTCCTTCCGGCCCCACCACGACCAGTTCCCCCGGCTTCACATCGCGCTCATACGAGGCCCCAATCAAATCGAACGCGCAGGTCTCGGACGCAAACACGATTGTGTCCCGCTTCTCCCCGGATTGTGACGGAATGCGTCCCATAGCTAAAGGCCGGAATCCGCGAGGATCGCGCGCCGCAAAGATGCGGTCCGAGCTGATCATCACTAAAGAGAACGCGCCTTCTACCCGGCGCAAGGCGTCGGCCATGGCTTCCGGAAGGGTGTGCTCCTTCGAGAGCGCAATCAAATGAACGATGACCTCAGTGTCGCTGCTGGTCTGGAAGATCGAGCCCTGGCTTTCCAGACGGCTGCGGATCTCGAGTGCATTGACCAGGTTGCCATTGTGCGCAAGCGCCACCCGGCCCTTGTTCGACTGAACCATGATGGGCTGGGCATTCAGGAGAGCCGAATCGCCCGCAGTGGAATAGCGGGTATGTCCAATCGCCAGCGTTCCCAGAAGCTTCGTCAGGACTTCTTCAGTGAAGACGTCGGCGACCAGTCCCATCGCCTTGTGAGCATGTAAACTCAGGCCATCCGATGTCACAATGCCGGCCGACTCCTGTCCACGGTGTTGCAGCGCGTGCAGCCCCAGGTAGGCAAGCTTCTCCGCCTCGGGGTGCGCATAGATCGCTACTACCCCACACTCTTCCCGGAATTTGTCCACGGGTAGCATCACTTCGTTGTCACCCTGCGTTTCCTGTGGGTACGGGTCTCAGACCCGTCCGGGCGAATCGAAGACTCGCCTCCACATGGCCACAAGCCTTTAATCCGCGGCCACCATCGCAGGCTCACTTCGCAGTGCCCGTTCCAAAGCACCTTCGTAGACGCCGCGCAACTCGCTCACCGCAGCCGACACCACCACCCGGCCGTCGAGCTGAATTTCCGTCTCTTCTGGAACCGTCTCCCCGATGTGCTCTGCTGAGAGACCGTATTTTACCGCCGCTTGTTGGATTCGCGGCAGGTTACTGGGGTCGCAGGAAAGCACTACCCGGCTGGCATCTTCCCCAAACAACACGAACTCCGCCGGCAGTCCCTGAGAAGCCAAATTGACCTTTGCCCCAACCCCGCCAGGGAAAGCCGACTCGGCCAGGGCGACAGCAATGCCTCCCTCCGAGCAGTCGTGCGCTGAGTCCAACAGCCCACCGGCAATGATTTCCACCAACGCTTTCTGCAGACCAGCTTCTTTCTCCAACTCCAACTCCGGCGGGTAGCCCCAAACCGAGCCGAGGATCTCCTTTGCGTATTCCGACGAACCAAACTCTGACTCGACGTCGGTGATGTCGGCCAGGTCGCCGCCCCGGAGCAGCACGACAGCCCGCCCAGGCCCGCGGAAACCCATGTGCCCGGCCTTGTGCAGGTCTTCCAGGATGCCAACCACTCCCAGCACCGGTGTGGGATAAATGCCTTCGCCCAAAGTCTCGTTATAGAAGCTGACATTCCCGCCAGTGATCGGCACTTCCAACTCTTCGCAAGCCTTGGTCATGCCGTCGATCACCTGGGAGAACTGCCACATGATGTTCGGCTTCTCGGGATTCCCGAAGTTCAGGCAATTAGTAGCCGCCACTGGAGTCGCCCCGCTGCACGCTACCTTGCGGGCCGCCTCGGCCACGGCATGCATCGCGCCCAGCCGCGGATCGAGGTAACACCAGCGCCCGTTGCCATCCAGCGCCATCGCCAGTCCGCGCTGCGACCCCTTGATGCGGATCACTCCCGCGTCGCCGGCACCCGGGCCTTCTACGGTGTTGGTCTGCACCATCGAGTCATACTGCTGCCAGATCCAGCGCTTGCCACAGATGTTGGCAGAACCGAGCAACTGCGTGAGGTCCGCTGTCAAATCACGGGACCCAGTCAAACGGATGTTCTCCGGCATCTCCCTCGGCACGGAAGGTTCCCACCGTTCCAGAGGCCGTTGGTAGAGAGGAGCGTCCTCAGTCAGGGCTTCGTTGGGAATCTCGGCGACCACCTTGCCGTGCTCCAGTACGCGCATCTTGCCGTCGAGCGTTACTCGCCCGACTTCGACCGCGTCCAGCCCCCATTTCCCGAAAACCCGCAGAACCTCCTGCTCC
>DATEPX010000150.1:0-35023 GCA_035272945.1 Terriglobales bacterium
GTTCCTGCCAGATAAAATCTGCGCTCGACAGGCAAATGGTTCTTCGCTTCACTGTGTTGCGCGATCAGTTCGCCAAGGATCAGTTGCTCGGTGAAATTCTTCGAGCCGATGACAATGCGGTTCTCGCGTGAGGGCAGGCAACTTAGCATCAGGCCAAGCGCCGCGACAATCGCAAGAAGTCTGGTTATCATGATTTCGGTGTCAGGCTTTTTTCGAGCAGCCCAAATCCAAAATCGGCCAGTAGGGCGAGGATCGCTGCCGGAATGGCTCCGGCAAGAATCACCTGATTGCTAACCATGGCTAGGCCGCGAAAAATGTACTCACCCAAACCGCCGGCGCCGATGGCGGCAGCGATTGTCGCCAGGCCCACCGAGATCACAGTCGCTACGCGTATTCCAGCAATGATGACGCCGAGTGCGAGCGGAAGCTGGACCTGAAACAGAAGCTGGCTATCGGTCATGCCCATGCCGCGTCCCGCCTCCACCACTGCGGGATCGACTCCCTTGATGCCCGCATAAGTGTTGCGAATCAGCGGCAGCAGGGCATACAGCGTGAGAGCAAAAATCGCCATGCGATCAGCGCGCTCGCCGAACCACGGTGCCGGCAGCAGAAAACCGAATAATGCCAGGCTCGGGATGGTTTGAATCACATTGGCGCCACCGAGGATGGGCCGGTTGAGCGCGGGCCAACGCGTAATCATGATTCCCAGCGGGACGCCGATCACTACTGCGATCAAAGTGGAGATTCCGACAAGCCACAGATGCTCGAGCGTCAACTCCACTACTTCCAGACGGTTTTGCATCATGAATTGCCACAGGTTCATGATTCACCTCGCGAAAGCAGGTCGGTCCCGAAAGCTTCCACATAGGCACGGGTGAAAGGCTCTTTGGATTTCAAGAATTCCTGCGGAGTTTGAATCGCTACCAGCCGGCCATCTTCCATCAATGCGATTCGCGTTGCCAAGAGCAGCGCTTCCCGGAGATCGTGAGTGACGAACACAACCGTCTTGTTCAGGCGCTTCTGAAGAGCGGCAAATTCTTTCTGCATCTCTGCACGCGTGATCGGATCGAGCGCTCCAAAAGGTTCGTCCATCAGGAGAATTGGAGGGTCGGCAGCCAAGGCGCGAGCCACACCAACACGTTGCTTCTGGCCGCCCGAGAGTTCCCGGGGATGACGCACGGCGAGTTGCGGCTCCAGACCAACCAGCGAAAGAAGTTCGCGTACGCGCTCCTGAATGCGTTCGCTAGGCCAGTTTTCGATTTTAGGTACCAGCGCGATATTGCGTTCGACGGTGAAGTGCGGAAATAATCCGACCTCTTGGATGACGTAGCCAATCATGCGCCGCAGCCGGATCACATCCCATTCGCGGGTGGAGCGGCCGTCAACGAGGACGTCTCCCTGGCTCGGCGACGCCAAGCTGTTGATAAGTTTCAGGGTAGTGGTCTTGCCGGAGCCGCTCTTGCCGAGAAGGACAAGCGTCTCGCCGCGCTGAACGCTAAAGCTCAGGCCGTGCAGGAGCTCGCGGGAGCCGTCGGCCCGGTATGCGACGTTACGAAATTCAATTGCGAATTCATGCGGCATCGGATTTGGGCAGCCATGGGCGCGTTCTTATGTCGTCATCCCGAGGCGGCGTTCAGCCGCCGAAGGATCTGGCGTGCAGAACCGAGCCCTCACTGCCGTTCCGGCAAGCCAGTGATGCGGATTCCGGTTCCATGTGTCTTGTAACGCAGGTTCAGACCGATCAGCAACGCCGTGATCTGCTCCACGATCCGGGCGTTTTCGAGTTTGCCGCCGTCCACCGCACGAACACCGGGAAGTTTCCGGGCGAGTTCACTGGCGACTGTGCGGGCATTGTCGTCGTCGCTGCAGACGATCACATCGCAATCAATCGGATCATCCCCATTCAGGAGATCGGCTGAGATGTTGTGAAATGCTGCCGCCACGGCCACTCCCTTAGGCGCCAGTTCGGCGCTCTGCTGGGCCGCCGAGCCTTGCCAGACACCGAGAACGCGGCTGGGGCGTCCGCCTACGGTCGCAGCGAGAGGCACGGTTGCATCAATCAGAACTGTGCCCGGCTTGAACGCGGTCTTGAGTTGCTTGAGAAGTTCTGCCTGCCCGTCGAACGGAACGGTCAAAACGCAGAGCTCGGCGGCTGCACACGCTGCGGGATTTTCTTTCCCCGTGATTTTCGCCTGCGGACCCACCTTAGCCGCGATCTTGGCTGCGGCCTCTTGCGCACGCTTCGCGTCGCGCGAGCCGATAATCACGGTTTCGCCCGTTTTCACCCAGCGCAGTGCCAAACCACGGCCTGCCGGTCCGGTGCCGCCCAGAATGGCGATCGGGCGGCTCACGCGAATTCCGCCTCGAGCGCGTGTTCCGTAGTGACTTGTTCCAGTGGCAGCTTGATGTGAATGCGGCTATAGGTTGTGTTGCGCTCCGCCGGGATCCGCCCGGCGTCGAAGATCAACCGCTGAAACTCTTCCGGACTCGTGTACTGCCCCGCCGTTGCGCCCGCTTCACGCGAAATATTTTCTTCCATTAGAGTCCCCCCGTAATCGTTGGCCCCGGTTTGCAGGCACAGTTGCGATAGATCGCGGTTCAACTTCACCCACGAGACCTGGATGTTGTTGATAGAGCCCGCGAGCAAAATCCGCGACAGGGCGTGGATTTTCAGATGCTCAGCGAGCGTCGGACCGGGACGCGAGAGTCCCTGCTGGAAGAGCAGAGTATTGAAGTGGACAAAGCCTAGCGGCACGAATTCGGTGAAGCCGCCCGTTTCCTGCTGAATCTCGCGAAAGAGCAGTAGCTGATTCACCCAATGCTCGGGCGTTTCTACGTGGCCGTACATCAGAGTCGAAGTCGAGCGAATCCCACAGCGGTGGGCCGTGCGGATGACTTGGTGCCACTGTGCCGCGGAAAGTTTGTTGCGGGAAAGTACGAAGCGCACATCGTCGTCCAGAATCTCGGCGGCGGTGCCCGGTAGCGTGTCCAGGCCGTTGTCTCGGAGCATGCTCAGATAATTGTCCAAAGGCAGACCGGTCAGCTCGACTCCATATACGATTTCCATTGGCGAAAACGCATGGATGTGCATGCGAGGAACTGCAGTCTTCACGGCGCGCAGGAGGTCGCGATAATAAAAAGGAGGAAGCCCGTGCGGCAACCCGCCTTGAATACAGACTTCCGTGGCGCCGAGCTGCCAAGCCTCCACCGCTTTTTGAGCTACCTGATCCAGTGCAAGGAAATAAGTATCGGGCTCACGCGGGCCGCGGCTGAAAGCGCAAAACTTGCAGCCGACAAAGCAGACATTGGTGAAATTAATGTTGCGATTGACGACATAGGTTACGATGTTTCCCACCAGTTCGCGCCGCAGAGAATCGGCCGCAACCAGCAGCCCCAGCAGGTCATCCCCGTCCGCGTTGGCTAAACACAGACACTGCTCTCGCGTGAGAACCCCTCCATCCTGCGTCTCCAGGACTCGTTCCAGTCCCGAGCGGCACGTTGGATTCATCTGTGGCGCGATGCTCGACCACTCCAGCGCCGGAAAGTCTCTCAATTCCGAACTCGACAGCTCTCTGGCCACAACTCCCTCCTAGCGAAACAAGTCATTAGCGGTAGGGCGAATCAGGTCGCGTGCCTGGCCTCGCCCGGGCTGGTACCGGAACCCTCGAATGATACACGCTGGCGTGCGCGCCAGCTTGCCGCAGACCAGGCCGGCGGCGCAAGCTAGTTCGTCGGCGACCGCATCCACGCTGACCCGCAACTGATATCCGTAGGGATCACGGCGTCCGCGATAATCGTGCATCGCTTTCATGCCCGCCACACCGATAGCCACTTCGGTCAAGCCCTCGCGCCAGGGTCGTCCGAAACTGTCGCTTATGATGACTGGAATCGCCAGGCGGATTCTCCTCCTCAGCTCACGGTGCAGCTTCTCGGCCGAACGGTCTGGGTCCGCGGGCAAGAGCAGAGCGTGTCGCCCGCCATCCATGTTAGAGACATCTATTCCGCTGTTTGCGCAAACCAATCCGTGGCGCGTTTCCGTGATCAGCACACCTTTTCTGCGACGCACAACGCGCTTGGCTTGGGAAAGAGCGAGTTCCGTGACGCGGGCATCAGTTCCGAAACGCCGTCCCCAACGCCGAGCCCTGGCAGACGGGCGAATCGACCCCAGTTCTGCCAGTTGTCCCTCGGCCTTGGAGACGATCTTGTGTTTGACAATGAGGATGTCACCCTTCTGCAGTGAAAGCTTCGCTCGTTTGAGAGCATGAGCCAGCTTGCCTACGAGGGCATCGCCGGGCTTGATTTCGTCCGGGAAGGGAACAGGGATGACACGCACCTCGCCCACGGGACTTGCCTTATTCATTGGCGGCTAGCGGGTAGTCTGTCAAATCCCATTGCCGCGCGAGGCGCTGGGCGCGGGTTTCTCCGGGCGCGGCAGCAAGCTGCTGCAGATCCGCTGGGTTGTCCACATCAAGCGCGATGCCCGGAAGAGAAAGGACCACACAAGGACATCCGGTGGCGCGCGCAGCATTCAGATGTGACTTAAAGCTGTCGTTTCCGAAACGCAGCGGAAACAGTCCCGCCGGTTTTCGCCATGCGGCATTTGTCCCGCGCCGATCACCAGACGGCACCAGCACGGAGCCTCGCTCCGGAGCGGCGGCAAAGATTCGTTCCAATTCCCAGCTCTGCAAAAGAGGAATATCGCCGGGAAGGACCAACGTGTTTTCCGCGCCTTGCGACTGGCAGATTGCGGTTGCCATTGCAATGGCATCCGTCTCGCTGCGGTTGGCGGTCTCGGCAATAATTCGAAAATCGAAACCGCTGGCTAGTTCCATGGCGAATGGGTCGTTGGTGACCAACGCCACTTCATCGGGCCGCTCCCTCCACGTACCGAGCCTCTCAAGTACGTCATGAAGCATCGCCTGCGCCAGCCCCAGACGCGAAGGTTGGTCCAGCACGGAAGACAAACGCTGCTTCGCGTTTTGCAGATTTTTTACTGGAACCAGGATCATAGCTATTCGGTAGCAGTATGAGCGCTGCTGCCTTGGCCGGAAACACACTCGAGAACCGCCTGGGCCAATGTCATTTTGTCCAGCGACGAGCGCATCACCGTGTTGGTGCAGTGTACACGCAGGCCGCTCTTTCGCAACTCTTCTGCGTTGTGCGCATCACGATTGTCCACGATCAGCACGTCAAGGAAATCGGCATACGCCTGCGCGATACCGGCAATGGACACCGGCAGTCCCTGTACTGACATGAGAACGTCCGCAGGACCGGACACCGCCGCGCCTGCGATGATCGGGCTTACCGCAGCCACCGTCGCCTTGGCTTCCAGCAAAGCTTCGCGAACTCCCGGAATCGCCAGAATTGGCCCGATGCTGGTCACAGGATTGCTGGGGGCTATTAACACCAGGTTCGCCTGCTTAATCGCTTCAACCACGCCTGGAGCAGGTTCAGCGTCCGCAGCGCCCGCGAAGCGCACTGACTCGACTGGATCCTGAAACCAGCGCTGCACAAAATATTCTTCGAAACTGAGCTCGCCGGCCGTCGGTGTCATGACCCGAGTCTCGACCCGCGAGTTGCTCATCGGCAAGATGCGCGCCGCGACTCCAAGCTTACTTGCGATCTCGGCTGTGGCCTGCGACAAAGTCAAGCCGTGGGCCAACAGTTGGGAGCGGACCAGGTGCACGGCCAAGTCACGGTCGCCGGTATGGAACCAGATCGGCTGTCCCAATTGTCCCATTGCTTGCAGGCACTGGAAGGTATCACCCTTAACCCCCCAACCGCGTTCCTTGCTCAGCAAACCGGCCAGCGCGTAAGTGATCGAGTCCAGGTCGGGCGAAACATACAAGCCCCACCAGAGCAAGTCATCTCCGGTGTTCACGATGATGCTCAACTCTTCCGGCGCAACCACCTGGCGAAGACCGTCGACAAACTTCGCACCGCCGGTGCCTCCCGTAAGCACGGTGATCATGCGGCTCTCCGGGCAAAGCCGTGCTCATCAACTGCCGCCTTGATCTTCTCAGCCAGTAAACCGGGCCTTGCCGTGACCTGAGGCAAGAATTCGGGATAAACAGGGAGCCGTTGCTTCAACCTTTGTCCCTTGGCCTCTGTGCGCAATTTTAACTGCTCCAGGTGCGGCCAAGGTGCTTCCGGATTAATGAAATCAGGTGTCAAAGGGGATACGCCGCCCCAGTCGTTGATCCCGGCATCCAGCAGTTCTTCGTAATTCGGAGCCGAGAGATTGGGCGGCGCCTGAATGTTGACGTCGGGCATCATGAGCCGTGCAACGGCGACCGCGCGCAGCATATCCCCACGACTCGGTTCTGGCCACGTCCGCATGGGAATGTCGGGCTTGACTCGGAAGTTCTGAACGATAACTTCTTGAATGTGCCCGTAGAGGCGATACATGTCGCGGATCGCGGCCAAGGTGTCGACCCGATCTTCGGGCGTTTCTCCAATCCCAATCAGCAAGCCCGTGGTGAAGGGAATACCCAATTTGCCGGCCTCTTCGATCGTTCGCAGGCGTTTGTACGGAGGCTTATCAGGTGCATTGTCGTGCGCGGCGCCCGCTTTCAGCAGGTCAGTGCTGGTGCTCTCCAGCATCAGCCCCATGCTTGGCGACCATCTGGCCAACCGCTTCAGCCATTCCGCACTAAGCAATCCCGGGTTCGGATGCGGCAGCAGATTCGTTTCCCGGACAACCAAGTCGCACATCGCTTCCAAATAGTGCAGAGTCGAGTTGTAGCCCAAATGGCGCAGTGTTGCACGCATTTCAGGAAAGGCGAGTTCGGGTTTATCTCCCAGGCTGAATAGGGCTTCCGTGCACCCCAGTTTCCCGCCTGCGCGGACGACCTCCAGCACTTCTTCCGGGGTCATGGTGTGGGCACCGGATTGTCCTGGATCGCGACGGAAGATGCAATACCCGCAATGATCCCGGCAAAGATTGGTCAGCGGGATGAAAACCTTGCGGGAATAGGTGATGACCCCCGGCTTAAAGCGTTCTTTGGCGGCGAGGGCAGCGGCAAGCAACTCCGGCAATTCGGCATCGCCGCACCGAATGCAGGCGTAGCCGGCTTCCGGCGTCAGTGGCAGGTTGGCGCACAGTTCGGCAATTGAAGGTGAGAAAATCCTGGGCCGTATGTCGGTCGTGAGCCGCATTTCCGCCCTCATTTTACACATTAAACAGCATCACCCGAGTGTGTGGAGGAGGGTCCCTGACCCGCCGCGGCTCGGATTCAGACGATTTATTGCTCAAGTGTTCAACACTTGACAACGTGAACATTTCAGCGCAAGATGGCCCGCAATTTTTTTGTTGGGTTCCTCTTTTCGCGCATGGAGCGCTCGCAAATTCATCGCGTCAGTGTCGCCGACCAGGCCGCCGGGATACTGCGACAAAGAATCCTTGAAGGTGAGTTGCGCCCTGGGACGCCTCTCCCCGAAGTTCCCCTGGCTGAGTCCATGGGGGTTTCGCGGAACACCATGCGGGAGGCGGTCCGTATTCTCTCGATTGAGGGCCTGCTCAAGCGCAATATTCACCGCGGCGTGGCGGTAGCTCAACTGTCCCTCAGGGATGTCCAGGAGATTTACCATTTGCGGCGCATTCTGGAGATCTCTGCAGTTCACGCTGCCAAACAGAGCCGCTCGGAAGTTTTCCAGGAATTGCGCGCGGCAGTTGATGGCTACGAGGAAGCGGTCCGCTCCCGCGACTGGGCCAAAGCGGTGAGTTGGGATTTGCAGTTTCACACCCTCTTGATTCGGTTCCATGGCAATCGCCGCCTGGAGAGCTTCTACCAGAAAGTGATCGGAGAACTCCGCATGGGCATGGTCCTGGTCGATCGCAGCCACGATAACCCTGGCGGCCTCGTGCCGGTGCACCGGAAGCTTTATCAACTGCTGCTGGCCGGCAAGCTCAAGCAATGCGCCGCCATTCTCGCGCAACATCTCGATGATTCCGAATCGCGATTAGGCCGCATCATGGCAGGGCAGAGGGCACAGCCACCAGGGCTGAAGCCAAGCCGCGGAACGCTGGCACGCAGACGCAAAACGTCGATACGGGTGGACGGTCGCGGAACTTCGGCGGTAGCCGGGGGATAACGACCGGATGACCAGCCAGATTGCATTTAGGATACGGGCTTTTTACAAAGCGAAGGCGCTTTCAAGTCGAAGGGAAGGGCAGTGCTGGAGTGTTTGATGAGGACTTCTCAAAAAACTCCGTCTTCGCGGAGATCAAGTATGAAAGTGATGCATCTGCTCGCGTGCATGCTTAGCGTGGTTATGATCGTCGCCGCCCTGGGTTTGCCGGGGCAAGCGCAGGTTGTGTCGGTTACGGTCCAGGGGAGGGTGTACGACACCAGTGGCGCCGCCGTTCCAAACGCAGCCGTAACCGCCACCAATGCTGGCACCGGACTCTCTCGCGCGACTGTCAGTAGTGTTATGGGCGATTACCAGATCACGTCCCTTCCACCCGGCGATTACACGGTTACCGCGGAGAAGTCCGGCTTTCAGAAATCGGCCAAAAAAGTTCATTTGAATATTGGTGAGGTTGGAACCCTGGATTTCAATCTGCCGCTGGGCCAGGTCAGAGAAGAAGTCACGGTGCAGGACGTCGGCGAAGTGGCCGAGCCCACGCGCACCATGGTGAGCTCGGTTATTGACGAGCAGAAAATCGAAAATCTGCCCGTGAACGGCCGCCAGTTCATCGACTTCGCGCTCCTGGCCCCAGGGGTCACAATCGGCGACACCACTTCCGGCAGCACCGATGTGATTATCGAACCCGTCACCAAGCTTTCCTTTGCGGGCCAGAACATTCATTACAACTTCGTTGCGATCGATGGCGCCGACAACATGTCCACCGCCTCTGGCATCCAGAAAACCACTCCTTCCCAGGAGGCAGTGCAGGAGTTTCGCGTCGTCAACAGCAGTTACAGCACGGAGTTCGGAAGGGCTGTCGGCGGGATCGTGAACATCATCACCAAAAGCGGCAGCAACACCCTGCATGGCTCCTTGTATGAATATTTCCGCAACGACAAGATGGATGCCAAAAACCTGCTGGCCGCTGCCGGAGGTTTCAATAAGCTGCGCCAGAACCAGTTTGGTGGAACGCTAGGCGGACCCATCCAGAAAGATAAGACATTCTTTTTCGGAAATTACGAGGGCCAGCGGCATAGCGAATCGCCTTACTACAACTTAGCCGTGCTCCAAAACATCTCTGCGATCAACAACGTCAAAGTCAATACATTCGGGCTTCCGGCCGAGAACCTGTTTGTCAACCGCACGATCAATAACGACAACTTGCTCGCCAAACTGGACCATAACTTCAGCCAGAAGGAATCGCTGTTCGTGCGTTATTTTTTTAACGATCAGCGTTCGAATAACCTGTCGCCGCTCAATGACGGTTTCGACTTGCCCTCGGGATTTAAGAACAACACGTTCCGCGATCAGTCCCTGGTCGGCAATTTGACCTCGGTATTCTCGACTTCGCTAGTCAACGAGTTGCGTGTTCAATACGCGCACCGGTTTTTCGATTTCCCCACGGTAAGCACGCAGCCTCACCTGGAGGTTTCGAACGTCTTCACCATGGGGGTGAACCGTGGCAATCCAGACTTTTATGAAGAGGGCCGGGCAGAGATTGTGGATACGGTCACAAAAACTATAGGCCGGCACACCTTCTCCTTCGGTGGCGATTACAATCATGTGAACACCACCGAATCGTTCCCGCTGTTTTACCCGTTTGAGGCTGATTTTGGGAGCTTGAGTGCATTCCTGGGGAACGATTTTGTAGGTGCCCCGCATCCCTTCGTGATTTTCTTCGAACGCTTTGACCGAGCGTCAGGCTTTAACGAACCTTCTTTTAGCACCTCGGTTTACCAGGGCAGCGCCGTCTCCTCCGCAGTTCGTAACCAGGCCAAGGGAGAAATGGGGCACACCTACGAGGGCCTCTTTGTCCAGGATAAGTGGCGAGCTACCGGCAATCTGACGGTGAATTACGGACTGCGCTGGGAAAGCGAGACCTGGCCCAGTGCCGCCATCAACAATCCCCTGAAGAATTTCGATCCCCGCGCGGGTTTTTCTTATGCACTAGGCAGCAGCCCCAATTTCGTGATTCGTGGCGGCGCCGGATTGTTCCACGGCACGATTCCTTCGCCTTTACTGATGTGTCAGATTCCCTCGTGCGGCGGATTGCAGAAGTACCCGGGACGCGAAAACATCCAGGATGATCTGAATGCCAAAACCCGGCTGTCGGCTTTCGGAGCAGACCCATTCACCATGGCTGTTTCTCTGGCTGCCATGGTCGGCCCAAACTTGCCGGTGGCGAGTTATCCTAGTCCGGCGCTGGATGCAGTTATCGTTCGTTTCGCGAAAAACCACAAGCCCCCTTATGGCGCGCAGGCCAGCTTTGGGGTTGAGTTTCAGCCTTTCAAAGATGCGGTTCTGGACATTACTGGCATGCATGTCCGGGGCATTCACTTGGGGAGTTTTTGGAATGTAAACCAACCCGATCCCAATCCTGCCTTCAACGACGCAGCCCACGTGGTGCACGATTCCCAAGGCCACAGCGGACAGAAGAAGTTTTACTGCCCTGCCTTTCCCAACTCTGACTGCTTGCCGGGCGTCGGCTTCGGCGTGGTTCCCGGAATTCGGACCCCTCCGTTCGGCGTCGATTTTGAAGCTGATTCCAAGTGGGATTCCGAATGGAATGGTTTGCTGGTTGATTTCAATAAACGTATCGCCCACCATATTGGTTGGGGGGTGAGCTACACGTGGTCGAAGGGCATTGACAATGGCCCCAACCCGAGCTTCGTGCTGATTCCGCAGGATAGCTGTTGCTTCAACCGGGAACGGGCGGTTTCCGCGGATTATGTGAAGCACAGGTTGGTTGCTAACGCCATCCTGGAAGCGCCAACCCACAAGAACGTGGTCGTGAACGGATGGCAGCTGTCAACAATCGTGACCTTGGAGTCGCCGCATTATTTCACCAAGTTCGCGGGATTCGATGCCAATGGAGACATCTTCGGGAATAATGACCGAGTCGGCATTGAGCCGCGCAACACGTTTCAGGGAGACAGTTATCAGACTGTAGATTTGCGCCTCTCACGTACTTTTGCCGTAAGGGAGAAATTGCGTCTTGAGGCGATGGCCGAGGCCTTCAACGTGTTGAACACGCCTAACATTCACTTCTACAACACGGCTTATGGGGCGGCCGATTTCTGCCCGTTCGCCAGTGACCCAACGGCACAGGGTTGTCCGGGGACTGCTTCAGGTTTCCGCGAAGGTTCGCCCAACCCGTCTTATGGGACGCCACGCTCCATCTTCAACCCCCGCCAGGTGCAGTTGGCAGTGCGATTGACTTGGTAAGACCCTACAGGAGCTCGCATGAGATTCGGCATTTATTGCGAAATGCAGACGCCGCCCGGCAAGTCATATTACGACATGACCTGGGAGATCATGCGTCAGATCGAGCACGCCGACGAGTGCGGCTTCGATGTGTACTCGGTCATCGATCACCACTTCTTTCAGAAGTTTTCGATTTCAGCCAACCCGCTGGCCATGTTTGCGGCCGCCGCCCAACGCACCAAGCGCATCCGTTTTCGTACCGCCCTCCACACTCTCCCCCTGGAAAACCCTATGCGCCTGGCGGGCATGATTGCGGAAACCGACATCCTCACCAACGGCCGCTTGGAATGCGGTTTAGGTCGGGGCCACGCCTGGCTGTTCGGCCCTTCGTCTGTCCCGCTGGAAGAAAGCCGGCCCCGTTACAACGAGGCCATCGGCATTCTCGAACTCGCCTTCACCAAAGAACAATTTTCTTATGACGGCGACTACTACAAGGTGAGAGACGTCAGCGTGGTGCCACGTCCCTTGCAGAAGCCTTATCCGAAGTTCTACACGGGCGGAACCAGCGATATCACTTACCAGATGGCCGGTGCGAAAGGCTGGGGCATTTTCGTGCCGCCGCTCCTGCCGTGGAAAATACTCGAAGGGCCCCTCAACATTTACAAGAAAGCCTGCGCCGAGCACGGCCACCAGCCCGACATCGTCTACATACGTCCCGTCTACCTCGATGACGACGAGAAGCAGATTAAAAAGGAAGTTGAGCAGGCCATCTACAACTTTCTCGCATTCAATGCTGCTCCGATCGAATCTCTGCAGGATGAGGCAAAGAAGGCCGAGTTGGTGGCCAAGGGCTACGGCTTTTATGCCAGCGGCGCACTGGAGTCGTTGACCAAGTTAACCTACGAGCAGATCGTCGGGCAGGAGATCGGTTTCATCGGCACGCCCGACAAAGTCATTCGCCAGATCGAAGCACTTCAAGCCATGGGTGGAATCGGCGAGCTGGCAATAGTTTCCAATTTCGGCGGACTGGAGCACTGGAAGAGCATCAAGACTCAGCACCTGTTCGCCAAGCACGTCATGCCTGCTTTCCGCAAGGAGAGCATCGCGCAAGCGGCGGACTAGCTGGAACTGTGTGGGCACCTGTCTCCGACCCGTGCACCCGGAAGCCCAGCAATTGACAGCAAATGGCAACCACAATCTTATCATCCGACCTGGCGCCGACCTTCGCTCCCATGAGTGCACCCCGCCTGCTTATTTTCGGCGGTATTGCGCTCATCGCGGGAGGCATGTTGTTCGGCGATATCTTCGCCGTGTTCGTGCTCCACCAAAACGGAGGACGTACAGGCGAGGCGCTCCTGGCCGCCGCGCAAGCGGCCGCTGTCCAGGATCCGGCAGGCGTACGCGCCGCCTTCACGCGTATCGGTGGCCTGCTGCAGGACCGCGGCACAAAGGTAGACACGCACGTTCACATGACCGATGCCGGCTACCTCGCGTTGCTGCTGGCTCTGGTGCAGCCTTATGTGGCCCTCCCATCGCAACGTAAGAAGCGTCTCGCTAAACTCTTCCTGCTCGGCGGCGTGCTCCTGCCGGTGGGCATTTTCCTGATCCACTACGTGGGACTGGCCCACAGCCCATTTTCGGTGATCGGATGGGCCAGTGTGTTGGCCGACTCAGCGGGAGCGCTATTGATCATTGCCCTGCTGGGAGAAGCTTGGGGGCTATGGAAATATTTTCGACGTAGCCGTGCCTATGCCCTAGAACCCGAGGTGATCGCTGACAACAGTTGGAGCCAACATGCGCTGCTGAGCGGCGGAACCCTTCTCGTGCTCCTCGGATTCCTGTATGGCGCCTGGTACGCCGCCTTCGATCTTTATCCGCAGGAGAAACAAGAGACGGCGATTTTGACCTCGTTGGCCGACCAATCTGCTTCCGACAACACCCCGGCGATGAACCAGGCCGTCAACGATTACGGGACGCTCGCGGGAGCCAAGGCGGTCTACATTGCAGCTCACTCGCATGCAATCGAGTTTGGCCTACTGGCGATGCTGCTGTCTTTCATTCAGCCCTACGTGTATCTCAGCGAAGTTTGGAAGCGCTGCTGGATTCTTGTCTTGCTGGCTGGTGCAATCATCCTGCCTGTCTTTGTTCTATTGGAATTGAAACTCGGGTTGGTGGCAGGCGGCATTGCCGATGCTGGAGGCTTGATGGTGATCATCGCGCTCATTGGCATGCTCGTAGGCGTGCTTCGCTATACCGGACGGCTGGATGCAGGAGTCGCGGAATGAACCGGTCCCGCAAGCTGCTGGTCTTCGGAGGCCTGGCCCTGGCGACGATCGGCATGGGCTACGGCCTCTATTACGCCTTGTTCACGGAGCACCAGACTCTGGATGGAATGGGTGCCGCGTTGGCGACTGCGTTCGTCCGGACCGCCCAGCGCAATCTCCCCCAGGCTCATGCTGCCATCGACGCTTTTGGCCGCGCCAAGTACACCTATGTTCGCCAGGTTGATCTGCACTCGCATTGGATTGGCCTTGCCATGCTGATGATCGTTTTCGGCGTCGTGTTCGACAGGGTCGACTTTAAGGAGGGAACACGATGTTGGTTGGCCCTGGCGTTGCTCGCCGGATCCGTGTTGTTTCCGTTGGGTGTGATTTTCGAAACCGCCAGCCCCGGGGCATGGTTCCCGTCCGCGCTGGCGGTCGCAGGCTCCGCAGTAGTGACCCTCGCCTTGGCTGCCGTGGCTTGGGGCTTTGCACGCGCATGGTAGCGCCGCCGTCCCGGCGGCTGTCGTGCCGGCGTCTCGCCCGCACAGGTCGAGCGATATGGTCGTAGCGCTTTTGTTAATCTGTTGTCCCGCCGCAATCTGGTTGGCGGACACTCTGGAAAGGTGAGCATGTATCCCCGAGCGTTTCATTACCACCGCGCTGGTTCGCTGAAGGAAGCGGTGACTATGCTCTCGCAGCTGGGCGAAGACGGCAAGCTCCTGGCCGGCGGTCAGAGCCTGATTCCACTGATGAAGCTGCGCTTCGCCAATCCCAAGCACCTTGTCGATCTGAATTTTGTTTCCGGAACTTCCTATATCAAAGAAGAGAAGGGAACGCTTCGCTTCGGTGCCTTGACCCGGCACGCGGAAATTGAATATTCGGCAACTGTGGCAAAGGTTCCGATCCTCCACGACTGTGCCTCCGGCATCGCCGACGTCCAAGTGCGTAATCGCGGGACGATTGGTGGTTCCCTTGCCGAAGCCGATCCGAGTGGCGATTGGGCCACGGTGCTCTCCACGCTTGAGACCACGATTCGTTGCATCGGGAAGAAAGGCGAGCGCACCATCCCGCTCGGCAAATTCATTACCGATGCTTACACGACTGCCCTGGCCCGCGAAGAGATAGTAAGCGAAGTTGTCGTGACCGTTCCTTCCCAGGGAAGCGGAGGAGCCTACCTTGGTTTTAAGCGGAGCGCGCCCGTATATCCCACGGCCAGCGCCGCCGTCCAACTCACCTTGGATGGCGACATTTGCAAAGACGTAGCGATTGCACTTGGCTGCGTGGGTTTGACCGCGATCAAGGCGACCGATGCTGAATCCGCTCTGCGCGGCCAGAAGATCAACGAAAAGACGTCGAACGCTGCCGCAGAGGCCGCCCGCTCTGCCGCCGATCCGCAGCCCGACATGCGCGGGTCGGCCGAGTACAAGCGCATGCTCGTCGGCTCGTTGGTCAAACGAGCTATCGAGCTCGCCGTTCGCCGCGCCCGGGGAGAGCAGATTGAGGTGAGTCACATCTATGCCTAAAGCGGCTGTAAAAGCTAAGAAATCCGCAAAGCCGAAGAAGGCTGCCGAGCCGACTATCGCGACGGTCCCGATTTCCGTAAAAGTGAACGGCCGGCCTTATTCGCTCGCGATCGAACCGCGTATGTTGCTGGTTGAGTTCCTGCGCGAAGCGCTCGACCTTACCGGCACCCACGTCGGATGCGATACGACTTACTGTGGCGCTTGCACCGTGCTGCTGAACGGCGCCAGCGTGAAGTCCTGCACCGTTTTTGCGGTGCAGGCTGATGGCGCCGAAATCACAACGGTTGAGGGTCTGGAGAGAGACGGCCAACTCGCTCCCATCCAGAAGGCTTTTGGCGATTGCTACGGTCTGCAATGCGGCTACTGCACCCCCGGACTGATGCTTTCGACCTACCAGCTGCTTTCGCGCAACAAGCAGCCGGCTGACAAAGATATTCGCAAGGCGATTGCTGGCAACACCTGCCGCTGTACCGGATATCAAAACATCTTCAAGGCAATTCAGGTGGCCGCGCAGAGTTTGAAGGGGGCATAGAAGATGGCGATCAAATTCAATGGCGAATTCGAGGTTAAGCGCACGCCCGAGCAGGTGTTCGACTTCCTCACCGACCCGCAAAAATTTGTCCCGCTGCTGCCGGAGTTCCAGAGTATGTCGGTGGAAGATGCCACCCACTTTACTGTCAAAGTAAACGTCGGCGTCTCGCACATCAAAGGGACGGCCAATGTCAGGATGGAACTCGCGCAAGCCGAGCGTCCCACTCGCGCGCAATACAAAGGGCAGGGAAGCGTGGCCGGTGGGAATGTCTCTCTGATAGCGGGTTTTGACGTCTCGCCCAACGGGGACGGCTCTAAAGTCGCTTGGCAGGGCGAGGCGCAGATTTTTGGGCGGCTGACGTCTGTGGCCGGAGGTTTGCTGGAGCCGTTAGGCAAGAAGAATGTTCAGAAACTGATTAATGGACTGCAGGCAGCATTGTCTTAGCAGTTCTCTGCGATCTCTGCGTTAAAGGTTTTAAGGATACGCAGCAAAGGTTGCAAAGGATGGTCGAGGAACAGTGAAGGATAACAACCGGAACTGGGTTGGCAAGCCGCTTCCGCGGAAAGAGGAAGATCGTTTGCTGCGCGGTCGCGGCAAGTTTGCCGACGATATCAAAATCCGCGAAATGCTCTATCTCCGTTTCGTGCGCTCACCTTATGCGCACGCCCGAATTGTGAAGGTGGATACCTCTGCCGCCGAGGCTTTGCCGGGAGTTGTTTGCACCCTGACCGGCAAAGAAATCGAGCCCCTTACCCAGCCATTCATCGAAATCGGCCCCGATCCCTGCTCCAAGATTCGAGACTTTCCCCTCGCTGTCGACAAGGTTAGATATCAGGGTGAACCGGTGGCGGCCGTAGGGGCAGAATCGCCCGGCCTCGCCGACGATGCTGCGGAGTTAGTTCAGGTCGAATACGAAGCGCTCGATCCAGTCGTCGATGCCGAACAAGCGCTGAAAGACGAGAGCATCTTGCACCAGACGGCCGGCACCAACAGAGTCTGGAACGGCGTGTTCGAGTATGGCGATGTGGAGAAAGCTTTTCGGGAAGCTGCCCACATTGTCAACCTCGACCGGCTGCACTTCCATCGCTTCTCTTCGACTCCCCTCGAAAACAATGTCGTCATCGGCCAGTGGGATTCCAAAGACGACCGCATCTACTACTGGTGTAACAATTCTTTCCCATCGTTCGCGATCCAGTTCTTAGCCGCGCACCTCAACATCCACATTGACCGCATTCGCGTTCAGACGTTCGATATTGGCGGCAGCTTCGGAATCAAGATTACCAGCTATCCTCAGATGGCGGTGTGCGCCCTGGCGTCCAAGAAGGCCGGAGGACGCCCGATTAAATGGGTCGAGACCCGCTCCGAGCACATGACGGCCAGCGCTCACGGCAACGAGCGTACATTCCGTGATACGCGAGTTGCGCTGGATAAAGATGGCATCATCACCGCGATCACTTCGCGGCACATCGATGACTGCGGTGCCTACCCGCGTTACGAGCCGCTGGGGTGCGTCATCTGGTCGCAGGTCTTTCCTGGAGTCTACCGGTTCAAGAATGCACGCATTGATTTCACGCAGGCTATGACCAATAAGTGTCCCGTCGGTCCGAACCGCGGCTACTCGCGCATGCAGCACCTATGGTTTCTGGAGCGGGTGGTGGATATCTGCGCTCACGAACTGGGAATTCCCGCCGACCAGATGCGCTTGCGCAACTACATCCGGCCGGAAGAATTCCCTTATACCACGCCCAATGGCTGCGTCTACGACTCGGGTGACTATCCGAAGATGCTGGCCATTGCCAAGAATCTGATCGGCTGGGATGAATGGAAAAAGAAACAGGCGGACGCGCGCCAGCAGGGCCGCCTGATCGGTATTGGCATCGGCACCACCCTCGACTCGGGAACAAACAATTTCGGCCAGTCCCAGATCGTGAATCCCGATGCCCCATTTTCCGGCAATTCACAGGGCGCGAACTGTAAGCTCGAAATTTATGGCGAGGTGGTGGTGGCCGTCGGTTCCTGTCCCCAAGGCCAGGGGCACGAGACCACGGCGGCTCAGGTAGTAGCCGACGTTCTTAACATCTCGCCCGACCTGATCACAGTGCGCACCGGCTTCGACACCGAGCGCAACGTGCACACTGGATTCTCCGGTACGTACGCCAGCCAGTTCGCGGTTTCCGGTTTGTCCGCCGTCCATGGGGCTGCACAGAAGCTGAAGGCGGAAATGAAGCGCTTAGCCGCCTTTGTTTTGGAGGCTAACGAAGACGACATCGAATTCGGCACGGGAGCACAGGGGCCCGAGCTTCGGGCCAAGAGCAGCGGCAAATCCATCAATTACTGGGGCCTGGCCAACATCGTCAACGTGAACAGCGCGGTCTTGCCGCCCGAGATGCACGACATCACCCTCAACTGCCGTTACATCTGGCGCGCCCCCTTCAAGGTGCCTGACAAGAAAAAGAAATATGGCAATCTCACCATGACCTACGCTTCGCAGCTGCACATCGCAGTGGTGGAGGTCGAGCGCGACACGTTTATTCCCAGGATTCTGGACTATGTCGCCGTGGATGATTGCGGCACAGTCATCAATCCGCCGATCGTGGAAGGGCAAGTGTACGGTGCCACTGCTCATGGAATCGGCGCCGCATTGATGGAAACTTGCGTGTACGATGCAGTGGGAAACATGCTGACCAGCACCTTCAGTGATTACACCCCCATTACAGCCGTGAACATGCCCAAGGTGAAGTACGACCACATCGAAACGTCTTCACCCCACAGTTACAGCGGTGCAAAAGGAATGGGCGAGGGCGGCGCTGCGCCGGTGCACACTCTTTCGGCAGCTCTGCAAGACGCACTGTTCTCGAGCGGCGTCATCATTGGCGACTCGTTCAACAACGCCGACACGCTCTTCCGTGCGATGGTGGGAAGAGAAATCTATCAGGCCGACAAACTGGTGAAGCTGGAGCGGAGAGCTTAAGGATTGCATGAAGCGCGTCTGCATCATCGGGTGTGGGGCGATTGGCAGCCTGTACGCGGCACATCTGGCGCGCGTTGCCGAGGTGTGGGCCTTGGTGCGGCGGGAGGATCACGCGCGCGCGTTGAATCGCGACGGCCTCCGCGTCTCGGGTAAACACAATTTTTCTGTGCCGCTGAAAGCCACAACTCGCGCCGCAGAACTTCCAGACTTCGATCTGGGAATCGTGGCTACTAAAGCTACTCAGGTGGAGGACGCGATTGCTGAATCGGGCCACCATTTTGATCATGGCGCCGTCATTTCTGCTCAGAACGGGATGGGTAGCGAGGAAATCATTGCCCGGCACACGCGCGCTCAGGTAATTCGTGGAACGACTTTCATGAGCGGAACCCGCCACAGCGACACGCACGTGCAATATGAATTAGATACTGCGACCTGGCTTGGTCCGTTCGAGCCGCGCGCCACGCCCCTTTCTGTGGTGAAAGAAGCCGCCGAGCTGATCGGTGCGGGTGGCCTCAAAGCCGAAGCCTTGCAGGATGCGCGCCCAGCGCAGTGGTCAAAGCTGATTTTCAACGCGTCGGTGAATAGCGTGTCCGCACTTACGGGTTTGCCTCACTCGCCGCATTTCGCACAGGAAGACGAGTTCTCCGACCTCGGACATGTGCTTTATGAACTGATTGAGGAAGGCAAGCGAGTAGCGGCTGGTGCAGGAGTGAAGCTGCATGAAGACCCGTGGGAGATGAACAAGATTGGCGCGATGACCAACCATCCGACTTCCATGCTTTACGACGTGCGCCATCAACTGCCCACTGAAGTGGATTTCCTAAGCGGTGCGATCGCTCGCGAAGCGCAGCGCGCTGGAGTGCCTGCGCCCTTGCATACGGCCGTCTATCGCTTGATCAAGGGCAGGGAAGCATCCTGGTCGTTCGCGGATGAAAATCGCGCGGTCGCGGCACATAGCAACAACGAAGGGTAGAGACGCGGCTTGCCGCCTCGGAAGCTCATAAATGGCTTGGCCAATCGACAACACGAAACTGAACCGGGTCCGTGCCCTGATGAAAGATCGGGACATCACCGCGCTGGTCGTGCGTGCTCCTGACAACGTCCTTTATCTGACGAATTACTGGTGCATGAAGGGCTACGACGCGGTCGTATTCCCGCAGGAAGGTGATCCGGTTCTGATCGCTATCGAGCCGCAACTGGCGGATGCCCAGCGCAATTCCTGGACCGACGACATCCGTCTCTTCAAAAGCTACGACCCGGCTGATCCCCGGCCGCCGCAGTATCGTGCTCTGGAGATCGCGCTGCAAGTCCTGAAAGAATGCCATCTAACCGACAGGGTCGCGGTCGAGCTCAATATGGGTACGCAGAGTGCCGATCGCATGATAGGCGAGCCCACTACGCCTACTCAGAACTACTTCGATGCGTTTGGAAAAGTATCTGGCCAGGTGGTGGATGCCACGCCTCTGCTCAGCGAAGCTCGTGCGATTAAAACCGCGCAGGAAATCGAGCGTATGCGTCTGGCCAACGAACTTGCCGCCCTCGCGATGGAGCACACCCGCGAGCACATGCGTGCCGGAATGAAGGAAAGCGAAGTCGGCGGGATGTATGAAGGCTTCGTGCACGGTCTGGGCGTGGGCTACCAAGGCAGAGTCGAGATGGCGCGGGCCTTCACGCTGGTTTGGTCGGGCAAGGGGATTGCGACTTTCACCGCAACTGGTGATCGGCCAATCCAGAAGAACGAACCAACCCTGTTCGAAATCTGGGTATGTGCCGACGGCTACTGGACCGACCTCACCAAAAATGCTTGCCCGGGCGACCTGGTTCCCGAATACCACAAGCTGCTCGACCTGTTACTGGAGGTATTCAAGGAAGGCGTGTCTTACGCGCGCGATGGGGCAAGTTTTCCGGAGTTGGACCGGCTAATCCGCGCCCGCATCACCGAGGGCGGGTATCCCGGCCAGCCCTCGCATCCCATCTGCCACGGCGTTGGCGCGCGTGCCCACGAACCGCCATACGCGCATCAAGCCGGTACGGGAACGATTAAGAAGGGCATGGTACTTGCAATTGAACCGGGAATTTATTGGCCCGCAGGGGGCGGTCTCCGGCTGGAAGACAATTTCCTGATAACGGAAAAGGGCAACGAGAAGATGTGTACGTACCCGGATGATTTTCGTCTGGCGGTTCGTCACTAAGAACTGAGAACCGGGAACCGAGAACTTTGCACACAACCACGAAAAGGCAACCACTCTCGCTCGACCCCAAGCTGGTCGAGCGAATTCTGGCCGAGGTGCGCGAAGAAGAGATCGTGGCCATGAGCTGCGACGTCATCAATATTCCCAGCCCCACCGGCGAGGAACTGCAGATGGCGCAGTATGTGCAAGGCGCGCTGCAGCAGCTTGGGCTCAATGTCACCTGGCAGGAGATCGAGGAAGGCCGCGCGAATGTGGTCGCTCGCTGGACGGGTACCGGAGGCGGCAAGAACCTGATGTTCAACGGCCACATGGATACTTCCAATACCGGCCACGAGGAATTTCTGACCGGTATCGGATACAAACCTCATGCGGTGGTTAAGGACGGCATGATTTACGGCCTCGGTATCTACAACATGAAGGGCGCGCTGGTCTGCTACACGCATGCCGTAAAAGCCCTGCAGCGTGCAGGCGTAAAGCTGAAGGGCGACGTGATTATTGCCGCCGTCGCGGGTGAGATTGAAAAAACCCAGTGGGGTGAGTTCAAAGGCAAGGAGTATCGCGGCTACGGTTTCGGCACTCATTATTTAGTTAATCATGGCGTTTTGCCCGACATGTGCATTCTCGGCGAGCCCACCGACATGCATGTGGTCCTGGAGCACTTCGGTTCAACCTGGGTGCGCATCTCCTGCGCCGGAATTTATGTGCACACGGCCTTCTGCGAAGGTCGTGAAGAGATGAACTCAATCCGCCGCATGCACGAGCTGATTGGCACGATCTTGAAATGGGTTGCGGTGTGGGAAGAGAAAGCGGCCTACGGCGGCAAGAAAGCCATCGTAAACCTGGGTGGAATTCGCGGCGGACACGCCTGGCGCGCCAGCCGCACTCCAGAAAAAACGGACCTGTTCCTGGACGTGCGAGTACCGCCCAGCATTCCAATGAACGACGCCCGGCGTGAAATTCAGCAGGTCTTCCTTGATCTAGAGAAGAAGCATCCCGACTGGGGCTTGGAATTCGAAACTTATGTTTCTGTGCCGGGCGCTCGTATCAGTCCGGACCACGAATTAATCAAGGCCATCGACCTTAATCATGAATACGTAATGGGCAAACCGCCCGAGCGCGACGTGGTCACTTGGTGTTCCGATGCCAGTGTGCTCACTCGCTACGGCGTGGAGACCGTGAACTACGGCCCTTCGAGCGGCCCGCGCGACAAAGAAGGAGAGAAAGTTTCAATTAAAACCCTGGTCGATATCACGAAAATTTACGCGTTAACGGCCGCCGAGCTGTGTGGGGTGCAATAGGGGAGAGCACGACTCCCGTCGTGCCCCAGAGAACTCTAGAACACGGGCTGTGGCTCTGAGGTCAATTTTGCCGACTCAACAGGAAATCGAACGGCGTTACAAAAGCGTTCGCTCCCGCATGCAGCAGGAGCATTTGGACGCGCTCATCGTTTGTGGCAATCAATACGCCGGTTTCGAAGGCGCCGTGCTCTACATGTCGGGCTTCGAGATTGTGCACCGCTATGTTTATGTCGTGCTGCCGCTGGAAGGCGAGCCCACGCTGGTTTTTCCCCGTGAGGCACGCTGGATTGGCGATAAAGCCAAGCCGTGGGTGAAAGACCAGGTGTGGCCCGACACTCCAGGCCAGTGGATTCGCGAACATGCCCAAGAACGAAAATGGAAGCGCATTGGCGTCTACGGCATGAACTTCATCATGGCCGTGCGTGACTATCGCGAACTGGCTCAGAGCCCTTTTGAACTGGTGCCTTTCGATTTTCAATTTGACATGGCGCGTGCTGTGAAGAGTCAGGAAGAACTGGCGGAAGTACGCGATGCTATGGAAATTATCCTGGAAGGTTTTTGGGCGCTGGTCGAGGCTTATGAACCGGGAAAAACAGAAGCGGAAATCATGGCGCCGGCAGTCGGAACATTTTTCGCCCGCGGAGCCGGCTCCCGCATGATGAACATCGTGCTGTCCGGGTCCGCTGGACAAGCAGAGGCCCACTTCAAAGTTCCCGGTCTGCGTCCGGTCGCGCCGGACGATCTGCTGCTCTATTCCCTGGAGATCACTGGTGCAGGCGGATATTGGGTCGAGTTCTCCCGTCCGTTGCTCCGCGGCAAGCCGAGTGATACGACGCGAAGAATGGCTGACGCTTATCCGGATGCCCTGGAGAAGGCCCGCAAGTTAATGCGCGCCGGCGAACTGGCTAGCAACGTGCATCGCGTCACTGCCGACACTCTCGCAAAACACGGATTTAAGCTAGGTCATCTCTCGGGTCACTCGATCGGCACAACCATGATCGAGCATCCGGCCATCGGCGCCGCTAGCGACGTTCCGCTGGAAGAAAACATGATCTTCTCGCTGCACCCGCAAGTCGTCGATCAAAGCGGAAAAGTCTGCCTTTACACCCAGGACACATATCGCATCGGCAAAACTGAGGGCGACTGCCTGGCCTCCGTACCCTGGCAGTTTTTCACCGGGCAGGAGTCGCGCACCTTGGTGGCCCGTTAGACGGATGATTCATGACCAATAAGCTCTTGTCATCCCGAGCGAACACGAACCACGTCGCGGGCCTTTTTCGTGCGACGCATGACGAGCCCGAGTCGAGAGACCATGCTGTCACGTGATTGGCATTGGCCGATGCCCAGGGCATGGGAAGGAAAGTCTTCATGAGGATTTGCGTCGTCGGGTGCGGAGCGGTGGGAAGCCTTTTCGCCGCGCACCTCGCTAAAGCGGGAGAGGCTGAGGTCTGGGCCTACGACGTTTGGAAGGAGCACGTTGATGCGATCAATAAAAGCGGCCTACGGCTCTCTGGCGCTGCCGATTTCACCGCGCGCCTGAAGGCGACCACCAATCCGGCTGATATTCCTCGCAGCAATTACGGAATTGTCGCCACCAAAGCTATCCACACCCGCAGCGCTATTGCCCAGGTTCGTCGCGCTTTCGACGCCGATAGCGCTGTGTGCTCCGTGCAGAACGGGGTGGGCAACGAGGAAATCATCGCCGAGCACGTGAAGTATGTCATTCGCGGTACCACCTTTCCAGCCGGTCATCCCATCGGGCCTGGACACATCGGCTACGACATCAAAGGCGACACTTGGATCGGCCCATTCGAGCCCACAGACACGCCTATGAGTAAGGTGGAAGAACTTGCCGGTTTCATCACCCGCTCCGGCATGAATACCATCGCCATGAAAGACGTACGCGGCGCCCAGTGGACCAAGCTGATATTCAACGCGTCCACAAATCCGGTGGGCGCCCTCACCTTGTTGCACCACGGTGCTGCGACGCGATTCCCGCCAACCGGTCACCTCTTCAATGAACTGATTGCCGAAGGCGAGGCGGTTGCAAGAAAGCTGGGTATCCAGCTACACGGCGACCCGCGCCAGCTAGTGCAGAAGGGCGCCAACGCTCCGGGTAAACACCGCGCCAGCATGTTGCAGGATGTGCTCGCCCAACGCCAAACCGAGGTTGACTTCATGAACGGCGCCATCGTGCAGTGGGGCGACAAGGTGGGCGTTCCCACACCCCTGAACAAAGCTTTGTGGGAACTGGTCAAAGGCCTCGAGCATTCCTGGAAAGACCCCGAATGAGACTTTGTGGTAGAGGCGCGGCTTGCCGCGTCTCGCTAAGAGCAATAGCTAGGAGCTAAAAGCTAATCTTTCATGTCCATCCCCTTCAACCTTGGTGTCCTGCAACTCAGCATGGAACCGGTGCGTGAAACGGTAGCCATGGCGAAAGCCTGTGAACAGGCAGGCTTTGACGCTTTCTGGATCGCCGAAGCGTATCCCTGGTGGCGCAAGCATTCCTTCGAGGCGCGTTCTTCAACCGCCATTCTGGCCGTTATCGCGCAGGAGACGCAGCGCATTCAGCTCGGTTGGGGCATCATCTCGCCCTACACACGTCATCCCGTGCAGATCGCGATGGAAGCTCGTGTCATGCAGGATCTGGCGGGCGATCGCTTCCTGCTCGGTTTAGGTGCTTCCAAGATTTTCATGAAAGAAATCGGCGAAGGAGAAGGCGGGAAAGTAGGTCCCGCCACCGTGATGCGGGAAAGTATCGAGATTGTGAGAGGAGTCCTGAAGTGCGACACCTTCGAATACCAGGGCAGAGTATTTGCAGCATCGGTGCCGCCACTTAAGCCAGACGCGCACGCGCCACGAGGAATTCCACCCATATATGTTGCCGGAACTGGGCCTGTGCTCCAAGAAATGGGAGGCTCCCTGGGCGATGGGCTGCTCACCGCCAGTATTACGACCCCGGCCTTCGTGCGTCACTCGAAGAAAAACCTGGAAGAGGGCGCCCGTAAGGCGGGGAAAGATCCGGCGACGCTGATTCTCGGCTCCGTCATCGTGGGCAGCATTGCCCGTGATTCCGCCAAAGGCAAAGACGGCGCCCGCGAGCAGGCGGCCATGTATCTGGCGAACAAGGTACAAAACATTAAAGGATCAGCTGATGTTTTGCTGGAATGTGCCGGCCTGACCTTTGATGAATTGGGACCCGTTGCCGATGCCATGGAGAATGGTGGTCGAAAAGCCGCGGCCAGAGCCGTCACCGACGAGATCCTGCGCAAAGTTTGTCCCATCGCGGGTACACCCGATGAATGCATTAGCCAGATTGAGGAATATCGGGCGGCGGGCTGCACCCACATCATGCTGGAAATCTGGGGTGACGATCGCACCGGACAAGCTAGACTTTTCGGCGAAGCGGTGTTGCCGCATTTCAAAAACTAAGACCGGTTTTAGCCGCTCCGAAAACTTGATTATGCCTGTTGAAACGCAACACAATCCCACGGTTACGAATGTTGCGCTGAAGTATTTTGCTCCCAAGCCAAAGAAAGAGAGGAGCGGTATCGGCCTGGCGCTATCGGGTGGTGGCTACCGCGCTGCCCTCTTTCACCTCGGGGCGTTGCGCCGACTCAACGAACTCGGCATTCTTGCCCAACTGCAGACCCTATCCTCAGTCTCCGGCGGCAGCATCGTCAGCGCACACCTTGCATCTTCACTCTCGTGGCCGCTGAATGGTTCGGTTTCTGATTGGGAAGAGCGTGTGGCCAGACCTTTTCGCGATTTCACCTCGGTGAACATCCGTAATGCTCCTGTCTTGAAACGCGCGCTGCTTCCGTGGAACTGGTTCAACTCGAGCGTACAGGTCGAGAGCCTCGCGGCCGAGTATACAAAAAGATTGACCAGGCTGAGGCTTGCGCAACTCCCCGAATCCCCGGAATTCATTTATTGCGCTACTGATCTTGCTTTTGGCGTGAACTGGACATTCGAAAGAAGTCAGATGGGCGACTACCAGGCCGGCTACGTGCGCCCCTCATCACCGGATTGGCTGCTGGCGAAAGCGGTGGCCGCGTCCTCCTGCTTCCCGCCGATTTTTGACCCTCTGGCTGTGCCGTTTAATGCAAACGATTTCAAAGATGGCGACGCCAAGGGCGATCTCGCTGACAAGTTGCGCGGACAAATTGGACTCAGCGACGGCGGCGTCTACGACAATCTCGGTCTCGAGCCGATATGGAAAGATCATGCCATCGTTATCTGCTCCGACGGTGGCGCGGTCTTCAAATTCGACATAGAGACGAGTCTCTTCTGGCGCGTCCAGCGTTATATCGCGATCCAAGGGAACCAGGGATTGGCATTGCGCAAGCGTTGGCTTATCTCCAACTTCTTGGCTGGCGCGATGGACGGTACTTATTGGGGGGTTGGTGGCGTGACCACCAATTATGGTTCTGGCGCGCCGGCCGGATATTCACCTGAGGTTGCCACTATGATTGCGGATATCCGCACCGATCTGGATACTTTTTCCGAGGGCGAGAAGGCGGCGCTGGAAAATCACGGCTACCTGCTGGCCGAGGCGGCTGTCCAGCAGCACCTGCCCCAGCTTGTACCTGAGCCCTCTCCTCAACTGAAAATACCCCACCCAGATTGGATGGATGAAAATCGGGTGAAAGAAGCTCTGAGGGGCAGTTCAAAGCGAAGAGTGTTCGGGCACTGAGCTATTCAGGAGAAGCTATTGTTGCGGCTACCTCCGCCAGTATCTGCCGGAATTCTTCATTGCTGACCAGGCCGCGTTTGGCGATAGCTCGCTTTTTCACGGCCGCCAGAACGGGCACACGTTGCTCGGGTGTGACGGATAAGCCCAGCTCCTTGCATTTCAAGTCGATGCTGACTAACCCACTTTTTTTCCCGAGGACGACACTCCGCCGCGCATTCACCAGCTCTGAAGAGTAGGGCTCAATCGCTTCCGGAATGTGAAACTGCGTAGCCACCGCGCCACTCTCGCGCATGAAGAGGTTGTCGCCAACCAGAGGTTTCCATGCTTCCAGGGTATAACCAGCCTGCCGGCAAACCAATTCCGAGACTTCGCGCACCTTGGCTAGGTTCAGTGCAACAGGAATATCGTAGAGGCACTGCAAAGCCAGGGCGATTTCGCCGATGTCCGAATTCCCCGCCCGCTCGCCCATGCCGTTGATCGTTCCTTGAATCCAGGTTGCTCCAGCACGTACTGCGGCCACGGCACATGCTGTTGCCAGTCCAAAATCGTTATGCCCATGCCAGTGCAGGGGAACCTCCGGACCCACCCAACGCCTGACCTCGCGAACCAGGAACTCAGCAGCCTCAGGCCCGCAGGCGCCGATAGTATCCACAACCACGATTTCAGCGGCACCAGCCTGGAGAGCGGAGAGATAAACCTTCTTCAGGAAATCGAGTTTCGTCCGCGTACCGTCCACGGCGAAGTAGGCGACCTTGATCCCGTTCTGTTTGGCGAAAGAAATCGCGTCTACGACGCGACGCAGCACTTCGTCGCGCGACATTCCGTAGGCTTTCAGCTTGATGTCGCTGGTGGGAGACTCGATAACCGTGGCCCGAATTCCAAGTCGAACTAACTCGTCCAGGTCCCCTTTTACAGCCCGCGAGAAGCCCCACAGCTCGGCTTTTAACCCTGCTCTCGACAGGAGCTGGATGGCTTCCGCATCCTCAGGCGAAACCTTGGGAAACCCAGCTTCAATGCGGCTCACCCCCAGTTCATCGAGTTTGCGGGCGATCCCCAGCTTCTGCTGGGGAGAAAGCGTGATGCCAACGGTCTGCTCCCCATCTCGCAGCGTCGTGTCGTAGAAATGCACCGTCGACCGCGGGAACGCACAGCGGATCTCCGGTCGCGCGTTGAGCTCGCTGACCCAGACTTTAGAGTTGCCATCCATGACGCTTATTCCATCTACGAGCGTCGACGCTTAATCAGACACCAAATGTCGACGCTTATTCTATCTACAGATGTCGTCATTCTGAGGGACCGCCAGGTCCCGAAGAATCTCGCGTGCAGTGCCAATGTGCGGAGGCTTTAATTTCTAATCTCTGCTTGCTAATTGTGTTTGCTCTTTCCATCGACTTCAATCAGCAATCAGCAATCAGCAATCAACAATCAACAATCAACAATCAACCATCAGAAGTCCTCCGTGCTCCGCTGTCTCCGTGGTGAAGACTTCGTCACTTCAGGATTTCCTGCGTTGCCATTGCCACAGGCTTTTGCCCGTACGCCTCTTCCCACGAGATCACGCGGTTACGGAGAACGCCAATCTTCTCGATCTCGCACTCCATCACATCGCCGGGCTTGAGGTACCAAGCCTGGGGATCGCCGCTGAATGCTGCTACTCCTGAAACCGTCCCGGTCGAAACCACGTCGCCTGCGCTGTAGCCCATAGGCGAGTAATGCGACAAAATCTCCGGAATCTTTACCGACATCTTGCCGGAATGCGACCTCTGCCGCGATTCTCCGTTGATTCGCAGTTCCATAGCTAGATTGTGCGGGTCGCGGATTTCATCGGCGGTGACAATCCACGGGCCCAGCGGGCAAAATGTGTCAATACCCTTGCAGAAACTGAACACGCCCGACTTCATTTCCCGGCGCTGGATGTCGCGGGCGGTGATGTCGTTAAAGATGACATAACCGCCAACATAATCGCGCGCCTGTTCCGGAGTGAAGTGTTTGCCACTCTTCTTCAGCACCACCGCCAGCTCCAGTTCATAGTCGAGCTCCTGGGTCAGGTGCTCGGGGTAGATCACCGGGTCGTCGTGTCCGATAATCGCGTCCACGTTCTGAAAAAAAATGACCCAGGGCAGCACCGGATGTGAGAAACCTGCCTTCGTCGCCTCCTCATGGTGCTCGCGGAAATTCCCCGCCGTATGGAAGAATTTTTTGGGAATGATGGGCGCCTTCAGCCGGATCTCGGCTACCCGATAAAAGATGGTCTCGCCGCGCGGGCCCTGAACTTCCCCTTCGTGATGGAGCGCGTATTCGAGTGCCTTGTGTGCGGCTTCCAAGCTGGTATCGCCACCCTCGAACAGCTGACGCATTCCAGGCGGTACGAGGGCGTCAGCCAAGCGATTGAAAGCGCCTTCGCCCTCTACATCGCGCAAATAAAGGGCGCAGGCCGAATTGAGATCAACGATTCTGTCGTCGGTTGCGACTGCACCAATTCGCGACTGCTTGGCGGCATTCTCAAAGGTTACCAGGCGCATGGGTCGTGATTCCCGTTACTGTTACTAAAGACGCTTTCCGAGGACTAAAAGTCTATTGTTCCATGACTGCGTTGTCCACAAACCGACAAGCCTAGATTCGCTAGATTCGGATGACGACCTTGAGACGATGTCGTCATTCTGAGGGACCATCCTGTCCCGAAGAATCTCGCCCCCACTAGCCGGACGCCAAGACGCTAGGATAAGGTCTTGCGGACTGTGCTCCTCACCTACTTTCGCTGACCGCAAATTCGCCGAAGGCGTCGGGAGCTCGCAAAGAGCGTTCTCGGCGGCGAATCTTTTCTTGAGCTTGCGTTACTATAGAGGGCTTTCGAAAGCTGGATAGGAGGCTTCATGGCAAACCGCAGGCAGTTTCTGCGCACCTTGGCGGGCGCAGCGGCGTTGAGCGTTACGGCGGATGTAAGCAGCTTCGGCCGAGTTCGAAAATTGCGCTTGTCGGCAGCCATGCCGGACACGGCCGCCCACGATCGTCTGCAGCCGGAGTGGTACCAGCGCAAGATCCGCCAGGTCCAGCAGGAAATGCAGAAGAGGAAGCTGAATACCCTGCTTCTTCTCGATTCGCATAATGTCATCTACACCACCGGCTATTTCCACCTCTCGACCGAGCGCCCGTTGGCAGCCTTGATCCCAGGCTCAGGCGACCCCGCTCTCTTTATTCCCGGCCTCGAAACCGACCAGGTAAAGCTCTGGTGGGTGAAAGACTACGAGGCGTATTTCGATTTTCCCGGGCCGGTGAACCGGGTTCGTTGGATTTTTGAGCGTATAGCCAAGCGCGGATTCGGGGGTGGCCGGATCGGTGTGGAAGAGCCTACGCCCAGCCGCCTGCAGCAGATGAAGCTGGGTGCGCCGAAAGCGACCATCGTCAACGCCGGCGACCTGATCGAGCATCTGCGCTGGGTCAAAGACGAGGATGAGCTGCGGGTCATGCGCCGTGCCATGTACTTTGCCGACTTCACCGTGCAAGCTGGGCGCGAGTTTGTTCAGAAGAACGGTGCCGTCACGGAAGACCAGATTCTAAAGGCTACCGCTGACTCGGTGGCCGACAAGATGGCAAAGGAATTGAACGACGTTGTAGGCGTCGGCATCGAGCCGCCCTTCGGCGGGCTCGTGCCCTTCGGTAGGCGCTCCGCTTTTCCCCACGCCGTCCCCAGTAAGGACCAGTTGAAGCCTGGCGACGCTCTCATTCTGAGCTTCGGCGCCCAAGTGGGCGGATACAGTGTGGAATGCGAGCGCTCCTTCTGCGTCGGCAAGCCCACGGACTACGCCAAGCGCCTATACGACGCTATGCTGGCGGCCCACGATGCAGGAGTGGAAAATATGAAGGAAGGCGCCATCGCGGAGGATGTCGACAAGAAAAGCTTGGACCAGATCCGCAAGGCTGGGTTCGAGAACTTCCTCAAGCATCGTACCGGCCACGGCATCGGCCTGCAAGGCCACGAATCTCCTTGGATCGCAGAAGGCGACAAAACGGTCCTGAAAGAGGGCATGACTTTCAGCTGCGAGCCGGGCGTCTACGATCCCAACTGGGGCGGCTTCCGCCATTCCGACACCGTGGTGGTAAGAAAAGATAAGGGCGAAATCCTCAACAAATATCCGACCCGTCTGGAAGACATGCTCATCGAAGTCTAAGCGCCACGCGTCAAACAGGTGTTGGCCAACAACCAGCGACCAAAGCCAAAGACTGAAAATTATGGCAGACAAAGTCATCAAGTCCGAGGAAGAATGGCGCAAGCAGCTGTCGCCAGAGCAGTATTACGTCACGCGCAAGTCTGGCACGGAGGCCGCCTTTACCGGCAAGTATTGGAAGACAAAAGCGGAGGGAACCTACGTTTGTGCCTGTTGCGGTGAGCCCTTGTTCAGCTCGGACACGAAATTTGATTCGGGTACTGGCTGGCCGAGCTTCTATCAGCCGCTCAATACCGAAAGCGTCAGCGAGCACCGTGACCGTACCCACGGCATGGTTCGCACAGAGGCCCGCTGCGCCCGCTGTGACGCGCACTTAGGACATGTGTTTGAAGATGGACCAGCGCCGACCGGGCTCCGTTACTGCATGAACTCGGCGGCGCTGGAGTTAAAACAGAAGAAGTAAAGACCCAGAGGACACCAGTGCAACGTAGTTGCAATCACGTGTGGGCGGGCTTCCGACCCGCCATGCACCCGTCCAAGACCCGTGCCCGCACAGCAGTCAGGAACTAGTTCGCCTTGCCGGCGGCAGCCGTCATAGCGAGCGACGCGCTGTGTACCGGTTCCGGCTTAGCATTCTTGGCCGCGTCGGAGTTCATCTTCTGCTCAGACTTCTTCAGATCCACGCTGCCCTTGAAGAACGCGCCATCCTCGATGCTCAGACGGTGGGCGACTACGTCACCGGTCAATGAGCCCTCGGCCCGGATATCCACCCGGTCGCTCACTTGCACGTTGCCGTGCAGCTTGCCCATGACCACAACTTCCTTGGCATTGACATTCGCCGAGACGCTGCCGTTGCGCCCGATGGTCAGGCGGTTGTCGGTCAGGATAATGGTGCCCTCGACTCGGCCATCGATGTAGAGCGGCTCCGAACCGGTGACCTCTCCTTTAATGATCAGAGAGCGTCCGATGGTCGCCTGTTCGCCGGTTGTGCGGAGTTGCGACGAAAGCGGATTGGAATTCGACGCGGGCTGTGAGGTTCCGTTTTCTTTTTTTGGGGTAGTGTCTTTCGTGTCCAGGGTCTGCCACATGATGAAAACCTTCCTTGATCTCTGCAACGCGCATCGGATGGGGGCTGCCGCATGCGGTTGGAATGGTGTTGGCCTATTGGCCAACCTGACTATCGCACGGGAATAAGCGGCAGCGCAGGTTACGGAAGAGCCTGTCCGACTGCCGAATTGGGACGTAGGCCTTACTGCACCTATTGTTCCTGAAGGGCTTGTGCCAGCTCCTCCCATTCTTCCAGCAGGGCCTCTAACTGAGTCCGGCGCGTTTTCAGTTCCTGGGTGAGACGTTGAGTTTCTTCCGCACTCACAAAATTCCGCAGCGCCGCCTCACAATGTGCGATAGCGGCCTCCACCCGGGCCACTTCTTCTTCTAGATCCTGACACCGCTCTTCCATCTGTTTGCGACGAATGGGATTCAGGCGCTTCGGCTTGGCTTCAGAAGCCGCGAGTGCGTGTTCGCCTCCAGTGCTTGGCCGATCCTGTGGGATGACCTGCTGTGTACGGCCTGGTTCATCCTGTGTGTGGGGGCGGGTCTTTGACCCGTCCGGGCGGGTCGGAGACCTGCCTCCACATGATGCACGCTCCCCTGCGCCCTCCACCCCTGTCCGCTGGGTTCCGACCCCTTCTTTCCTCCAGACATAATCCTCGTAGTTCCCGGGATAGGTCTCGACACGTCCTTCCCCAACCTCGAATACCCGAGTCGCCAGCTTGTCGATGAAGTACCTGTCATGCGAGACGAATACGACGGTCCCGTTGTACTCCGACAAAGCCTCCAGCAGAACATCCTTGGCGCGCAGGTCTAGGTGGTTGGTCGGCTCATCGAGCAGCAGGAAATTTGCCGGATAGAGAAGCATTTTCAGCAAGGCATAGCGATTGCGTTCCCCGCCCGATAGCACGCCGATTTTCTTAAACACATCGTCCGCGGAAAACAGGAAACAACCCAGCAGATTGCGCAATTCGGTTTGGGTGGAACTCGGCGAAAGCTCGCCCAGGTCATCCAGAATCCGAGCCTCAGGAGTCAGTTCCTTGTATTGATCCTGCGCGAAGTAGTCGGCCTGAACATTGTGCCCGAGCCGAAATCCGCCCGCCGTGGGGAGTTCCTTCCCGGCGAGAAGCTTGATCAGCGTAGACTTTCCCGCGCCATTGACCCCGACCAGCGCGATCCGGTCTCTGCGCTCGATGATGAAATTCACGCCTCGGAATACTTCCTTCGCTCCATAATTCTTGGCGAGACTCTTAACTTCCGCGACGATTCGCCCACTCGGCTTGGGTTGGGGGAAAGAGAAATGGATCGTCCTCTCTTCCTGCGGCAATTCGATCCGCTCCATCTTTTCCAGTTCCTTGATCCGGCTCTGTACCTGCTTGGCCTTGGTGGCCTGGTACCGAAAGCGGTTGATAAACACTTCGAGTTGCTCGATACGCTCGCGTTGATTCCGATAAGCCGCATCCAATTGGTCGCGGCGCTGCGTCTTCTGGGCGACGTATTTGTCATAATTGCCCGCATAGAAGTGAATCCGCTTGTTCCAAATTTCCACGATCTTTTTGACCGTCACATCCAGAAAATAGCGGTCGTGAGAGATGAGTACGAAGGCATAGGAATAATCTTTCAGGTAGTCCTCCAGCCAGTTGCGCGCCTCCAAGTCGAGATGATTGGTTGGCTCGTCCAGCAGCAACAAGTTCGGCTGCTGCAGCAGAAGCTTCGCCAGGGTAATCCGCATCTGCCATCCACCCGAGAATTCCTCAGTGCGACGCGTCCAATCTTCTTTCTTGAATCCGAGCCCAGCCAGCACCGTCCCGACCTTGGCCTCGATGGCATATCCATCCCGCGTCTGAAACTCGTGTTCTATGCGATGAAAATGGTCTGCCACCTGGGCGTATTCCGTGGAGGTATGGTCGAGTTCTGCCATGCGCCCGGTCAGTTCTTCCATCTCCTGTTCCATGGCGCGCAGATCGGCAAACACGGTCATACATTCGTTAAAAACTGTCTGCCCCGAAAGAGACAACCCATCCTGGGGAAGATACCCGGCGCTGATCCCCCTGGTGACGCTGAGGCTGCCGTAGTCGACAGTTTCAAGGCCGCCCAGGATTTTGAGCATGGTGGACTTTCCGGTCCCGTTGGCCCCAACCAGACCGACACGGTCCTGGGCAGTAATCAGCCAGTCGACGTTTTCAAACAGGAGCTTATGGGCATAACGCTTGCCCGCGGCCGAGAGTTGGATCATGACTTGTTCTCATCTTCTCATTGCCGGGGAAGCTGGGCCAAGCCGCTCCTGACCCCAACTCCTGACTGCTAACTCCTCACTCCTGACTACTAACTCCTAATTTTCTCTTTGACTTCCAGAACATTCAGCGCTATCGTTTGCCCACTTGTGAGTAGCTGTTCGGGGTAGGGCCATGCGATCACGTCTGGGTTACGGGCTTCTTTTTCTCGCCATCAGCATTTCCGGTTTTGCTGGGTCATTATGCAAGCTGACCGTTGTTTTCGACCACGCGCCAAAAGCCTCGCGTGACTTTTCTCGCCTTTTACAGAAGGCCGAGGCGGGCAATCCCAATGCACAGTTTCAAGTCGGCTTGGCGTACGAAGCAGGAACTAGCGTCGAACAGGACCACATCGAAGCCGCACGCTGGTATCAGAAAGCCGCCGACCGCGGTAATTCGGCCGCCCAGAATAATCTAGGCAGTATGTATGGAAGGGGCTTGGGTGTCCCGCAGAGCGACAGCGAAGCCATGAAATGGTACCTGCGAGCTGCGGTGGAGGGTCTGCCAGCAGCGCAAAACAATGTCGGATTTATGTATGCCAACGGCCGTGGCGTACCGCGAAGTGATGAGGAAGCAGCAACCTGGTACCGCAGGTCTGCGAATAGGGGATACCCACCCGCTGAGGCAAACCTCGCATTCATGTGTTCTGCGGGTCGCGGAGTTCCCAAGAGTGACAAAGATGCCTTCTCCTGGTACCGCAAGGCGGCTTCCAAAGGATATGGAC
>DATEPX010000151.1:0-52164 GCA_035272945.1 Terriglobales bacterium
AGTTCCGCCAGCACTTCCTTCGTATCCCGCTGCACCGGGCCTCGCGGCTTCGCCCTCTTCGATGGCGGTTCACGCTTCTTTAGAGAATTGTTATGCTTCTTCAAGGTCGATCTCCTTATCCATTGTGATTCGACCGTCGAGGGCGTTGATCACTGGTAGCTTAACGCCATCCGTGATCGGGGATCGACCTTCTCATCCCATCTGTCGCCTGATAACCAGAGTTGGCCTCCGGTTTTGCCCGTAATCGGGAACAACCAAGTTCAGTGACGATTAGTCTTGTGTCGGGATTCCTTGTCTTCTCGGCATTGTGCCTTTGCGGAAGAGAATAGTAATCCGAGAGATGGCAGATCCAGTCGGCAGGCCCGGGGATCTATCAATCCTGCCATCAGGAAGACCACCATCAGAGCGGTGCTGTCACCCTCAATGACTCTGTTCCCAGGATTACGTTTGATTATTCACCACCAATGAAGTGACCGGGTGCAGGACCTTACATCTTCCGTGCCAATCACTCGGGCGTTCGTGCCATTGCGCGAATCCCGCCGGTTTGGCATTGTACATGCCAAACACCTATCACTGTGAATCAAGGAGTTCGTCCTATGACTGTGAAGGCACCGTTCGTCAAGGAGTTGGTGGATCTCCTGCATGCCTTGGTCGGCTGCAAGTTCCGCACTATCGGCTGGTCGCCCATGGGCAATCCGATCATGCTTTGTCGCTGTGGCCAGTACGCCGTCCAGCGATGTGCGCGCGCTAGGGAGCATCTCCTTACCCCGGAACAGGCCAAGACATTGATGGGAGATCGGCAGCCAGAGAACCTGACGGTTCGCCCTGCGGGCGGAACGAACGGGGACATAAGCGTGCTGGTTGAGCGCGGAGGACAGACTTACCGTGTCATCGGCGACCTGCGCACTTTCCTCGAAATGTCGGGATCATCCACGGGGCAGGGTGCCGAGGCCGTGCGCGTCGGCAGTAAGGTCATTGATTCGTTACAATCCAGGTTGATGCGAGCACCGTAAAAAATCCTTTTCCAACGGCCTTTCGCCTGCCAATTTATTTTGCTCCTCAATGCTTCAAAGACAGTCGTCGAGGACGTGACTGACCTTCATCGTGATGGGTTTTGAGCAAAACGCCAACTGCGGGCGATTCGATCCAGCCACAAAAACCTTGCGCTAATCGCGAACAACCGACGAGATAGAGACGCTGGAATCACCAGCTGGTTTAGGCGGTACACGCGGTGAAACCAACTTCGGCGCGACCCGTCGATGAGCGTTGTCGCGATTGTTTCAGCCTGGTCCCCGGAGTGTTTGAGGAAATGCTCAGGATGTCCGCAGCACAAACAGGCTGGAGAAGTATTGACGGTAACGAAAGAACAGAAATCCCCAAAGGATCGTGACCAGGATCGCTAATCCCGCGCCCGCAGGAGATAAAAGCAGGTGATACAGCAGGATGTTTACGATCACCGGTCCAAGCAGGGTGAGGGCCAGCGGAACGTAACGGTTCGCAACGAGGAGCGCACCGCCGACAAGCTGAACGGCGCCAATAAAGAGTACGTAGTGCGACTGAATTAGCAGACTCAAGAACTGGCCTGCCGGCCCCAAGGGTAAGATTGCTGGAAGGAAGTGCAGGAACGCGTTTAGCCCAAAGACAAAAAAGATCAGGCCAAGCAAAATGCGTGCGATCAGCGTTGCGATTTTCATATTTTCTCTTAGCGGCTCAGGACACGCTGCCAAGAATTCTACACAATTGTTGATGAAATCAGGCCCGTACGGTCACGACCCGTCAATGAGCGAGAGGCGATATTGCAACAGCTGTTCTATCGAAGTTGTGCGGAGCTATGATTCTAGGCCGTGAAATTCACATTCCCCCACTGCTTCCTGTGTGGATTATGCTGACGTTTCCCGTTGTCCCGTGCGCCTGGCAGATTGGTCTAAAATCCTTCAGCGCTGCTGCTTGAGACTTTCGGACAACGAGAACGGCTCCACTTGCATCGTTCGTGAGATGCCTCAAAAAGGGGTGCTCTGTTGATTCGCCAGGATTGGCAGGGGAGGCCGCAATAGCCCGACATCATTACAACCACGGTGCTGGATTCAGGCTCTTCAAGCACCGCCAGAATGTCGTTGCAACGATCGCCTGAACCACGTTAACCCGTACAAGGCCACGAAACGGCCTGACATATGTCGCACTTACGGGAACAGTACTGTGGCGTAATTTTAATGAATGGCGGCTTGGACTTCAGACAGGCACCGAGTGAGCTCTCGCGTTTGTTTAAAGTCCTTCTGTTTTTCTGATTATCAGAGCTGTCTCTGCGGATCAGACACACGGTTTCTGCCCTCGCGCTTAGCTGCGTACAAGGCTGCATCCGCAGCTGCGACCAGCTCGTCGACCGAGCCGCCATCGTCAGGACAAACAGCTAATCCGATGCTTGCGGTGACCGCGATTTTTCTGTCTGAGCCCAATGAGACCTCCAATCGATCGATTTGCTGACGCACTCGCTCGGCGACTTGGCGAGCAGTCGTAGAATTTGTCTCGGGCAGCAATATAGCGAATTCGTCGCCGCCACGGCGGTAGGCGCTGTCCACGGCACGGATACTCCCGACCAGGACCTGAGCAACTCGCCTTAAGACCTCATCGCCTGCCGGGTGTCCGTAGGCGTCGTTAATACTCTTAAAATGATCGAGATCCAGCATGAGAAGACTGAACTTCTGCTGGTAGCGCTTGTAGCGTGAGACGCATTCCTGAATCCGATTCTGAAAGTGTCGCACGGTATAGAGTTGGGTCAGCTCGTCGGTGATGGCAAGGGTGTAGAGATGTGCGTTTTCAAAAGCGACCCCGATGTGATGAGCTAAAGCCCCGAGGAGCTCGGGATTGGCCTCAGAATGCCTGAATGGACAATCTCGATAGACCATCAGAAGAGCCAACGTCGCGTCACGGACTCGCACGGGGATCACTGCCAATTGCCTTTCTGAAGTCACGAATGGCTCTTGCACCTCCCCATTCAGCCAGCGGCTTACGAGTTCCGGCGGAAATCCGTCGGATACGAACGCGCCTCCCTCGACAACATCGCGGATGCGGTGGACCCGGTTCACATGCTTAGTTCTGATCACAATTTCGCTCGAGCGCTGGCCGGGGAGATTACTCAGCAGCAGCACCCGGTCTGCCCCAAGGACATCCATCATGGTCTGCTGGATTATTTCCTTCAACTCAGCAAGATCGATGGTTTCAGTCAGCCGTTCCAAGATGGAGTAAACCACGGAGAGCTCCGCCTTCTTGTTCTGAACTTCCTCAATGTTGCGACTCAGGTCTCCGGCCATCTGATTGAAGCTGCCCGCCAGCTCTGCCAACTCGTCACGTCCGCGTACGGGGATGCGCACCGCCAAATCCCCAGTTCCCAATTGCCGCACACCTGCCATGAGGCGGCGCACGGGACGCGCCACCAATGTGGTTGTCACGAGCAGTGTCACGGCAATAAGAACCGCTAGAGTGATTCCTCCTGTGGCGGCCAAGCGGCGCTGAACAGTCCACAAGGCATTGTCGAATGTCTCCGTGGACTCTTCGAGCAGCAAAATCCCGTTCAGGCGGATCTTCGAATCATGGCACTGCCAGCAAGCCTCATCGTTTTCGATCCGGCTGACGTGGCGAATGATCGGAATTCCGGCCTCGTCGCGGGTAAACAGGGTCCGCGAATCGGGAGCGGCCAAATTAGAATGGCACGCCGTGCAAGCCGGGTGTTGCCGTTGATCCAACAGCTTTCCTATCATCACGCGATCGGAAGCGTGGGCTATCCTGCCTTTTTTATCGATGATCCAAACGCGTCGAATGTTTGGCGTCTTTTGCACGTCCCTGAGCGTATCGCTGAAGAACAGTTCAGGTCTTCTCAACATCGATTGCCGAAGGGCCGATTTGACGGCTTGCCCGAGTTGCTCTGTTTCCAACTCTGCCCTGCGCTGGAAGAAATCGTGGAGGAACTTGCCCGACCCCGCCATGGCCAGCAACATGGAGATTGCTGTCAGGGGAATCAGCACAGCAACCAGCTTCACTCTCAGCGAGAACAGCCAAGTTGCGCGAGTCTCAATAGACATACCTGTTTTCCGCGATGGCCGAGAAGATCTATTTGGGCAAAACAACACTGTCGGGCATTAAAACACTGCAGTACTGTGATGTAGGTCACAATTCTCATCACTTCGGTAACCGTAATTGTGTCGCAGCAGCGGGCCGCTCGGAAGGTGCGGAACAAAATGGCGGGCGGCATGACCTGGTGTCATACGCTCCCTTACACTTGCCTTGGTAACCGGCAGCTCGGCGATCGGAGGGGCCCGGAGATTCGTCGCAGTTTGCCATCGATCGTGACCTCGGGGATTTAGATGTGAATGCTGCTGCGGCGAAAGTAGTAACCCTGCACAAGTCACGTCCACACACAGAGCCAGGTGACTCGACGAAGACAGCGCCCGGACCTCAGCGTTCTCAACGATCGACTCATGGACTACTTGGATTGCTTTTGGGAGTAGATCGAATAACCTGTACTGGTCCCAGGAGTCCGGACGCAACCAGCTTCGAGTCAGCCTTATAGTACTTCGGCGAAGTGAATGTATAGATCCTGGTTGCGTTCGGTTGCCGATCGCCGATGATGCGGTTCACCCAAGGATTCGTGACCTTGATCTCAAGCCTGTTCGCTCCCGGCTTCAAAGCATCGGTGACGTCCACACGATATGGAGTCTTCCACACGATACCCAGAGGCTTGCCATTGACCGAGACCTCTGCGAGATTCTTGACCTCACCCAGGTCGAGCGCCAGGCGAGATCCCCGCTTAAACCAGTCTGACCGAGCTTGAATCGTCTTGGTGTAAGTACCGGTGCCGGAGAAGTACTTGATTCCTTCGTCAGCGCTGTCGCTCCACGAAGCCAGTTTGTCCACACTGATCTTCGCCGGTGCGCCGCGATCGGCCTGGAAGCTGAGATCCCAGGAGCCTTCCAGGGTTGCAATTGAGCTGTCAACCACCTTTGCCAGGGCACGCGATGATGTCTGCGCGGGCTTGCGGAAGACCACGAACAAGGTGCCCCACGGCTCAAGATGGAGTGGCACCCTCGTTCGGCCGTCAGCGATCCGGAAAGATGCGGGTTCCATCGTCCCAACATCGGCGTGCCAGAGTTCTGCTTCCTTTCCGGTGATGCGGAAAGTTGCGTCCAGGTCTTCGTTCCGGTCCTGGCGGTTGTCCACATAGTAGAGATCTCCGTCCCTGAGTTTGCGATGGACAAACAGGATCTCGGTGTCGCTTTGGGGCTTGGTGTATTCAAAGTCCGGAAGCACCTGTATGGCTCGCATCCCTTCCGCTGATATGGGAACCCCGTATACCTTGCCTTTCCCGTAGCTTTGCTCCCCCATGCCGGAACCCCACATCTCTTCTACGATGCTCTGGAATTCCTTTGGGTCGTCGCTGAGACTCGGGGTCCCGGTGGGCTTTGGTCCGGCCACGATTGCGCCTGACTGAACCAGATCACGAATCTTGCGCAGTACCGGCAGCGACATGTGCTGGCTGTTGGGATCGAGCGCAAGCACCCGGTACTGCATGCCACTTTCCGTTGCCAACTGGCCGTCTATGACGAACAGTTTATGAATCAACGCGTCCGCGTTGAAGTAGTCGAAGCCGTATCCATCAGGAAGATCCGGTCCATGCTTTCCAAATAAAGCTGTCAAGTTGGAGTCTTCCCCGTAGAAATAAGCGATGTCCGCGGCGAAACGGCCCTGCTGCAGCAAGTAGCAACTCCGCGCGAGGTATCGAATCCACGGCGCAGCCTGCTCGGCCCAGGTCTCGTTACGGGTGAACCATTGTCCAAAGGGTCCGAGCGCAAGGCCCGGTTTCTTATCAGCCAGTGGCTGGTGCACCGAGGTGTGGATGACGAAACGGTTCAACCCCATCGCCATTTCCTTGTCGGCGGTAGGTTTCAGAGTCGCCGGGGACCACGCCCAAGCGCCTGAAGATGCCGTCATGGACTCGGCCGCCACCAGATTCTGACCGTAAATATGTGCCACCGAAGCGGACTCACGAATGTCGGCGTTGTAACCGGGCAGGTCTTTGTTGACGCCCGGTTTCTGCGTCCACATAGCGGACATGGGAACGTCGTTGCTACGTTTGACCTCCATGCCATCGCCAATGAAGGCGCGCCCCTCTTCGTGAGATTCGCCATAGTGCCCCATCCCTCGCTGGTGCAGAATCTCCGTGATCTGGTCATAGTGATATTCCGCCAGCAGATCCCCTAAAGTCTTGCGAAAGTCCCAAAGAAAGCGCTCACTCTCGTCGGAACTCTCGATAACCCGGCCAGCCAGCACTGGCAGCCAGGGACGCGGATCGTAGCCACGGCGCCTGGTGAACTCGGCGATCATGTTGTCGGTCCAATTTGCCGTGCCGGCCTCCCAACTGTCACTGATCACGTACTGCAAACCCCGCTTGCCCATGAGAGAACCAACCGCGCTCTGGTAGTTGTCGAGATAGGTATTCATATACTCGTGGACGTCCTCGCGGCTGAGCTTGTCCACCTCGAGTCCGGTGCCTTCCGGAGATGCTGGATGGTTGGTGACTCCAGTCAGCGAGTAGCCAAAGCGCAGCACCACCCAGTGGCCGGACGGCGGTGTCCAATCGAGAGTGCCGTCGGATCGCATCTTCGAGGTCAGGTCGACAATGTCGTTCTTGCGAATCGCATCCGCGGCAGCAACCGGCGGCGTTGGGAAGGGTTTAAAACTCTGAAGGTTGGCGAAACCAGCCTTTTCCTCGAAACGGCTGATGCGGGCGCCGGTATGGAGTACTAGTTCAGATATCTCGAAGTTTGGATCTGGCTTCATTCCACTGAAATCGCCAAAAGGATTCTCCACGTCGAAGGTCATTTCCCCGAAGCCGGAAGCCGGTTTGTCGGTGAACGCAATACGAAAGAACCGGGCACTCGTTGTGGGGAACGCAATCGTGTGCTCCACTCCTCCGTCGTTGGGGATGGCGGCCAGCTTGCGAAAGGTCTGGCCGTCGTCGCTAGCCTCTACCTCGGCAACGGACGGTGCTGCGCCGAACATGTTCGCCGCTGCCGCGGCCGGGTCATTGAACACCAGCGTCACGGCGTTCATCGCCTGTGGGACGGAGAATTCATACTGGATCCACGCCTGCCGCCCCGCCGGCGCCTTAGGCAGTTGCGTCGTCTTCACCAGGTCGCCGTCGGTCAGCCGAGCTAAGTCAAGACTGCCGCTGCTGGAAGTGATTTTTGGTTCGAGCGAGGTCACGGGAACATCGCTGGCAGGTGCGCGATACGCAATCACGGCGGTGTCGGCGTAGAATGCCGGCGCCGGCGCTTGCGGCTGACCGCTCATTACCGCGAGAAAATCAACGATCGGGACATTCTGGATAGGACCGCTAACGGTTGGCGGATGGGGCAACACGCCAGAAAAGGGCTGACCGCCCTCGACCCGGGTTTCGCTCCACACCACTTTTTTCATCCCTTGGCTGGGCTTCACCCACGGGCCGCCGGATTCGCTCCAGCCGGGGGAACCGGCGATCGCCTCTTCCAGCCCAAGCTGATCAGCCAGCTTAGTGGCAAACAGGAATGCGTCTTTCCACTCGGGCGTCATGTAGACCAGACGCTTGTCCACAAGCTTGGGAGTACCCAGGGACGCATCAAAGTTCTGGAAGCCGCCGATACCCACGCGGTTCATCCATTCCAAGTCCAGCTTGATCCCCTCTTTGGTGATGTTGCCGTTCATCCAGTGCCACCACACCCGGGGCTTGGCGGAGGCAGGAGGATTCTTGAAACCATCTTCGAGCGGGGCAGCCGGACCCTGACCGGACGCGGAGGGGCTTATCCCTCCGGCAAACGCCAGCATGGCGAGGCTAACCACTGTCACGATGCGAGTATGGCTCATGTGTGCTCTCTATTCTGCCGCCAGGGTCGTGTCTGATCTTCCCGCTGCGGCTTAACGGATCTGTCATAAGGAATTGTTTTTTGCAATGTTTCCCAGCAGGATCGCGCTCGGCTTAACGGTGCGTTTTTGAGTCTCGCGATCAACCGCCACCAAGCCGAACTTCGGACCAAAACCGAAAATCCACTCAAAGTTGTCGAGCAGCGACCAGTGAACGTAGCCCCGAACATCAATCCCGTCGTCCAGACAACGCTTCAAACCAGCCAGGGCGCGCTGGATGTACTCCACCCGGCGCGCGTCGTTCTCGGTACCCACTCCGTTCTCCGTCACAATGACCGGCACTCCCGTTTCCTTGCTGGCAAGGCGAACGGTATGCTCCAGCGATTCCGGGTAGAACTCGTAACCCATTTGGGTAAGTTCCGCGTTTTCGGGCGGTCGAAGAGTCTTTGCTGCAATGCGCTGCCGCGTATAGGTCTGAACGCCGATGAAATCATCTTGCTTCGCCAACTTCAACCACGGGCCGTAAACGTCTGTCTGCTTTTCCGCAAAACGACTGTCAGGACCGGCTGGTTGATCGTCTTCCATCGCCAAAGTCAGGCCTGCCGGAAGGCTGGTCCGTGCCGATTTGATCGCGGCTTTACCTTTCCTGTGCGCCGCCATCATGTTCTCGCGTGATTTCTCCGCATCCCCAATCAGAAAGCTGGAGAACAGCGGAGCATTCAGCTGCTGGCGAACTGCCGCCTTTTGCGCGGCCATCGTGGCCGCCAAATCAGAGCCGCCCGGGGCGTTAGGCAGATTGATCCACCGGAACAGGTGAGGCAGGTCTGGCTCGTTGAAGGTCGCAGCGTATGCGATCAGATCACCCAGACGGGCGGTTGACTTCTCGCAGTAGCGGGCAAATAGATCGGCGGATTCTGTATTCTCCCAGGCTCCCTGAAAGGCGAACCAGCGCGGCAGAGTAAAGTGCGAGTACGTGACCAGTGGCGTCAGACCACGGCGATGACAGGCTTCCAGCATCCGGCGGTAGTGGTCCAGTTCAGCGTGCGAGAAGCATCCTTTTTCCGGCTCAATTCGCCCCCATTCGATGGAGAAGCGGTAAGCGTTGAAGCCGAGATCGGCCAGCAGATTGATGTCTTGCTCGTAGAGGTGATAGTGATCGCACGCATCCCCCGACGGCTCCTTGTACATGCTGTGGGGAAGATGCTCGAGCAGCCAGGTGTCGCTATTGAGGTTATTGCCTTCCACCTGGTGAGCAGCGGTCGCGGCGCCCCACAGGAACTTCGCCGAAAAGCCTTTCCCGCCCCAAGTCTTGTTTGGGCTTGTCGAGAGCGCTCGCGAGGCGTCGTTTCCAAGCGAACGGCGTCCCAGGGCAATCGCGAGCGCGAATTTTGCGCCGCGCTGCATCCACTCTCTGCGATCCATGCTCATGAGTTCAACCTCGGCCGTTGACAACGGCGATAGAGTCGCAGGTCCATGTCACTCGACCTGCAGGAAATCCAGCCCAACGAGCAGTGCCAACTTCTTGATCTTGCTGGCAATGTGGCCCAGTCCCACGGCCGAGTGGTGCGCCGGACCAGCCCGGGTCCAGTCATTCATGAATCTCCTGACGCCAAACGAGAAGCGGTAGCGACTGTTGGTGTTGCCGATCTGAAGGATGGGCCCGGCCACAGATTCACCTTCCGCAACCACCAGCTTCAGCTTCCCGTTTCGAGTTTCGGCCAGCGACACGAGTGTCACGGGTCCATGTTTGACACTCATCTCGACCGAGAGACCGCGTCCCGCCTTGCCGTGATAAACCTTGAGCGGGCGCACCTTCGTCTTGCCCTCGGCGATTGCGATATGGCCGGGGCCGTCGTGTCCCATGAGCACGATGTCATGGTCGTAGTCGACTGCGTAGTATTCCGTGAAAGAACCGCCAGCCCCGAAGCTGTCCATGATTTTCATCGCCTGGACATTCTTGATCTCGTACTCCCCTGCCACTGGAATTCCGCGGGCCGTAAGCAAACTGGCGCCAAGAATGATGGAACTAATGGCATCTTCGTTGTCAGCGTTACCTGTGCCCTTGTAGTAGTAGGCCAGCGAGCCGAGACGGTGTTGCTCGACCAGCATGTCAAGAGCCGACGAAGTCCGGGCCGCGCGCCTGAGTTCCTCTTCCGAGCAATCGTCCTCGATGTCAAAGGCGGTCCGGAATTCTGCCATTCTTCTCTCGGCGGCCTGTTCGCTCACTTCACGGCATAGCGAAGCTAATTCATCCACTTCAAGAATCTCGATGTGTCCACCGAAGCAAGCGCACTGCGCCGTCAGGTCCGAATAAATATCGAGCATGCCACTGTAGTAATGACCCATGAGTCCGAGGCGGTTATGTTCCATGACATGCGCCACGCAGGCTGCCTCGATCCATTCGCCGATCTCATTCCAGGCAATGGAATCGTTTTCCAGCATCCCACTGACCTGAAAGAAAGCGATTCCGCTGCGCTCGAACACATTGGAGATTTCCGGCAGGGAACAAGCCGAACAGTAGGCCAGCCACTCGCCCGTCATCTTGGCGCGATCGCCCAGACGGTTGAACCAAGCGTAATCAATGGCGGCCGCCGGCGAGAGGTTGAGAATGATCACTGGCACTTTTGCCCGGCGTACCACCGGGAGTACGGTGGACGAAAGGGCATAAGTCGTGACGTACAGCAAAATCAGATCGACATCGGCGCGGCGAAAAGCATGCCCTGCGGCGAACGCCTTGTCAGGAGTATCGATCAGCCCCAGGTTTACGACCTCGACCCCTGGCCGTGCGATCCGCTGCGCGACAGCTTCCACGTATCCGCGCAGCCGAGCTTCCAGACCTTCGAATTGCGGCCAGTAGGCGTCCAGGCCAACGCCAAAAATGCCAACCTTGACCGACTTGTGTGCGAGGTCAAGCGTCATGGGGAGAGGAAGTCGCGCCTAGGCCACATGCCAAACGTGAGAGCGAGTGTCGAGCTTAGCCAGCATGTCAGAGAGGGGCAAGTCCAGACGAAAGCCGAGCTCGTGTTCTGCAATGCGAAAAACCATACGAACCGGATCTGCCGCGATCTTTGAGCGGCCGCCACTCTGTTTCCGGCTGCCAACGCTTCGGCGGCGGACGGACGCCCAGGAAAAGCTCTTGTCTTACCGGTTTCTCAGTGCAAAACACCGCAGCTTTCCCAATTGCCCTTTGACGTGGCGGCTCGCGGATGCAACGATTTCACCCCGCCGATTGTGATCGCGTGAACCAGGGAGTTGGTAGTGAGACGCGCGATGCGGAGTCCCACTCAAGGGGGAGCCGGTCATGAAACGTACTTCGCCATGGCTTGTGTGGTTTGCGTTTGCTTGTGCTGCATCTGGAAATGTCCAATCCCAGGATCCGCCTGCTAAGGTCGTGGTTCATTGGGATAAGGTGGTTCGCGTATCCGAGACCACTCCCACTCTCCAAGTCGTGGTCAACCCTCCCTTGCGGCGCGGCACGCCGGTGCACGAGGAAGCCCATAAGGCTCTGCATGACCTGGGAGCCGATTACGTCCGCTATGTGCCATGGTTGCCTTACCCGAAACTGGGGGTTGCGGAGCTGGAGCCTCCCAAGGATGGGACGACTTCCTGGGACTTTTCCGTGATCGATCCGATGACCATCGACTTTCTCCAGGCCACGAAAGGACACTCGGTGATTCTCAACTTCAGCACCATTCCCCAGTGGATGTATAAGACCGACAAGCCGGTGCCCTACCCTAGGGACCCGGACCAAGTCACATGGGAGTACGAGAAAGGAACCGAACTGCGCGATCCCAGCATGCAGGAGGTTGCCGGCTATTACGCACGGCTGCTCGCGTGGTACACGCAAGGCGGCTTCACCGACGAGTTCGGCAAGCGCCACCACTCCGGCTATCACTACTCAATCCCTTACTGGGAGGTTCTGAATGAAGTCGACTTCGAGCACCACATTGATGCCGAGACCTACACACGGCTTTATGACGAAGTGGTGCTCGCCATGAAGAAAGTTCAGCCAGACACCAAGTTCGTGGGCCTGGCGCTGGCCCTGCCAGTCGACCCCCACTACTTCGAATACTTTCTCGACCACAAGAATCACAAGCCGGGCGTACCCCTCGATTTCATTTCGTATCACTTCTATGCCGTTCCCACCGCCGATCAGACACCCGAGGTGGAACAGTTCACCTACTTTGATCAGGCCGATGGCTTTCTCAAGACCGTGCGCTACGTCGAAGCCATTCGCAACCGACTTTCGCCCCAGACAAAGACGACCATCGATGAACTCGGCGTTATTTCCGCGGACGATATCGCCCAGGGGATGCCCGGTCACGTCGCCCAGCCAATCCCCGACTCATACTGGAACCTGGCCGGTTCCCTGTACGCCTACCTCTTCGGGGAATTGACCAAGATGGGCATTGATGTGGCTGGGGAATCGCAGCTAGTGGGTTTCCCTACCCAGTTCCCCAGCGTTTCCATGGTCGACTGGAACAACGGCAAACCCAACGCCCGCTTCTGGGTCCTCAAGCTGCTTCACGACAACATCGGCCCCGGCGACAAGCTGGTAGAAATCGAGCCCTTCAGTCCGTTCGCAGCCACTCACCCCTACGTCTACTCGCTGGCGTTCGTGACGCACGACGGCAAAAAGCGCGTGCTCTTGGTCAACAAGCGCGATCGCCTATTCGATGTCACGATTCCGGGCGCGAGCGGCGGGCAGATTGAGTACGTGGACCAGACCACCGGGTTTCAGCCGCCAGCGACTCGGAAACTAGCCGCTGACGTCACCGAGCTAAAGGGATACTCAGTAGCGGTGGTGACCCTGCCCGAGAAAGAAGCAGCCACCTACTTCTAATGATCCGAGGCTGGATCGGCCGTCTGCTTCGTTACCTCCGAAGGAGAAGAGAACGGAGATCCCGCCGGATCGAAGCCTTTTCGGCGGGTGGACTGGTCATGCAGGCGCCGGTACTCCGCGATGGCCTTCTCCTGTTCAGCGGCGTTTCCCAAGGCCTTCTGAATCTGCGCCAGACGATACCAACCGGCTTCATTCTCGGGATCCGCAGCCACCGCCTTTTGCGCATGCACCAGGGCTTGTTCGGATTCCTTCTTTTCCATAAGCACGGCGGCCAATCCCAGGTGCGCCTCGGCAAAGTCGGGGTAGTCGTGGATCGCCTGACCGAAGTATTTCTCGGCTTCGACTGCTTGTCGCGCTCTGCGGTAGAGCTCGCCAAGCTCATAGGCTGCGTTTGCGTTGCCTGGGAACGATAGCAGTTCCTGCTCGAATTCCTTTTGTGCCTCCGCGGTGTCATCCGGCAGATGGCGCTGCCAGTATCGTGAGAGGAGCGTCCTGCCAATCCGATAGTGAATCCCCGGACGGCCGGGTTGGAGCCTGAGCACTTCCCGGTATTCCTGGATCGCCTGGTCGTAGGAGCCTTGGCTTTCCTGGGCCTCGCCCGCGGCCAGATGCCGCCACACAGAGTTGGGGGCGACCTGCGCAAGCTTCCACATGGTCAGGAAAGCGAAGTTCCCGTAGATTTTCGCCGTTTGATAGAGAATCTCCGGGTCATCGGGGTACAGACGGTTGAGTTCCATCGCGACTTCCACGGCGTTCTTGTCACGCTTCAAGCCCGTGTATGCACGTTCGAGCTCCAGGCCGCACATCCTCTTGATATCGGCGTCAGTCGAATGACGGAGGCATGCTTCCAGGCTCGGCAATGCTTCGTGGTAGCGGCCCGTCTCCGACAGTGACAGGCCCAGCAAGTTGTCTGTCTTAGTCAACGTGGGTTTGAGCTTCAGTGCCTGACGCAAAACCCGAACGGCTTCTTCGAACTTGCGCTCCTCAAAATAAATCAAACCAAGGTTCGCGTGAATCTCGGCCACTCCCGGCTCGAGCTCCCGCAGCTTTTCGAAGGCCTTCTCGGCGTCTAGGTAGCGGCCGGCCGCTAAGGCCGCTTGCCCCTCGGCCGCATAGCGCTCGACCGGGTTGTTCTGAGCGAAAGACAAGAAAGCACCGGAGATGACTAGCCATACAGCCCCTGGCAATAGAGACCGATGCTTCATGATGCGAGTGTACCTTAACAAAAACCGCATTCGAGGGCAGGAGGGACCGGCTGATCAAGCTCAAGGGCGCATCCACCCGTTCGCCTTGAGCCACACGAAGGCCGGCTGCAGCCAATCCTCCCTGCTGATTCCGAAATCCGAGGTCCGCAGGGACGGAAACCAAAGTCTGCACAGAGCTGGTGTGCGCCAAAGGTGCCCGCTACCACCCGAGTTCGGCGGTCGCGGACCCGCATGTTATACGCCTAGAAGATCAGTTTGGCTCCAAACTGGAGGATCCGGCCCGGACGAGCTGCTTGTACGGCACCAAAGCCAGGATTGTTCGGGTTATCTCCAACCGGCGCTCCGATTCCGGTGCTCGTGAACGGGTCGAATCCGTACTGAGCATGGTTGAACACGTTAAATGCCTCAGCCCGAAACTGGAAGGAGACCCTTTCGGTGAACTTGAAATCCTTGCCTAGGCCCAGGTCCCAGTTGTTGATTCCAGGACCGCGTAGTATGTCGCGACCGCTATTACCGAACTGCCCGTTAAGGGGCTGACAGAAGGCAACTCCTGTCAGATTCGCGGCCGCACAGCTGGCCTTTGCGGCCGGGGTCGGGTCCGTGGAAATCGTATTGTTGAACCAATGCTTGATGTCCTTGTGAAATCCGCTTGGGGAGGAATTGCCGATTTCATTGCAGCGATTGGTGAACGTGGTTAGAACCAGCAAATTGCTGCCACAGAGAATCGAGAATGGGAAGCCGCGCTGGAACGTGGCGATCGTGGTAACTTGCCACCCGCCAAGTGCCAGATCAAGCCCTCTGCTGATACCGCCGCCAAAGCGCTTGCCGCGCCCGAACGGCAACTGATAGACCATACTGGTCACCAGCCGATGGTCAACGTCGAAGTCCGAACGGCCATAGTCTAGCCGTGGATTGAGTTCGTCCATGTGTCCGGCAAAAGAGTTGGTCGAACCGACACCTGCGGCAGCAGACTTGTCGTCGAGGCTCTTTGACCAAGTGTAGACCGTCAGCAGAGCCATAGAATTGGAACGGTGCTCGAGCTTCAGGTTTCCGGCGTTGTAGCTGGAATAGCCGTTGTATTCACTATCCAGGAAACCCAGGATGCTGTTGAAGTTGGCATATGGCTTTCTACTAGCGAAGCTGCAGTCGGCGGCGGACGGGCTGCCTCCCGTGAGCGGATCGCAGGCCGCGGGATCGGCTGGCGGAGGTCCCTGGCCGATATTGACGCGGTTCAGAAGATGCGTACCCTTGTTGCCAACGTAGTTCGCCTCAAGTGTGGTGTCCTTGGCCAGTTCACGCTGTACGGAGAAGGACCACTGCTGAACATACGGGTTATGGGGATGCTCGGAGATGATCACAGCAAAGAACTGGCCGCCGTCCGCCGCCGGACTGACCTGGTGTAGCGGAACAGACGGAAACATCTGGCCCGTCAACTTGGGGAGTGTAGGATCGGACGTCGGAGTATCGTTGGCACGAACGACGAACGGGTAGATGTCACCCGAGTCGTCAATCTCGCGAGTTTCGAACGAGTCGAAGAAGATGCCGTAGCCACCGCGAAGAACCGTTTTATCACCCAGACGATAAGCAAGCCCGATGCGTGGTGCGAATGGCTTCTTTGAACCGTCTGCCGGATTCGGGCGGCCGCAGTCCCTATAGAAGCCGTTTCCGGAAGGAGCGATGGGGCCGCCCAGACTCGGCACCGTCGTCGTGCCCAGTCCTTTGTTGGCATAGCACAATCCTCCTCGCGGATTCGCTACATCGACCCAGAACATCTTGTTGCTTTGCTCCGTGGGTACCGCGCGATAGTCCCAGCGAAGGCCGAGATTCACCGTAAGGCGGCCGGTAACTTTCCAGTCATCTTGCACGAACGGGGCAAAGTACATGAACCGGTACTGGTTCAGGTTTCCCGCCACGTTTGTCGGGCTAAATGGCCCGGGCAGGAAGGTCGAAGCACTGCTGTAGTAACCCAGCAGAAAGTCGGCAATCGAGTTGCCAGTGCCGCAAAACCGTGTTGCACAGCCGTTACTGCCATTTGTCCCGTTGCTAATGATCAGGTCATTGGAGTAGTTGAAGTTGCCCAGAAAGTCCGCAGACAAGTCACGCTTCTGCAGCCAGCGGCGATAATCGAATCCCGTACTGATCGTGTGCCGCCCCTTGACGACAGTCAGGGTGTCTGAAAACTGCCAGGTTGGAATGTCGCTCGTGGTGGTGTCATTTCCCTGGCTGCCCACGGAGGTATAGGGGCTTCCCAAACTAATCGTCGGAAATAGCCGGGCGTAGGCTGGCAAATTCGGGTAGACGCCGGTAATGCCCAAAGCAGAAACCTGCGCTGGTGTTATCGGATTTCCTCCCTGGACCGCAATCGGTTCCAGCCGTCCAAAACGAAAGCTGTTGACCACATGAGAGCCGATGCTCTTGGTGTGGGAAATCATCCAGTTCTCAGCTTTTTCGTTGAACACACCAACTCCGTAGGGGTCGGTAATTGAGCCGTTGATGTTCTCGTTGTTGTAGGTTGCTGTGGTATAGCGGAAGAACACTTTGCCCAGGCGGCCCAATTCCTGATCCAGCCTGTAGGTCTGCTGGTTTGTGGTTTGCGGCAACGTGACCGAAAAGCGGTAATTGAAACCCGCACCACCACAGCCGGGACAGTTCGGGGCCGGAAACATCTTCAGGCCGAGCGCTTGCTGCGCGAGAATCGAGAATCGGCTGGAGGGAATTTGGTTGCTCGGGAACGGATTGCCGGTCGTCGGGTCAATCGGCATGCAGGCCGTAGTAGCGGTGGGAATACAAGTACCGCCAGCTTGCGTGGGGAGTGCTAGTCCTGAGGCGGAGAAATTGCCGCCCAATTGAGCCACGTCGGGCACCGTAAAGTTGCTCTGATCGAAACCGCTTCGGACTCGCCATCCTTCGTAGTTGGCCAGGAAGAAAGTTCTGTTCCGCCCGTCGTAGAGTTTCGGGATGTAGATCGGGCCGCCGGCAACGAAACCGAATTGATTTTGACGCAAGGTTGGAAGCGCCCGCTGAAACGGTGCCTTCGCATCAAACGCGTCATTCCGGAGAAACTCAAATGCTGTGACATGCAACTGGTTCGTGCCGTTCTTGGTGACTATGTTCACCTGGTTGGCACTGAAGCCGTATTCTGCCGAGTAGGTCTCGCTCTGGATTCTGAATTCCTGGATAGCATCCTGCGACAAAATTACGGCGGGAGTATTCAGCGCCGTGTCCGTGTTGACCAGGCCATCCAGTGTGTAGTTATTCGAGGTGGGCCGCCCGCCGTTGATGCTGATGGCATTGCCTTCCCCCTGGCGCATTTGACCTTGTTCCCCGTTCGTCTGAACCGCGCCGGCGCCAATGAAAAGCAGACTTACGAAGTTGCGCCCGTTGAGAGGCAAATCATCGACCTGCCTCTGGCTGACCAACTGTGAAACCGCCGCAGAGTCGGTGTCGAGCGTGACCGCGGCTGCCATGACCTCCACGCTCTCGCTCACGGCTCCCGGCTTCATGGTGGCGTCGATTCGGGCCTGCTGACCCACCACGAGGCTGATGTTGTCCACAACAAATTTCTGAAAGCCTGCGGCTTGCACGGTCACCCGGTAGGTACCCGGCTGCAGGTAGGGCAGGGTGTAGTCGCCCGATGACGTCGTTGCGGTACGCTTCGTGACGCCCGTCGCAGTGTTCGTAACATCGACACTCGCATTCGTCACCACCGCACCGGAATTATCTTTCACGCTGCCCAGGATGGTTCCCGCGGCGCCTCCTTGCGCCCACAGCAAACCGACGGACAGCAGAGTCACCAAAACGGTCAAGAGCGCGAACCGGGTTGTAGACATACGCATCTCCTCTAGTCAGGCGCGCCCAGTCAAGGACGCCATAAGCTCTGACGTACGCGGACTTTCCCTGAAACCGACTGCGACCCACATCAGCGCTTCTAACGCTGGAGGGTGATGCTCACACTGGTCGCCAAAGACCGTCAATCGGCATCTGAAAAACCGGCTATGTTTCGCTGTGAGAAACAGGGGAGACGGATGCATAGAATTTGTGTAAAGGCCCTGTCCCACCACGCCTTTGCCGCAGAATTGCCGGCATGAAAAGCCCGCCTCCGCTTATTGGTAGGCGAGTCGCTGTTCTGCTATGTGAAATGCCTGGTCTTGGAGTCTTTGAGCCTTCCGCTTGCTTTCCCGTCGAAGCCGCCGCTATGCTGGCCGCCTTGATCCGGGCTTACCCGGACCGGAAGCGATCGCGAACCACACTATGAAGTTTTCTCAAGTCGTCAATATCGAAGACCTGCGCTGTTTGGCTCGGGATCGAGCGCCCAAATCCGTGTTTGACTATCTCGATGGCGGCGCGGAGGCAGAGTTAACTCTCGCCGAGAACTGTCGCGCCTTCCGCGACGTTACATTTCGCCCGCGCACGGGAGTTGCCTTTGGCGAATGCGACTTGAAGGCCCGCGTGCTCGGTCACGAGCTGTCTTTTCCCGCCATGCTGGCTCCCGTGGGATACAGCCGTCTCATGCATCCTGGAGGAGAGGTGGGGGCAGCACGCGCCGCTGGCGAGGCGGGTACCGGATATATCCTCTCCACCATCTCCGGCCACACGCTAGAGGACGTGAAAGCCGCAACGTCGGGCCCCGTCTGGTATCAACTGTACTTGCTCGGGGGGCGCGAAGCGGCCGAAGGAGCCCTCGATCGCGCCCGTCGCGCCGGCTTCTCTGCACTCGTCATAACTGTCGACACGCCGGTAGCCGGGATGAGGGAGCGCGATCCGCGCAATGGCATGAAGCAACTCCTCGGTTCGTCGCCGTTCGCTAAGATTCCCTATCTCCCCGAGATCATGTCTCATCCGGGATGGCTGGTCAGGTTCCTCCTCGATGGCGGTATCCCTAAGCTTGCGAATATCGTGATTCCCGGCAAGGGTCCGATGGAGCTGATCGACGTGGCTTCCGCCTTGGCGAAGGCGGCGGTAACCTGGAAAGACCTCGAGTGGATCCGGCAGCTGTGGCCTGGACCAATTGTCGTCAAAGGACTCTTAACGGGTGACGATGCCAAGCGCGCAGTCGATGAAGGTGCTGCGGCAGTGGTTGTGTCGAACCACGGAGGCCGTCAGCTCGATTCAGTCCCGGCGACCCTGCTGGCGCTGCCCGAGGTTGTCGCCGCCGTAAACGGAAGAATTGAGGTGCTGATGGACGGCGGTATCCGCCGTGGCGGCGACATCGTGAAAGCTGTCTGCCTGGGAGCGCGAGCCGTTCTCGTCGGTCGGGCATACGCATACGGACTCGCCGCCGCCGGGCAACCCGGTGTAGCGCGCGCCCTCGAGATTTTGCGTACGGATGTAGAGCGCACCCTGCGACTGCTCGGCTGCTCATCGGTTGGCAAGCTGAATCCGTCCTACGTGGACGTTCCCAGGTCCTGGTTAGCGCGGTAGATTTTAAGCGGGACTACGCTGGACGACGCTGCGGCTCGAGCGATTCGGACCTTGCGAGCTCGGTAAGGGCGTCGTTCGGATAGTAGTGATCGACGGTTCCCGGAGTCACCAGCTTATGCTCGACAAAAACGGCTGGCGGCACCTGCTTGTGATTGAGCATATCGAGACTCAGGCGGATCAGATTTTCACCATATCGCTCTGGAAAGTAAGCAACCGAACCGATGAGCCGCGTATGGGACTGCCGAAGTTCCGCCCGCCCCTCGGGTGAAGCGTTCTGGCCCATGACAACACAGTTCTCGGCCCGGCCCGCTTCCTGAAAAGCGCGCAACGCTCCCAGCGCACTCGGATCATTGATTGCGCCGACCACATATTTCCGGGCCCGCGAGGCTCGCAAATATCGGCGCACCACTTCGAGACTCGGGCCCAGGTTTCCATCCCCGTCAAGATAAGTAACGCGGCAAGCCTTCGCCGAGGGCAACATCATATTCATTCCCACCAGCAGCCCGGTCAGTCGCATCCGCGGCAGACTCCCGGCACGGCCCAGTTCCAGAAGAACGATTTCGTCAACTTCCGAGTTCCAGCGCTCTTTTACCCAACGGCCCAGGTAACGGCCACCGATCATTCCTGCTTCATAGTTGTTGGCGCCATAGTAGGTGGCCCCAGGATGGGGAATATCGATGGCAATCATCGGGATGTTCGCTTCCCGATACTTTGCGGCCACAATCGGTGCCACCGTCTCGTCAGTCTGAAACTCGATGGCCAGGTCCACTCTTTCGCGAACCATCAGGTCCGCGTTACGCTGGGCTGTCTTCGCGCTATAGCGGTTGTCAAAACAGATGAGTTCGATTCCCTCCGCCGCCGCCGCCCGCTGCAGTCCCTCCGATACATCCTTCGAGAACTGATAGTCGGTTCCCTGTGCCGCGTACCCCAGCCGGTAGAGTCTCTGCTTCCACGGCCGGACCCGGGACTGATACAGGTTCTCGCCGATCTTGTCCACCATGCCGCACTTCTCCAGCGTGTACAGCAGCCGGAACGCCATCGTCTTAGGAAGTCCGCTGCGTGTCGCGATTTCCTTAAGCGGCAAAGACTCCCCCGCGACGCGGAAGGCAGTCAATAGCTGGGTCGAGTGGACGATCGACTTGACCAGATAGCGGTCACGGTTCCGGGTTTCGCCTGTCTTCACGGCGGAGCAATATGATCCATTTTCTCCGTTTTGCCAAGCGAAATCTCCAGAACAGGAGGGCATCCGCCCGCAACCGGCGTTCCCAGTGTAACTACTTTCCTATCAATGGCTTACTGCTGTAATAACTGCCAGGGCACCTTGAACATTTCTTTTGCGAAGCAGAACTTCCCATGGCCCTCGACGAATTCAGAATCCACGACACATTCGGCCAGATTTCACGGATTCTGCAAAGCGAAACCTGCCCGGCCAGCATCAGGTCGGTTCGTGAACTCTCAGCGGCCGGACTTGCGGGCTAACTTTCTGACCCTGAATGGCCTAAACAGCCGCTTACAATAACAGCTGACGTTCTGCACTACGAAACAAGGGGACCTAGGGAAGAAAGGCAATGACCCCTGCCAAGCAGGTATGTATTCTTCCTTGCCGAGAGGATGGCGCATGCAATCGCACATCGAAGAACGGGTATTCGGCGCCTTGGAGAAGTTTCGCATCGAACTGCCCTCGTGGGGATTCGCCAATACCGGCACCCGGTTTGGGAAGTTCATTCAACCGGCTGCGGCCACTACAACGGAAGAGAAGTTCAGCGACGCTGGAGAAGTGCATCGTTTAACCGGCGTCTGTCCGACGGTCGCCCTGCATGTGTTGTGGGACTGCCCCAATGGGGTGAACAGTTCGGACGAGATTCAGCAGTTTGCTCGCCGCTACGGTGTGCAACCTGGATCGATTAACCCGAACCTGTTCCAGGACCAGCAATACAAGTACGGATCATTCGGCAATCCCGACCCTGCCATCCGCGACAGGGCTCTCGAACATACTCGCGACAGCATCGAGATTGCGCGTCGCCTGCAGAGTATCGACATATCGATGTGGTTTGCCGACGGCTCGAACTACCCCGGCACGGCCAACATTCGGCAGAGGAAGCAATGGTTCGAGCAGTGCCTCCGCATCGCCCACGACCAGTTGTCTGCCGGACAGCGCCTGCTGGTAGAGTACAAGCCGTTCGAGCCCGCCTTTTACCACACCGACATTGGCGACTGGGGTATGGCTCTCCTCCTGGCACGACACGCAGGTCCACAGGCACGCGTACTGGTGGATACAGGTCATCATTATCAGGCTCAGAACATCGAACAGATCGTCGCCTGGCTGCTCGCAGAAAACATGCTCGGTGGTTTTCACTTCAACGACCGCCGCTATGCCGACGACGACCTCACCATGGGTTCGATCGATCCTTACCAGGTCTTTCGCATTTTTCATGAGATTCACTACTTTGAATGGGAGACCGGGAAATCCGCAGGCCTTGCCTACATGGTTGACCAGAGCCACAATCTGAAGGGCAAGATCGAAGCCATGATCCAGACGGTCATTATGGCCCAACAGCTTTTTGCCAAAGCGGCTCTGGTTGAGCATCGAGCGCTGGCGCAGGCCCAGAAGAGCTGCCATTTGGTGAAGGCTGAGTCCCTCTTGCAAGATGCCTTCGCGACCGATGTTCGCCCCGCAATCGAAGCATGGCGGAACTCCAAAGGATTGCCCAAAGATCCAATGGAAGCTTTTCAGCAGAGCGGATATCTCGAGCGCATCACCAAGGAACGCTCCGTACGCAACTCGCAGAGTGTTTCCAGTTATGCCTAGCAGCTCTGCGACGAGACCATACCTCGCGTTCGATTTCGGCGCTGAGAGCGGCCGCGCCGTGCTGGCACACCTCCATTCAGGCGTCATCACCACCGAAGAGATTCACCGCTTCCCCAACCATCCGGTCGAATATGGTGGGGCGCTGCATTGGGATGTCGCTCGACTTTGGTTCGAAGTACGCAAGGCCCTTTCTGGTCTGGACCAGGTTCCGCTGGCCGGAATCGGTGTCGACGCCTGGGGCGTGGATTACGCCCTGCTCGGTGAACGGGGTGAACTCCTCCAGAACCCTTATCACTATCGCGATAGCCGCACGGCGGGCGTGATGGAACAAGTCTTTCGACTGGTTCCTAGAGAAGAAATTTACCGCGCGACGGGCATTCAGTTCATGCCCATCAATACCATCTATCAGCTGTTCGCTGCCCGCCGCGACACACCGCAGATCCTTCGGGCCGCCGAGCGCCTCGTCACCATACCGGACTTGTTCCATTACTGGCTCACGGGCAATGCGGTGTGCGAGTTTACCAATGCGACCACTACGCAGCTCGTGAATCCTGTCAAGCGGGCATGGGCAACCGAACTCATGACACGCCTCGACCTGCCGGCGCATCTTCCCAGTCCGATTGTGGAACCGGGTTGCCCCATCGGAAAACTCTTGCCCAGCATTTCCGGCTCGTCGGCTCTCTCTGGAACCCCTGTGATTGCTCCCGCAACCCACGACACCGGATCGGCAGTCGCTGCCATTTCCGCCCGAGACGGCACGGCGTTTCTGAGTTCAGGAACGTGGTCCCTCGTAGGCACCGAACTGGACGCACCGGTCGTAACGGCTGAAGCCCTGCGGCTGAACTTCACCAACGAAGGTGGAGTCGCCGGCACCACTCGCCTCCTGAAGAATGTCATGGGGCTGTGGATGCTGCAGTGCTGCCGGCAATCCTGGGCCGCGCAAGGACAACCGTTCGAATACCGGGAATTAATCGAGTTGGCGGCGCGTGAAAAGGCCTTTGCTCATTTCGTTGACCCCGACGACGAGTCGTTCCTTCGCCCGGCAGATATGCCTGCCACAATCGACAAGTTCTGCACCCGGACGCACCAGCCCTGCCCGCCTCGACCGGGAGCTTATGTTCGCACCATCCTAGAGAGCCTCGCCTTCAAGTACCGGCTTGTGATCAGGAATCTCGAGCATGTGTGCGGCCGGGGGATCGGCGAGATTCGAGTCATCGGCGGCGGGTCCAAGAACCGGCTCTTGAACCAGTTCACGGCCGACGCGACTGGCCTCAGGGTTTTGGCTGGCCCCGCTGAAGCGACCGCGTTAGGCAACGTGGCGGTCCAGATCCTGGCCACCGGTGGCGCCGGCTCACTCAAGGAAGTTCGGGCTATCGTCGATCGGTCTTTCCCAACCGAAGTGTTCAATCCAAGGGATACCGGCCGGTGGGACGAACAGGCCAAGCGCTTCCAACACTACAGCGAGATGACTTATGCCTGAGATCAAAGAAACGACGCGATTGAAAGACCTGTGGAACGAAGAGCACGCGCAAGCGATCGCCTCGAACCAGCTCGCCATGCTGCGCTACAGATCGAACCTGCTGGGTAGAGACTTGCGCATTACAAACTTCGGGGGAGGCAACACGAGTTCCAAGCTTGAGCTCCCTGACCCATTCAGTGGCAGGAGCGTGCGAGTGCTGGCCGTCAAAGGCAGCGGAGGCGATATCGGCTCGATCACCGAGGCAGGCTTCGCTCTGCTCTATCTGGATCGTCTGGAAGAACTCAAGGGTCTTTACCGTGGCGAAAAATACGAAGACGAGATGGTTGGTTTCTATCCGCTAGCGGCGTTTGGGGAAAACCGGGTGGCGGCCTCCATCGATACGCCCCTGCATGCCTTCTTGCCTTTCCGTCATGTCGACCATCTGCACCCTGACTGGGCGATCGCGCTTGCCGCTAGCGCGAACGGCAAAAGCAAACTCGAGGAATTTAATCGCACATTCGGACGCAAGATTGTCTGGGTACCGTGGCAACGCCCGGGATTTGAGCTCGCCCTCGTGATCGAACGGGCGGTGCGGGACAACCCTGGTGCCGACGGCATCATCCTTGGCGGACATGGGCTTTTCACCTGGGGCATGACCCAACGCGAGTGCTATCTCAACTCGATTCACACCATCGACCAAATGGGCGAATTCATTGAGCAGCACCAGGCAAAGAAGGGAGCCCTCTTCGGCGGGCTTGATTGCGCGCCCGTTCCGAATCGCCGCCAGATCGTTGCTCAGATTCTTCCGGCACTGCGCGGAGCTCTGTCTTCCAAGCGACGCGTGATAGCGCATTATTCGGACGAGCCTGACGCCTTGACCTTCGCCGGTTCAAAGTGGTCACGAGAGTTGGCGAAACTGGGGACAAGTTGTCCTGATCACTTCCTGAGGACGCGCGTTTGTCCAATGTTCCTGGACTGGGATCCCGCTAAGGAAACGGTGGCGACTCTGAAGTCTCGTATTCAAGAACAGGTCGTGGGGTATCGCGCCTCCTACAACAGGTACTACGAAGCTTACGCCACAGCGGATTCCCCCAAGCTCCGTGACTCAAATCCTTCCGTAGTGATCATTCCTGGCCTGGGCCTGTTTGGCTTCGGCAAGAACAAGAAAGAGGCGCGCATCACCACGGAGTTCTTCATCAACGCCATCCATGTCATGGCCGGTGCCAATGCGCTTGAAGACGGTCAGGCTCCCAATCGGTTGCCCCAGGCGCGCACCGGGGAACAATCGAAGGAGTTTACCGAGTTTCACAACTACGTGGCCCTGCCGCGGCCTGAAGCCTTCCGCATTGAATATTGGGTACTGGAGGAAGCGAAGCTGCAACGGATGCCGGCGGAGGCCGAGTTCAGCCGGAAGATCTTTCTTATCGTTGGCGGCGCGAGCGGAGTTGGCCGAGAGACGGCTTTCATGCTTGCGAAAAAGGGCGCTCACATTGTCGTCGCAGATTTCGATGTCGAGGGTGCTGAGAGAGTCGCAGCTGAGGCCGGAGCATTAGGGTCCCCGGAATTTACCGCCCACACGGCGGTTGATCTCGGCTCGTCTGAGAGTCTGGCAGAGGCCATCAGGTTCACGGTCCTCGGATTCGGCGGCATCGATGGCATTGTGAATACCGCGGCCATTTATCCCGTGCCCGGAACCGATGGCGAGCTATCAGATGCGCTCTGGGCAAAAACCTTTCTGGTCAACGTAACCGGAAATTACCTTTTGGCCCGTGAAACAGCGTGGGTCTTTTCCGACCAGAATCTGACAGCCTCCGTTGTTCTCACCAGCTCCGCCAATGCCGTCGTCCCCAAGAAAGGCAGCGAAGCCTACGACACCAGCAAGACTGCCTTGAACCATCTGATCAGGGAACTCGCTATCAAGCTTGGCCCGCTGGTTCGGGTGAATGGAATCGCTCCTGCAACGGTAGTTGCCGGCTCGACCATGTTCCCGCGCGACCGTGTTATCCAGTCCCTGCAGAAGTACAAGATTGCATTTTCCGAAGGTGAATCTACGGAAGACCTGCGCTCCAAGCTGGCCGATTTCTACGCGCAGCGGACCATCACCGGGCGCCCGATTCTGCCCCAGGATTGCGCCAGCGCGATCGTCTGGTTGGCCGGCGAATCGAGCGCCAAAACGACGGGGCACGTGATTCCGGTTGATGGCGGACTCGGGGAAGCTTGTCTGCGGTAGTCCGAAGGCAGCACATCGCACGAGAGCCTGCTCGTGGCAGGCATTGAGCAGGCGGGGATGACAACATGAAGCGCATTTGCTTCGTCCTCCAGGTAAAACGGGATCGACTGGAAGAATACAAAGCACGCCATCACTCCGTTTGGCCGGAGATGTTGGCGGCCTTGCGCGAAACAGGATGGAACAACTACTCCCTGTTCCTGCGTGCGGACGGATTGCTGGTGGGATACCTCGAAACGGAAGACTTTGAGCGGGCGCGCGCGGGTATGGCCGGTCGCGAAGTGAATGAACGCTGGCAGAAGGAAATGGCTGACTTTTTTATCCAACCGAAGGGTGTCTTGCCGGATCGCGCTATGGAACCACTCGAAGAAGTCTTTCATCTTTCTTAGAACTCCGCTCGCTAAGGACGAACATGGCGGCAAATCCTGCACTCGGCGTTTTCTTTCACTGGTTGGGTGGGCTGGCTTCCGGCAGCTTCTACGTTCCCTATCGCGGCGTTCGTCGCTGGTCGTGGGAAACATACTGGCTGGTGGGCGGCATCTTCAGCTGGATCATCGCACCGTGGTTCTTGGGAAGCCTCATGACGCGAGATCTACTCGCCGTCTTATCGGAGGCTCCAACCAGCACCCTGTTCTGGTCGTTCTTCTTCGGGCTTCTCTGGGGCATTGGAGGGCTGACCTTCGGCCTTACGATGCGCTTCCTTGGTCTTTCCCTGGGCATGGCCGTTGCCCTTGGTCTGTGCGCCGCCTTCGGCACCTTGATGCCTCCCATCTTCAGCGGCGTGTTTGTCAGCCAGGTCCTTGGGACAAACTCCGGACGAGTGATTTTGTTTGGCATCTTCGTCTGCTTGCTGGGGATTGCCGCCGCCGGTCTGGCCGGCATCTTCAAGGAACGCGCCATGTCGCCGGACGAGCAGAAGGCCGCTATTCAGGAATTCGACCTGAAGAAAGGCCTTGCCGTTGCGACCTTGTCTGGGGTGATGAGTGCGTGCTTCGCTTATGGACTAGCGGCGGGCGCGCCGATCAAGGCCCTGACTCTGAAGCACGGCACTCCCACCCTGTGGCAGGGTTTACCGGTGCTGGTCGTCGTGCTGATCGGCGGATTTGCGACCAACTTCCTCTGGTGTCTTGCGCTCAACATTCGTAACCGCACAGGTTATCAGTACTTCATTGCCGCTCCGAAGAGGTACTCGCCGGTTGCTGAGGAAACGATTGTCGAGACCGCTATCGATGCTCCGAGCCGCGAGGTAGTGGAACACATGCCTTCGGGCAAGAAAAACGATGGCGAAAAACCAGTACCCATGCTGGCCAACTACCTGTTTTGCGCCCTTGCCGGCACGACCTGGTACTTCCAATTCTTCTTCTACACCATGGGCGAGACGCAGATGGGCAAGTACGGATTCTCCAGCTGGACTCTGCATATGGCCAGCATCATAATCTTCAGTTCACTCTGGGGCATCGGCCTGAAGGAATGGAAAGGCGCCGGCGTTCCAGCCATCCGTTTACTCACCCTGGCTCTTTTCCTGCTCGTAGGATCCACCATGATTGTCGGCTACGGGAACTATCTCGGATTAACGCACTGAGCGGTTGGGTTCGGGCGACACTTGCTGCGCCCGAGCGGATAGGAACACTTCATCATGAGAAATCAAGAAAAAGGCAGCGAGATTTTTCAGAGTGGTGTGGCATTTCTTCTCGGGCTGCTGTTTCTGCTGACCCACACCGTCTCGGCCGCAGCTGGAGCGAAGCATCCCACAGACCTCCGTTCCGATTCGCTAACCCAACCGCTTGGCATCGATTCCCCAAAACCAATGTTATCGTGGCGCTTCGAGGACGGCGCCCGCGGGGCGAAACAGACCGCGTATGAGATCTTCGTCTATAGCAAGCGGCCGGCCTCGGACGTGACGAAGCCGGACGTCTGGGACAGCGGCCGCCTTGCCTCAGGCATTTCTGCGGGAGTTCCCTACGGCGGTCCTGAGCTCCAACCTGAAAAGCGCTACTTCTGGCGCGTGCAGGTATGGGACAAAGACGGAAAACCGTACCCGATCAGCGACACGACGTGGTGGGAGACAGGCCTGATGTCGCAGTCAAACTGGCAAGGCAAGTGGATTGGCTACGAGGAGACTGAGCTGCACAGCATTCGTGAATCCGGCGCCATGTGGATCACTAACTCTGCCACTCAAGCATCGGAGCCGAATGATACTCACCATGATTTCCGTTTCGCCTTCAGTCTGGACCGGCCAGTACAAATTGCGGCTCTCTACGCCACGGGGGCGGATGCAACCGCAGCCTGGATAAACGGACAGCAAGTGCTCGACGAACCACCGCTCGCGCCGTGGCAGCAAATGCCTTGGGGCACCTACACGCGGGCCGGCGTAACTGCGGCCCTACACCCGGGCGCGAATCTCGTGGCCATCGGCGTGACGCGATTCCTCACCGCAAGGCAGAAGCAAGTCTCCACACGCACGCCCATGAGCGCATGTCTCTACATCACGTTCCGTGACGGTTCGACCAAGCTCTTCACCTCCAGCCTGACGGGATGGAAAGCTGCACTCGATGCCCCCGATGGATGGTGGCGCGAGGATTTTCAGGATGCGTCGTGGGCGTCAGCGGAACGATACCTCCCTCCTGGCGGAGGATTCGAGCGTGGTGCGGGTCTGCCCTGGCCGACAGGTCCAGTGGCCGCGCTTCGTCGCAACTTTCGCGCCGACAAAGCAGTCGTCTCCGCGCGCCTCTATGCCACCGCGCTCGGAGCCTACAAGTTCCGAATCAACGGAGAGCCCGTCGGCGACCAGATCCTCGCCCCTGGCTGGACTGACTACCGGCAACAAGTGCCATACCAGGTTTACGATGTCACTCAACAGATCAAAAATGGCGACAACGCCATCGCAGCCTATCTGGCGCCTGGATGGTACAGCACACCGCTGCGGTGGTTCCGTCAGGGGAACAACTACGGCAACACCGAACCCGCCTTACGCGCACAACTGCGTCTCGAACGTGCCGACGGCTCGGTGGATTGGATTGTAACGGACGAAACCTGGAAAGCGGACGTTTCCCCAATCTTGCAGGCGGAACTCTATGACGGCGAAACCTTGGACGCTCGCAAGGTACAAGACGGCTGGGATACTGCGAACTTCTCCGACGCCGGCTGGCACCCCGTCGTGCTGGTAACCCCGCAAGAGCCGCGCATCATCGCCCAATACTTTCCTCCCATTCGCGCCGAGCGTGTGCTGACGGCAAAGACCATCACCAATCCATCACCCGGGGTTTACGTCTTCGACTTCGGCCAGAACATGAGCGCCTTGCCTCGGCTGAGGGTCCGCGGAGTTCGCGGAGACGATATCAAGCTGCGATTCGCGGAAGTGCTGAACTCGGACGGGACCCTGTACGTGGACAACCTGCGCACGGCCAAAGCCACCGACCATTTCATTCTTGCCGGCAGCAAGACCGGCGAGGACTTTCAGCCAGAGTTCACCTTCCACGGCTTCCGCTATGCAGAGATCTCAGGTCTGCGTGAGAAACCTGCAGAAGAGACTCTCCAGGCTGTCGTCCTCCACACGGATGGGCGGTTCACCATGCGCTTCAGCACCGGCAGCAGCATGGTGAATCAACTGTGGAGCAACATCCTATGGGGCCAGCGTTCAAACTTTGTGGGCGTTCCGACCGATTGCCCACAGCGGGACGAGCGCCTTGGCTGGAGTGCGGATGCTCAGGTCTTCTGGCGTACCGCCACCTACAACATGGATCTATCGTCGTTCAGCCGGAAGTACGCTGCTGATCTGCACGGGACACAGGTGGGGACGGCGATGTTTGGCATTTTCGCACCGGGGGTTGACGCTCCGAACCCGGGTTACGGCGCGGCGTGGAGTGATGCCGGTGTCATCGTTCCGTGGACCGGCTGGACGCAGAGTGGCGACCGGCAGATCATCGACGAAAATTGGGACGGCATGGAGACATACCTTGCCGAGATTGCCAGCAAGAATCCAAACCATCTTTGGCAAAACGGATTTGGCGCCGCCTTCGGTGATTGGCTCACGCCGACAATTACGACACCTGAAGACCTGCTGGCAACCGCTTACTGGGCCTATGACGTTTCGCTGATGAAGCAGATGGCGCTAGCCACAGGACGTACCCGCGACGCCGAGCGCTACGCGACCATGTTCGATCAAATCAAGGCTGCATTTCAGAAGGCGTACGTCGGAGCTGATGGTCGCGTGGGAACGGTTGATCATTACCCAAGCATTCCTCCACCGACGGTTCATCCGGACGAAGGCAATCAAGACCAGGACCGGATCGTGGAAACACAGACCGGTTACGTTCTTGCCCTTTATATGAACCTTGTGCCGGATGACCTGCGGCCAGAGGCGGCGCGCAAACTAGTGGAACTCATCGAGAATAATCACTGGCGGCTGGGTACCGGATTCCTCGGCACACCCTATCTTTTGGAAGTGCTGGCAGACACCGGTTATAGCGACGTCGCATATCGGCTGTTGCTGAACCGGGAATATCCATCCTGGGGATATGTCATCGACCACGGCGGAACGACAACCTGGGAGCGGTGGAATGGTGACCAAATGCTCAACGACCCGAGTATGAATTCCTTTAACCATTACGCATATGGCGCGGTTGGAGAGTGGCTGTACCGGTACGCAGCAGGAGTTGATACGGTGTCAACCGATCCGGGATTTCACACCATTTACCTGCACCCGAACTTTGACGCCCGGCTGCGAAGCCTCAGCCTCGACTACGAGTCTCCCTACGGCACCATTCATTCGGAGTGGAACGTTCAGAGAGATCAGGCAACGTGGAAGGTGACGGTGCCGCCAAACACCACGGCAATTCTGCCGCCGCGTTCGACCAATGCGACATCGATACTTTTCCAGGGGGCTCCAGTCGAGCGTTCCGAGCTGCATATCGATACCTCCGGCCGGGTTGAGTTACCGGCGGGTTCTTATACCTTTACCGCAACACTTAAGAAACCCGTGCCGGGGACGAGTTCGTTGAGCAGGAACCTCCCGGATGCGGCCCCTAACTCAATCGTGTGCCAGGACCGCACAGGCGGTCCCAATGAAGGGGTCATTTCAGAATGCCCGCGAAACGGCGAGACGGACTAAACTTACACCCGTGCCATCAAGTTTGGGGGCCCGCTCCACCGGCACAGCTTCTGCCACCTGGGCGTCCGATTGAGGAACCGAAGGCAAACGACGTGGAGCAGCGCCATAAGACTGCGCGGACAATGCGAAGGCTAGATAAAGTACCCCATGCGACGAGGCAGTGCAGAGGTTTGTGTAACGGCTGGCCAGAATTTCGGCGAACGAGAGGCACGAGATGCGGTTGGTTCCACGGCAGTCTGTACGACGCGCTCGATCGGCGGCACCCAGCATGCCTCCTCTTATTTGTTTTCGCTCACAAAGACCGCCGTCGTCTTATTTGTTTTCGCTCACAAAGACCGCCGTCGTCAATCCTGCGACCGTGGCGGCTCCTACTTTGGAATTAAAAGTGGATCGCCGGGTCCAGATGTCACCGGAGCTCTGCTCGACCGGATGCAGATGCAAATGCATCCTCTGCAGGCTGGCATCGGTGAACGTCACCGGCTGATTCGTCGCGTTAAAGATCACCAATATATTCGTATAGGGACCGTAGTTCCGGCCATTGGCATCCAATTTCATTACGATCAGTCCCGGTATCTGGTTCGGACCCGTATTCAGGAAAGTGAGGTTCTGCTGGACCTCGGCGAAGGTCGGCATGCGGAATAACCCCGAACTGTAGCGGATCTGCATAAACTCGCGAAATGCACCACTGCTCAGGGCGATGTCCTCGGGTTGCGGCCCATAGGCGGGGTTCGTGAGGAGCGGCATCATGATAGGCCATTGGCCACCGTTCTGGCTCGCCAAGGGCAAGCCAATCCCCCAGTTTGCCGTTTTTCCGCTCCAGTCGATTTTGTTGAACCAGTCGCCGGAATCGTAACTGTTCTGGTCCATGTCCTTGGACCGCAACATGTCGTCGCCGGCCTGAAAGAACGGGACGCCTTGGCCCAGCAGGACCAAACTCATGGCCACGACCTGCCGGCGTGCGCGGGTAGCGATATCGTCGTTGAAGCTCGACTTCAACTGCACCGCATCGAACAGGTCCTGATTATCATGAACCGAACAGTAATTCACGGCTTCGATTGGCGACGCTGTGTATCCCGCCGGTTGACCGTTGTAATCCACCTGTGCTCCGGTGACCGTGACGCCCGCACTGTTAGGGAAGCTGTAATCGCGCAAGTTTCCCGTAAGGCCAATCCGAATCCAGTCCGTGTACTGGAGCAGTTGATTTTGTTGACCGGCTGGCGGCAGATTTTGATTCGTGTAGTCGCTCGGGTCCGTGAACAGTCCGGTGGCAAATCCCTGCACCCGCTCATCGGTGAAGGGGCTGCCGCCGCGAATGCCGTCGCGGATCCGGTCATTGAAGGTGCCGATTCCATAACCGTATAAATCGAGCTGGCCGGCGTGCGGCCCAATCTGGTTATTCGCCGTATCCCCGAAGTTCCATCCTTCCCCGTATAGGTAGATCTTCGACCCATCTACGCCGTCCTTTTCCGGCGTTAAAGCGCGAAGTGCGGCCTGAATGTGCCGCATATTGTAGAGGAAGTGAAAACTCATGATGTCGAAGCGGAAGCCGTCGATTTTGTACTCGCGCGCATTGAGCACGAGCGTGTCGATCATCAGCTTTTCCATCATGCGATGTTCGCTGGCTGTATCCGGGCAACAGGAACCTGTCTCCAGATTTCCATTCGCATCCAGCCGGTGGTAATACCCGGGCACCACTTCATCGAGGTTCGAGTTTGGCCCTTCTCCGTAGGCACTCGTGTGATTGAAGACCACATCTTGAACAACGCGTAATCCGGCATTGTGCAGTCCCATCACCATCGCGCGGTACTCGCGTACCCGATTTCGAGGAACCATCGCGTAGCTGCCTTGAGGCGCCATGTAGTGAACGGGGTCATAACCCCAGTTATAGCCGTCGCTCCCTTGGATTCGGGCTACGGCGGCTTGCTGCTGTCCTCCGTCGGGCGGATATTGCGAGAGGTCGCCGGTGGTCTTCCAAGTGGACTTGTCCTCGTTCACACTCGCGAAGTGAAACGAGGGCATGATATGCACCGCCTTGAGTCCGCTCTTGGCCAGGTCACCGAGATGCCGCATTCCATCTGAGTTCTGGTCCGCAAAGGCCTGGTAGGTGCCGCGATGTGCTGGCGGCACCGTCGAGTCACTCACGCTGAAGTCGCGAACATGGAGTTCGTACAAGCTCATATCACTGAAGCTGCCGAGCGGAGGCGAAGTCGATCGATCCCACCCCGCGGGCTTGGTTGCTTGGGCGCCGAGATCGGTAATTCGACTCTTGATCCCGTTCACTGCAATGTCCGTCGAGTACGGATCCGTTGTCACGTTCGTGTCGACGGCTGCATCGATCGGCACCCACACGCTCAGGCTATAGACGTAGTACTTGCCTATCCAGTCGCTCGCGCCATTCGCCACCCATACACCATTGTTTTCCTGCATGGGAATGGTTGCGGATGGTGCTGTGTCGTTCTCGTGATCAAAGATCAGCAGCGACACGGACTGGGCGGTTGGCGCCCACAACTTGATTCTCACAGGGTAGGAATTTTCGTTGAACACGACTCCGAGCCTGCCCGGGTAATAGTAGAGGTCGTCGACGACGCCAGCGGTTTGAATACCCGCGGCATACTGCAGCATGCCATTTTGCCCGACAACGGAAAGCGCGATCTCTCCTTTGAGCGCCTGCTTTATCGTGGCGAGATCCACGCTGGAGGGCACCTGCAGGACCGCATAAGGGGCCAACTGCGGATTCCGCGTCAGCTCGTCTTGTGACAGCGTTCCGCCGACCGTCAGCGCCATCTGGTTGCCGCCGGTGATCCCGGTGCTGGTCAAATTCAGACCGCCCGCGAGGGCGGAGTTGAGCGCATAAGTCGCTCCGCTCTGGATGCACTGCGGCTTGATTGCCAGGTGTGTGCGATCGAGCCAATAAACCTCCTGGATGTTGAGGATGGCGTTGGCAATTTGCTGCGGCGTCGGTTGGGTCGTAAACACAGTGGCGTCGGCGTGAATTACCCAGGCTTCGTTGTAGGTAGCGATGTTGAGATGCTGGTCGGGTCCGGGATCCTTAATTCCTCCCGCTGGGCAGTTATTGATAATCAACCCCAGGTCCGTGGACAGCGTGGGATCGACCGGCACATCGAAATACACTCCAAAACTGTCAGTCCCCGTGATCTCGACCTCTCCGGAGCACCAGCCTGGGGTGGGATGTGCATTCCAGGTGTAAATGGCCCACCCGGAGTAGTTGCTATCGGGGCGGAAGTAATGAATTCGCACGTCTCCAGACGGAACGGCGGGGTTTGATGCCGCCGGGGCCGGGGTGTAAGAAAAGCAGAGCAAAGGAAGCAAGGCGAATGAAATGACCTGCCAATACGGAGTTTTTATCTGGGACGTCATGGAAGGCCCTCCTGACAATGGGTGAGGGTTGTGGTGTCTAGTTTGCCGGGCAGAGCGCTACGGCGCTTCCGAAGGCAGGTGCCTCTTAGCGCGGCGTCAATCGTAGTTGGCTAAGACCTCCGCGTCAACAGAGAATTCCGCACACAGAGAATTCCGCACCCCGGTATGGCGCGGCGACTCGAAAATGAGCAGTGAAGTCCTGAATGAAAGATCCACGGCCCGTTTTCCTCCAACCCCGGCAGGAGGACTCGCACTCACGTCACGAGTCCCACCGCCGCGGTTTCGCCGAGCTCGTGAGAGTCAAGCATCCAGATCGATCCGAACGGAGAGCAGGTCAGTCCCGAAGCGGCGCACCGCAGCCGCATTCCTGCCGCTGCCCGGTACCTGATTAAAAAGCCAGCGTTGGCGCTCCCGCGGATCATCGTGGGGAAGCAAATGGGCCGTGCCGCTGTGCCAGTGGGTGTGCATCCCGTCGCGCAACTTCAGCCGCACGCGCGGGGTCTGCGCAAATATATTGCGGACGTATCCGGCTTTCATGCCGTGCTCTCGGACGATCCAGAACTGCCTGCCAATATGTCCGTCGCCTATCGGAGTGCGGCGCCGCTTTCCAGCTTTGCGACCGGTGGTTTTGAGGAGCGCATACCCCGGCGTTGCGAGGCCGAGAGCGAACACAAGCTAGCAGGGGAAGTCCCCCTCGACCAACTGACAAAAAGATTGCGGAAACACGACAATTCCGTGACAACCCGGGCACGGGCGCTGCTTACGATTTCCTATTCCCAGAGGATGGCGCGGCAGTATGCCCAGCCAGATCAAACAAGATCTCAGTCAACAAACAGAGGAGCTTGTTATGTGGATTTCTGTGGTTCGTCGATCTGCTCTCGTCGTTTTCGCGCTGCTGTTGCCCGGTTCCCTGGTGGCACAGCAGTACCATCGCACCGACCTGACCGTTGATATGCAGGCAGTTTCTCCCTCCGCACCCAACGTGGATTCAAATCTTGTGAATGCCTGGGGACTCTCGCGTGGGAGCGGCAGTCCTTGGTGGATATCCGACAACGGCACAGGTTTATCCACTTTGTACAACGCGGCCGGTGTGCCGCAAACCCGCGTCGTGACCATTCCCACGCCCGATGGTACCGGCACGTCGGCACCCACGGGAACGGTTTTCAACGCCACGCCCGAATTTCTGGTCGGGCCCGGAGCGAAGGCCTTCTTCCTGTTCGTGACTGAGGATGGCACCATCGCCGGCTGGAATCCCACCGTGAATCCCAACGCGGTGATTCTCAAGAACCGCGCTGGCAAGGCCGTCTACAAGGGCTGCGCCATTGCCCAGGTAAATGGCAGTCCGAGATTTTACGCGACCAACTTTCAGACGGGGCGGGTCGAAGTCTTCGACAGCAGCTTTAGCCAGCTACATTCGGAGGGTGATGGTGCTTTTCGCTTTCCTGGTCTCGACAGGAGCTGGTCCCCCTTCAACATTCAGAACGTTGGTGGAAACTTGGTCGTGACGTTTGCTCATCGGGCACCGGGGAGCCACGATGAAGACCACGGTGCGGGGCTCGGTTTTGCTGGTGTGTACGATCCCCGAGGGCGGCTGTTGCTCCGCCTGGAACACGGGGACTGGTTTAACGCACCCTGGGGCGCAGCACTTGCGCCGGGCGACTTCGGCAACTTCTCGCACCGGATCCTGATCGGCAACTTCGGCGACGGCACCATCCACGGCTTCAATCTGTTCACCGGACAACACGAAGGCATGATGCTCGACGACGTCACCGGACAGAGCTTGGTCATCGATGGCCTGTGGGCTATTAGTTTTGGGGGAGGAAACGCCACCAATAACGGACCGACCAACACCTTGTTCTTCACCGCCGGTCCCAATGATGAGGGTGACGGACTGTTTGGCCAGCTGACGGCCAAAGCAGCCGATCAGCCCGGCAATAGCCAGTAGCGCTCTCTTCAGGTACGGCGGACCTGCGACGGATAGGCTGAATCACCGGTTCGCCGGCAGGAGCATAGCGTGGGTCAGTATCTCGATTTCTGGAGAGGAGTTCTTGGTCGCACACTGCCATTACGTACTCAACTGGTGTGCGTTATGCAGTTCAAACTTACCGGAAACCCACACCAGCATTAGAATTTGTGGGTCGAAACCAACTGAAGTGGCACCGCCGCATCTCTTCGTTGGGCAGGCCATCCTAGATGCAGTCACGGCACGCGAACGGGCCGCCAATTCGTCGGTGCCATCGAGCCCGATCAGTGGGAACAGTTGCATGACTGCGTTCGAGTTTGCTCTTCCCTCTTGCTGAACTGTACCGGGTGCTCCCTTGCGCTGCAAACGCTTTCAGAGACCGACCAGACGCTGGCGCAAGGTGTCACCCTCGATTTCTCTTTCCCAGCGTGCAATCACGACGGTCGCCACGCCATTGCCGATCATATTTACCAGGGCACGGAACATGCTCATGAAACGATCGATTCCGAGAATTAAAGCCATGCCCGCCACGGGAATCGTAGGAATGATGGAGAGCGTCGCGACCAAGGCGATAAAGGATGCGCCTTGCACGCCGCTGGCTCCCTTTGAGGTCAGGATGGCGACCGCAAAGATCGTCAGTTGCTCGGTGAGCGTGAGGCGCGTGTTGGTGGCTTGTGCCACAAAAAGTGCTGCCAGAGTCATGTAGATGCTGGTGCCGTCGGTGTTAAAGGTGTAGCCGGTGGGCACGACCAGGCCCACCAGCGACTTCGAGCAGCCGAGTTTCTCCATCTTCTCCATCAGGGTGGGCAACGCGGTTTCGGAGGAACTGGTCGCCAGCACCAGCAGGACTTCTTCCTTGATATAGCCGAGGAACTTTATGATTCCGAATCCGGCGAGCCGGGCAATCCCTCCCAGGACGACCAGCACAAACAAAATGGAAGTGAGATAGAACGTTCCAATCAGCTTGACCAAAGGCCCAAGCGAAACGATGCCATACTTGCCGACCGTAAAGGCCATAGCGCCGAAAACGCCGAGGGGTGCGAATTTCATCAAGATATTCACCACGCCAAATACGGCATGAGCCAGCGCGTCGACCAGATCGACCAGCGGCTTAGAACGCGTGCCAACCGCGCCCAGCGCGAAACCGAACAGGATGGCCACGAGCAGGACTTCCAGGATGTCTCCTTTGGCGAACGCATCCACAACGGTCGTGGGAATAATGTGCATGAGGAATTCGGTAACGTTTTGCGTTTTGGCCTGCCCGGCATAGTCGGCGACCGCCTTGCTGTCGAGAGTCGCCGGGTCCACATTAAGGCCCCTGCCCGTGGGCACGACATTGCCTACAACCAGGCCAATCAGCAGGGCCAGGGTGGAAACAGTCTCGAAGTACAGCAGCGCCTTACCCCCAAGGCGCCCGACTTTGGTCATGTTTTCCATGCCTGCGATGCCCGTGACCACGGTACAAAAGATAATGAGGGTGACGATCATCGTGATCAGCCGGATGAAGGCATCGCCAAGCGGTTTCAGGGCAACGGCTGTGGACGGGCTGAAGTACCCGAGCGCCAGCGCCACCAGGATGGCCAGGAGCACTTGCACCCAGAGGCTGGAGTTCTTCTTGCGCGAATGGGGAGGCGCCACGGCGGGGGCAGAGGGTTTGGTGGCGCCGGGAATTCCCATGTTCAATCCTTATTATTGCTTGCCACCTGTACGACACTACCGGCCAGCTTCAAGTCCTTGAGCCTCCAGCGTGTGCCCCAACCAGGGAATGATGACCTGCTTGAAAATGACAGGATCAGGCCACACTTTCACCTGTCGTCCGAGGTGGCCGCCCTGCGGGTTGATCCAGGCGGTTTTTGGCGTGTCCCCTTGGCTGAGAAGCAAGTAGATGTCCGCGATCGGGACTTGCGTGTCCAATACGCCGGCGATCACCAGCATCGGCGCCATGGGTTTGCCGAGAAGACCTTGTTTCACCAGCGACATCTTGGGGAGGAACTCCGCCATCTCATCTACGTTGTGTACTCCCTCCAAAACTGACATCAGTGCTGGCACTTGATCGAACAAGTATTCGCGGTTCCCTATCAGCGAATTCATTAAGAAATCCTTTTGAAAGAAACCGTCAATGGGCGGAGACTGGGCGCTGGCTCCCTTGAGGCGATCGCGCTCGAGGATAGCCAGCTTGGTGGCCCAATAAGCCCCCCAGCTCACTCCATGAATGGCGATCCGGTTCTTGTCCACTTCGGGACGGGTCTGAACATAGTCAATGACGCGCGACAACATGCGGTTGGCGGTCTCGCTGACTTTGATGGGTGCCTGGCCGGTGCCCGGTCCATCCACGGCCAGAAAACCAACCCCGTAGGGCAGAATTGCGGAGAAGCTCTCCGCCAAATCTTCCTTGCGGCTATCAAGGCCATTCACCGCAATGACCAGTGGCACGGGGCCTTTGGCATTCTTGGGAAGGCGCAGGTAACCGGTGATTTCGGAATTTTCAAAAGGGATGTGAACTACCTCGAGGGGCGGATCCCAGAATCGGGCATGAGCGAGAAAAGCTTCGATCGCCTTGGCATAAGAACGCTGTTTTCCCGGCGAGGCTGGCACCGGCCAGCGTCCGAAAGAATAGAGCCGCCAGGCCCGGATGTAGTCGGCATCCGCTTTCTGGGGGTCGCTCTTCTCCAGCGACTTAGCTTCGGACATGTAGCGGTCAGCAACCCCCATGAAGGCGGCGGCCCATTCATCTTTATCTTTTGTCTTGATCGACTGAAGTGCGTCACGAACATCGGCGGGGTCGAGGCCGATGAGAGGGTACATGCCGTTCTCGGCGCGCTTGATGGCCTCGGTCTTGATCTCATCCAGCGTGCGTTCAGTGCGCTGCTGGGAGAATGAGCGGCTGGACACCACAATGACACAGAGCAACCAGATCGGTAGAGAGAAGCGCCAATGAGTCGGAATCAGATTCGGCATGAACTCCCCTTGCAATTGCGAAGACCGTCTCCTTAGTCCGGCAATTTAAAAAAGTAGTTTCAGTCCCAACTGGATTGCGCGGCTGCCGCCGGACCCGATAACCGGGTTGGAAGCGGCCACATCGGGCGTAGCGCAGGCGCAGCCGAAGTTTCCAGGTCCGCCGGGATCGTTGTGAGCCCAGCCGTTCTGTCCCCCGAAGGGATTGGCGAAGTTGGGATGATTAAGCACATTAAAGAATTCGGCACGGAACTGAGCGCCAAACCGATCCCCGAACTTCCAGTTCTTGGCCACCGACAAATCCCAGTTACGGAATCCCGTGTCGCGGAAACTGTTGCGGCCCATCGTACCCAAAGTGAATGGGGGAGGGATCATCACGGAGCTGCCCATGGCGTAGCAGCCAAACGCCCCCAAGGCAATGCCTGCGGGGCCAGCCGGATTCCCTCCATCGACGGATAATGCCTTCTCGACGCAAGCCGGATTGCTGTCGTTCGGGAAATAAGGAATTCCGATCGGGCCGGACTTGAAGTCAGACGTCTTTCCAAAGAAATTCCAGCGATCCGAGAGAACTTCACCGGTTCCAGTGACGTCGGTAGTGGCATCCATCGGACCCCAGGGTTGAGCGCTGGAAAGCGTGAGTATGGAATTCAGCTGCCAGCCCTTGAGTAGTTGTGCGAGACCTTCCTTCCCCGGAAGTAGGTAGGTCATGGCCAACGTGAAGCGATGGCGGATATCGAAATCGCTGCTGGCATATTCCGTCTGGGGGAGCAGGTTGTTTTGGGGAATGCCCGACCCTGCGCCAAAATCCCAATTGGCGCCAACATCATCCAGCGAATGGGAATAGGTATAACCCACGACAGCGCTAAGTCCGTGGAGGTTCCGTGAGGTCAGAGTCGTCTGCAAGCCGTTGTAATTGGACTTGTAAACGTTCCCCATCTGGTAAATGTTGGCCAGGTAGGAGAACTTGCCATTGAATGGCCGTGCGGCTTGCTCAGCGTCGCCATCGCTGGCACAGTTGTCCCAAGCGGGGGCGCTGGCCAGGCACTGAGCGATGGTACCGCCTGGTCCGGTTGTCCACCCGGCGCCCGGAGGTGGTTGATTGATGTCGTGAATCCCAACCAGCTTTGATCCGTGGCTGCCGACATATGCGACTTCCAAAGACAAATTACTGGTGAAGGCGTGCTGGACATTCAAAGTCCAATTCCAGACATAGGGGGTCCTGATGTTGCGGTCCACCCCGAGAATGCTGCAGGGGGCCCCGAAGCAATCGAGCGGAGTAGTGGGAAAAACCGTTCCCGGTACTCCGGTGATGGCCGGATCCCAGTTAAGACTCGAAGCGGGAAAGTTCACGGTACCGACGGCGATCGAGCCGCCCGCTGTTCCTCCCGTGCTATCGATGATGGCCCCGGTGGGAATGGTGCTTAGACCCATGGAGTTGTTGAGAGCCAGGAAGGACTCCCAATTGACAGTCTCGTAAATCAGACCTCCGCCGCCGCGGACTACAGTTTTCCCTGTGCCCGCCGCATCCCAGGCGAACCCAAAACGGGGAGCGAAATTATTGTGATCGCCGTTGTACGGTGCGCTTATCCCTTTGCCAACTTGTTGCAGCCCGGCGGTCGGATTGAAATTGCCCAGCAGGTTGTGGTTATCCTTTATTACTGTGTTCAATTCGTAGCGCAGTCCAAGATTCAACGTGAGCGTCTTAGCGACGCGCCAGTCGTCCTGCAGGAAGCTGGCATAACCCCAATTATGGATCTGCCGTGTGGGATCGCCGACCAGTTGGCTCCCCTTATCAGGTACCCCGGCGAAGAAGTCTTCCAGCGAGGTGGCGCCGGGAAAGACGTCATTGACTCCGAAGCCGAATTTGATTCTGCCGCGCACGCCGCCATACGCCCCACCCGTGAATCCGTCATGATGGAGCTCGGCGCCGAACTTGAAGGCGTGCTTGCCATGTATGTACGAAACGTGATCCACCAGTTGGTACCTGGTATCGGGGCCCTGTATCTTGGGCCAGTTAAAACCGCCTAACTCCTGGGGAAAGATATAAAACGGAGCAATGTTAATTCGCGGTAGTCCGCCGTACAGAGGATTCGTAACGCCCGTGTTGAGTCCGTAGGAAGAGGCGGGCTTGTTGTGGTCGGCAGTAAACGTGGGCTGATAGAGGCGATTGTAGCCGAAGCGGACTTCATTGACCCAACTGGAACTCGGGATCCAGGCCCAGTTTGTCCCCAGCACTTGCGCCCGGGTGTGAATCTGGGTCAGCCACTCAGGCTGCAGTTGGCTCGCGTCCGACACAGTCCCGGAGTTGTTGCCGAAGAAATACCGCCCATTAAAAACGTGGCTCTCGGTGATGTGATAGTCGATTTTGCCGACCGCATTGTCGGCGCTGACAGTGTTAGGGAGCCCGAAAGTAATGAGAGTCGAATCTACGGGGTTAGTTCCGTTATTGGCCGGAAATCCTTTGCCATTGCAGGAAATAGGGGGACCCAGGGTACAGCCACCGATCTGCAAACTGACATTGCTGACCGGGATATTTGCCGCCTGCAAGGCGGCAATGGAATCTACCAGGCTATTCGCCGGGTCGCCCCCCAGCGAGACCGTAGCCGGCGTCGATAATTGGGTGACGTTGCCGACTTCGTAGCGCTGACCTTCATAGGCGCCGAAATAGAACAGCTTGTCCTTAGTAATGGGACCACCGAGAGTCCCGCCGAACTGCTCTAAATTCCTCGGCTGTTTGGGTGTGCCGGTCACATTGAAATAGTTGCGCGCGTCAAAGGGGGTATCGCGGCCAAAAGCATACGCCGTACCGTGGACTGTGTTGGTGCCCGACTTCAAACCTACGTTAACGATCGCGCCCGGTTTCCAGCCGAACTCTGCCGGAGGATTTTGCTGGAGGTTAAATTCCTGGATGGCGTCGACCGGCAGTATGGTGGCCGAATCTCCCGCAATCCCGGCACCGTTGATGATGCTCTGGCCGGAGAAGGGCTCGCTGTTAAACAAGCCGTCAATCAGGTAAGCGTTGTCTTCGGCGCGAAGTCCGTTCGCGCTCGTAGTCGAGAAGCCGCCCCCCGGATAGCGAATGACGCCAGGGCGCAGCTGAAGCAGGTTCTCGTAGTTGCGGCCGTTCAGGGGCAGATCATTGATCTCTTTATTACTCAGCGTACCGCCCAACGTCGAGGAAACCGTGTTCAGCATCGGGATCTCGCTCGAGACCACGATTGTTTCCGACACATCGCCTGGTTGCAGGGCAAAATCGATGAGCGCTTCTTTGGCTACCTCCAGCGGGATGTTCTGGCGCTCGACGCTTTTGAAGCCCGTGGCCCCGGCACGCACCTTGTAGAAACCGGGGGCTAGATCGAGAGCCAGATATGCGCCGGCGTCGTCTGTGGTCAGGGTTCGCGTGACACCTCTCTGTTCGTCGGTGACTGTGACGGTGGCGCCCTTCAGGGCGGCGCCAGATGGGTCCGTTACGGTACCCAGAATGCGCCCGGTGTAAGTCTGGCAGAACAGGGGAGCAGACAACAGAAGCATGAGCCAGGCCGCGGCCAGAACCGAAAAAGCTCGGCTTGCCCTGTCACGGTGGACGGTCAGGGTAGAGGGACGCATAGAACCTCCGGTATGGTCGGACAACTCTACCACCGAACAGAGGCATGTCAAGTATTTATGCCGGTTTGTCCAAGTATGGTATAAAGGTCGGACCGCAAGCCCGGTGAGAGGCTATGTACAAGACGGTCCAATCATCGCGACTCTACGAGCAGATCGTCCAGCAAATTGAGGACTCGATCCTGAAGGGCACACTGAAAACTGGCGACCAGCTTCCGGCCGAGCGCGAATTAGCGCAGCAATTCGGAGTGAGCCGAACGGCAGTGCGGGAGGCAGTGAAGGCGCTCAGCGAAAAGGGATTGGTCGAAGCCTATTCCGGACGAGGAACATTCGTTACCAACGGTACATCCCAGGCAATCCGCCACTCGCTGGACTTGATGATGCGAATCAACCAGCAGGATGGGTTAGCCCACCTGGTTGAAGTGCGCGAGCTTCTTGAGCGGGAGATCGCAGCCATGGCGGCGATGCGTTTGGATGGACAGCACCTGGCAAACATGCGCCAAGCAGTCTCGGTTATGGATAGCGCGCTGAAGGATCCGGACGCCTACATCGAGGCCGACCTTGATTTCCATCTCTCTCTCGCCGAGGCCGCCCAGAACCCCATCATTTTGTCTCTTATCGATTCGATTGTGGGCCTGCTGCGCGAGCAGCGGGTGCGAATCTTTTACGTGGAAGGCGGTCCGGAGCGCGGACAGTTTCACCACAAGCGCATCCTCCAGGCTGTAGAGCAGCGGGATCCGGAAAAGTCGCGTGACGCGATGCGCGCCCATCTGCAACAAGTTCGCGAGGACTCGCGAGTCGCGGCGAGCACGCCAGACGCGACAGTCGCAAAGTCCGTTTCCTAGGGAGAAGGTCTTTCCGAATGGCGAAGCTTGGGTTTGTCGGTCTGGGAGTGATGGGAAGCCAGATGGTGAGCCGACTGCTCGGCAAGGGGCACGTCGTGACCGGTCACAATCGCACGCGCTCCAAGGCGCAGTGGCTCATTGAGCGTGGCATGAAGTGGGCAGACTGTCCCCGCGCTGTTGCCGCCGCGGCCGACGTGACGTTTGCCATGGTGACCAACTCCGCTGCGCTGGAAGCTATTACGGACGGGCCGGATGGAGTTTTGGCCGGACTCGGCCAAGGCAAGGTCTTTGTCGACATGAGTACCGTGAGCCCTGCCGTCAGCCGCGGCCTTGCTGCAAAAGTGCGCGAAAAAAAAGCCGACATGGTCGATGCGCCCGTCTCCGGGAGTGTGGTGACCTTGCAGGAAGGGAGGTTGTCGGTAATGGTCGGGGGACGGCCTGAAACTTTCGAGCAGGTGAAAGCGCTGCTCGAGGATATCGGACCCAAGGTCACCTACGTTGGCGACAACGGGCTGGCGCTCTCCATGAAAATTGCCGTCAATATAAGTCTTGCTACCCAGATGCTGGCCTTCTCCGAAGGTGTGTTGCTGGCGGAGAAGAGCGGGATCGCTCGAGAAATAGCGGTGGATGTTCTAACCCATAGCGCGATCGCGTCGCCGATGATTCAATACCGCGGACCGTTCATCCTGCAGCAACCCGAAGAAGCCTGGTTCGACGTCAACATGATGCAGAAGGACATGCTGCTGGCGCTCGAGATGGGGCGGCGGCTTGACGTGCCGCTCCCGACCACCGCTCTCTCCAATGAATTTCTCACCGCCGCGCGCGGCATGGGCATGGCCAAGCAGGATTTTGCGGTGATCTTCGACGTATTGGCCCAGATGTCAGGAGTAGCGAAATGACGGCCACCACTCATCGTGCGGGGGCTGACACCAAGGTCTTAGTCGAACAGTGGATCAGGATGTATCGCAGGATGGTAAGCATTCGCCTGTTCGAAGAACAGGTGAATGAGTTGTACACTCGGGCACTGATGCCCGGCCTCGCGCATCTTTATATCGGCCAAGAAGCAGTGGCAGTCGGGATATGCGAGGCCCTCCGCTCTGACGATTACATTACGAGCACGCACCGCGGTCACGGACATTGTTTGGCCAAAGGGGCTTCGCCGGACCGGATGTTTGCCGAGTTGCTGGGCAAGGAAGCGGGCTATTGCCGCGGCAAGGGTGGATCCATGCACATCGCCGACCCGGCCACCGGCAATCTCGGAGCGAACGCCATTGTGGCAGGAAGCGTGGGTATCGCCACCGGAGCCGCGTTTTCCGCAAAACGGCTCGGCACCAATCGGGTTGCGGTGTGCTTCTTTGGGGAAGGAGCGCTGGGACAGGGCGTGCTCTACGAGGTCATGAACCTGGCCCAGTTGTGGAAGCTGCCGGTCATCTACGTCTGCGAAAACAATCTCTATAACGAGTACACCCACTACTCGGAAACGACCGCAGGTGAAATCCTGGCGCGTGCTACTGCCTTTGGGCTAATTGCAGAAAGTATCGATGGGCAGGATGTGCGCCGGGTGCATGAAGCAGCAACACGCCTGGTGGAACCTGCGCGTCAGGGCAAGGGTCCCGCCTTCTTGTTATGTAACACCTATCGGTATCACGGACATCATGTAGGCGACATTAACCGCGAGTACTACCGCTCGAAGCAGGAAGAGCAGCGCTGGAAAACCGAACGCGATCCCATCAAGCTCCTGAGCGATTGGCTGATTCAGCAGAATCTCACCGACTCCGGGAGCTTGGAGCGAATTCGCTCAGAGGCAAAAGCCGAGATTGACAAAGCCGTCGAGTTCGCATTGGCGGCGCCCTATCCCAAGCCGGAAGAGGTGGATGAGGACGTTTATGCCTGAAGAGGGGCGTGAGTTGACATTTGCGCAGGCGGTGCGGGAAGCGCTGGCCGAGGAGATGCGCCGAGACCAGCGGGTCTGCATCTTTGGCGAAGATGTGGCAGAAGCAGGCACTCCGTTCAAAGTCTTATCCGGGTTGGTGGAGGAATTCGGCAAAGAGCGCGTGCTGGATACGCCGATTTCCGAAGCCGGATTTACCGGTCTCGCGGTCGGGGCCGCGATGACCGGGGTTCGTCCCGTCGTGGACATCATGTTCGGCGACTTCATCACCCTGACCATGGACCAGATGGTGAATCAGGCGGCCAAAATCCACTACATGTCAGGCGGGAAATGGAAAGTGCCGATGGTGATGCGCACCACGCTGGGAGCCACGCGCCGTTCGGCGGCGCAGCACTCGCAATCGCTGCACGCATGGTTCAGCCATGTGCCGGGACTTAAAGTTATTTTGCCGTCTACTCCCTACGACGCGAAGGGATTGTTGAAGACGGCGATCCGCGATGAAAATCCTTGTGTCTTCTTTGAAGACAAAATGATGTACAAGCTGAAGGGTCCCGTACCGGCCGAGGAATATACCATCCCCTTGGGCACGGCAGATGTGAAACGTGTGGGCCGGGACATTACGATTGTCGCGACCAGCAGCATGGTGCAGGTGGCGCTGGGAGCGGCGGCCAGGTTGGAAGAAAGCGGGATCAGCGCAGAGGTAATCGATCCGCGGACGACCTGGCCGCTGGATGAGAAGACTCTGATTGAGTCGGCGAAGAAGACTTCGCGGGCTATCGTGGTAGACGAGGGTTACGGCCGCTATGGGGTTACGGCCGAGATCGCTGCCGTGATTTCTGCCGGCGCTTTTTACAATCTGGACGCGCCCGTGAAACGGTTGGGGGCAATGCACGTTCCCATTCCGTTCTCGCCGCCGCTCGAAGATTTGACGGTGCCCACGGAGAAGGCCGTGTTTGAGGCCGCGCGGGAACTCTGCTCCCGCGCCTAAGTTCATCGGCTCTTTATCAGCAAGACGCAATCATTGAGCAAGCCAGCGCTTTCTGACGCTGAAGTACAGGAGGTAGATCATGGCACTGCCAACTTCCGGAACCATGGCGGTGGATTGGGAACAGCGGGTGGACTTCGATCGTCTGCGCCGCGAGCGTTTGACCCGGGCCAAGGCGCTGCTGGCGAAATCGGAGATAGGAGCCCTCCTCTGCTTTGACATGAACAACGTGCGCTACCTGACGGCCACGCACATCGGCACATGGGCGCAGGACAAAGCCAATCGTTTCACCCTGCTGCCCCAAAATGATGAACCGATTCTGTGGGACTTCGGCTCCGCTGCCCGCCATCACCAACTGCACTGCCCATGGCTGGGGGAGCGTTCACGGCCGGGCATCTCCATGTTGCGTGGCGCGATGTCGCCGGAAATGGGTCGTGCCGAAGATGTGGCCCGCAAGATTCGGGTTGAACTGGAGATGCGCGGCCTGCACAAGGAGCCGCTGGGCATCGATATTGTCGAACCGCCGGTGCTTTTCGCGCTCGAGAAAGAAGGCATCAAGATCGTCGATGGCCAGCAGATCATGTCAGACGCGCGGGTCCTCAAGACGCAGGACGAAATCACGCTGCTGAACATGTCGGCAATGATGGTGGATGCGGCCTACGACGAACTGTACCGCGCGATGAAGCCGGGCTTGCGCGAGAACGAGGCGGTCGGATTGGTGAGCAAGGTCCTATACGATCTGGGCTCGGAATACGTCGAGGCGGTCAATGCCATTTCCGGCGAGCGCTGCAACCCGCACCCACATGTCTTTTCCGATCGTGTGCTGCGCCCGGGTGATCCCGTCTATTACGACATCCTGCATTCCTACATGGGATACCGTACCTGCTACTACCGGTGTTTCACGGTTGGATACGCATCTCATGCGATGGTGGACGCCTACAAGCGATGCCGTGAGTATCTCGACGCTGCGATTGAGCTCGTTCGGCCGGGCCGCACGACGGCCGAAATCGCTGCCGTTTGGCCCAAGGCGCAAGAGTTCGGATTCCCCAACGAAGAGGCCTGTTTTGCGCTGCAATACGGACACGGAGTGGGCCTCGCCATCTGGGAGAAGCCGGTCATCAGCCGTCTGGTTTCCTTCGAACATCCCCACGAGATCAAGCCGGGTATGGTGTTCGCGCTTGAGACATTCTGGCCCTCGACCGACGGCTGGAGCGCGGCGCGCATTGAAGAAGAGATTGTAGTGACTCCGACTGGACATGAGGTGATTACGCGCTTCCCAGCGGAAGAGCTCCTGGTGGCGGGCGCCCACTATTTCACGGTGAACGGTCCGCTGCCGACCACTCGCGAGACGGAAGCTGCCCCCAGCCAACGCGTCGTTGACATGATTGAAGCCAGCTCGAAAACGGAAAAGGTCGGTGTTTCCGAGTAATCCTTCGAGCTGAAACCGGTCGCGATTGATATCCCTATTTATGCCTATCAGCGTTGTTATGCCCGCTCTAGAAATGGCGCAGGAAACCGGCAAGCTTATTGCTTGGCGAAAAAAAGAAGGCGAGAGTGTCGCCAAGGGCGAGACCCTGCTGGAAGTGGAAACTGACAAGGCGGTGATGGAAATTGAGGCGCCGGGCGACGGCATTCTGGCCGGCGTCAGGGTCCGCGAGGGCGCCGAAGTACCGGTCGGCCAGACCATCGCATGGATTGTGCGGCCCGGTGAAGCTCTGCCCACGGAAGTGCCGCCCTCGGAAACCAGCGGACGGGCGGTGACCTCCGCCACCCGCCCCGCCGCGCCTGCCCAAGAGCTTTCGGAACAGCCGGCCGGCGTGGGTCCAAACATTTCTCCTAAAGCGCGCCGTCTTGCCCGCGAGCACGGCGTCGACATTCGTCGATTGCGCGGGTCAGGACCTGACGGTGCAATCCTGGCTGAGGATATTCTTGCCGCTCGGGCAGCGCAGGGCATGCCGGCACCCGCCGATGTCGAGCACCTGGGTCCTGTCGGGCGGCTCATGGCCGAGCGAACCACCCAGAGCTGGACAACCGTTCCACATTTCTTCGTCGTGCGTGACCTGGATGCCACTGGTCTGGTCGAGGTGCGCGAAAGATTAGCCCCCGCCATTGAAAAAAAGCACGGCGTGCGACCTACAGTAACTGATTTGCTGACTGCGGCTATCGCCCGTGTACTAAGGAAGCACCCGCGTTTGAATGCGAGTTGGAGCGGCAACGGCATACGTTTGAATAAGGATATCAACATTGGGATTGCAATGGCTGTGGACGAGGGTGTGGTGGCCGTAGTGATTCACAAGGCGGACACTTGCGACATCACTCGAATTGCGAAGCAACGCCAGGAACTCAGCGACCGTGCGAGAGCGGGCCGATTGCGTCCCGCTGACGTATCCGGCGCAACGTTCACGATCAGCAATCTGGGGATGTACAAGGTTGACGCCTTCAGCGCGATCATCACTCCACCCCAATCGGCAATTCTGGCAGTGGGTCAAATCGCTGATCGCGTTGTGCCGGTGGATGGCCAGCCTGGCATTCGGCCTATGATGACCATGACGCTCTCATCGGATCATCGAGTTGTAGATGGGACGCGGGCGGCAGCATTTCTAAACGACTTGGCCGAGTTTATCAGCGAACCGGAGAAGCAGTTGCCGTAACGGCAGTTCGCCGGCCTCGCGCCATAAGTCCGGCCAGGCTGCAACCAAGCCCGGCGTGAGAAGGATGCCAGTGCCAATGGCACCACCGACTACCATAGCAATTCCAAAGCCGACGCCTAGAATGCGAAGCAGTTGCCCTTTGGGGCGCATGGAAAGAAGCGCTCTGCCTGAGCTCAGCTATCCCTTTTATATTCTAGTGGCAAAGAGAAGGCGACTTCCGGGGAGCGGCAGCGATTAATGCGGGGGTCCACCACCTGCGAGTGACGGCCTCTGAAATTAACTGATCTTGTAATCAGACCTTTGCACTCACCACAGTCCGGGATTTTACCGAGCGGATTTTGAGGCGAGAATCTCGGGCTTTGCAATCTCTGGCGGTTTGGCAAACAGATCTTTCGCCTTGGCGAACAACGCCTTCGCGATTTCTCCGTTGAGGTGAGCATTCCGGCCATTTTCGTCGGCAAAAGTGTCGAAGATGCCATATTTGCCGGGTCCCATCTTAATCGCGTACCAGCTGATCGTTCCCGCCTCACGCTCCGCCAGCGGCTGCGCCGACTTTAGAAACTGTTCGACTTCGTTCTCTTTGCCCGGCTTGGCCTCGAGTTGCGCCCAAATAGCTAGTTTTCCCATTGTGTTTGCTTCCTCTCCTTCTAATGCCTACCCATGGTGGCTGTCGCGGGAGCGGTGAGCGTCAGATGGCGAAACGAAAGCCGCTCGCGATCTCAGAACCTTGTCCACGGGGCGCAGTATAGCTACGTCTGTGACTGGTCCAGTGTGCTCATTTATTGTAATCAGGCCAAAGCGCTCGGAAACCCGGTGAACCCAGTCAATGAGAGGCCATATTACAACAGTCTTCACCACTACTGGTGCTTAAGCGGTTCAACTTGCACTTCCAATGTCAATCGAGTTCCCGAACGCATCTGGATGGGTCTTCCCGTTCCAACGCTCTCCTCCCACTCGTGAAACCCAGCGGAAGTCACGTGCAACAGAAGGTGCACATCGGGAGGAATCAAAACGACCTGATTTGAATAACAGCTCATTGTGAAAACCGGCGACACGGGATTTGCCGTTGACATCAGCGCAATTCGCATGGCGGAAATGCCGGCACCCGTTATCCGAGACTTCTCGGTTGACAAATGTAGCTTCATGAAGCTACATTGTGAATATGAAGAGCGTGGGCCTTCGGGATTTGAAGAACCGGTTGAGCGAGTACGTTCGCGAAGTCCGATCCGGCGAGGCCGTGTTGGTAACTGATCGCGGAGAAGTAGTCGCAGAGCTCATTCCGCCAGGACAGGGAGCTGATGAGAGAGGCGCGCCGTCGGCGCTGGTGGCACGCGCAAGGCGAGGCCAGTTGACGTTGGGTGCTTCAAACAACGCGGCGGCGTATCCAAAGCTCCCGCGGCTCCTGAAGCGAAGTCACGCTGCTGAGCTCCTCGATCAGGGGCGTGGCGCACGGTGAACGTTTATGCGGAATCCAGCGGCGTGCTAGCGTGGTTGCTTGGAGAAGACACTGGTCACTCTGTGCGTGAGGTGCTTCAGCACGCCGAACTTGTCATGGCCTCCGATCTTACGCTGGTTGAGTGTGATCGCGTGCTGACTCGCGCGGTCACGACCGGAGAAATCGATGAAGCCGCGGCCGCGGATCGCCGGGCGCACTTGAATGCCGCAGCTAGCCGCTGGCACTTGTGGCGCGTCAGTCCGGACATGGTTGAACGCGCGAGACATCCGTTTCCTGCCGAACCCATTCGGACACTTGATGCGATTCACTTGGCATCGGCATTGGCCGTTCGTTCGGCCGTCCCCGGGGTCGAGCTTCTGAGTCTTGATGACCGCATTCGCCGAGCCGCGAAACAGCTAGGGTTCCATGTGCAACCCTGAGAGAGGCGACCCTTTTGGTATCTGAGCAACGCTCCTGGTCGCAATTGCTCGTCCATTGCTGCCGCGCCCAAAGACTCCTTTTATCGTGACATTGTGACGGGCGCGAAGTCTCCCGAATATGCCATGGTCAAGCGTACAAACACGCAGCAAAACCTCTCTGCGTCAGCGTACTCCCTCTTGCGATGCCAGAGGCTCGTCTCTCATCGTTTGAATCCCTCGCGCGCCACCAGAGGGTCATTCGTTAGCGACCTTTCGTGTTGATGTGTTTCAGGGGAGAACCACGCCGAAGGACGCCTTGTCGACTCCCAGCCCTCATTGGCCTCGATGAGTTCTGGCACCCACGAGCTGCGCTACAGTCAACTGTCCCGCTGGCGGCTTTGTCCACACGTCGAAACATGTCAGAAATCAAGTCATCAGAAGGGCGGTGCAGCATTGTGTACCGATTTCGAACGCATCCATTCGAGAACCAGTGAGTTTAGAATGGAATACTACAGCCTACTGGGCAAAATCTAACGACCTTCAAAGTGGATCCTGTCACGACTGGCTCCCGCGCTCTGACCAGGTTCCGTAGAAAGCATGGCGGTTCTTTGGTCTGAACCTCCCAGGCGGTAAGCCGGCACTTGCGTTGGAAAAGGTACAAAAGTCACTGCCAGCATTAGCAAACAAATTGAGGATCATTAACATGTCATCGGCTTGCCGGATGGGGGTTAACAATGCCGGAAGCCCTAGCTGTAGGGAGTTCCCTGGGCCTGTGCGGCTTCACGCGGTTTACCGTCCCCGCTCGCTAGGTTACCGAAGGTCAATGCAAGTGCCTGCTCTCTCGCGTCTTGACGGTCGCAAGTTGCGGATTGTAACGTCATGCCATCCTATGTTGGAAAGTATTCCCAAAACGGTACTTAGTTGCTTCGCGGGACATGGGATGTTGGGAGTCTTGGCCACATTGTTACTGCAAGTCAGTAACTGCGCGGCTCTCGCTGTTTGGGGCGGGGTAGAACTCGACCATTGCATTCTGTCCTAACTCCCAGGACGACAAATCATAAAGGTTGTGGAAAAG
>DATEPX010000152.1:0-2713 GCA_035272945.1 Terriglobales bacterium
CCTTATTCAGTGGGTTGGAATACGCTGCGTCGAGGCTGCAACCAAACGAGATGGTTGCTGTTCACGGTGACTATACTCATCATCAAGTCATCCTGGGGCAGGGATCCACCGTCGCAACAGATTGGGACAATTATGGCGTGGCCGACCCTGCCCGGGATGTCGCTCGATTCATCGTCGGGCTTCAGCGATTTGGGCTGCGCTTCCAAGGATTCATCGGAGCCCTGGATGGTCCGGCGCAGATATTTCTTAAGGCATATGTCGCGACAGGCCGTTTTGACGTTTCAACCCGCCTTCCATTCCAGAGGGCGGCGGCCTGCTTGGAGCACGCCAAGCATGATGTTCATAAGCGGGCTCAAAGATGGCGCGAGCGGGCTGAGGCGACGCTCGATGAAGGCCTCCGTACTTTGGAGGCAGGAGTATAAACGTGGTGAGCGAGCCAGCGTTGCAATCGATTGAGTCAAGAACGATCAGTGATCCGGGGATCCCCACGCTTTCATCTGTTTTGGACTCAGCAACGATGCGGCAGCACCTTCGGCAGGCTCTTCGCGGCCGATGTGACGCGATCGAGGAAATTCGATTCCAGGTTCTCAAGCATCACCCGGGAAGTCGCTGCACGCTTGACATCGCGTTGTTGACTGCGACCGGGTGGGATTCCCTGATCGGAAAGGTTTACGCTGCCGATCGCTCGGACGTGTATCACGCCATGGTCGGATTAAACGGGGCGGGATTTCAGCCGGAGGGTTTATTCACAATCCCACAGCCCCTTGCTTACATTCCAGATCTGCACCTTCTGCTTCAGGAGAAAGTCCAGGGCCCTCGAGCCAAGCAAATTTTTCTGATGGGCAGTGAACGCGAGCGCGCCGACGCGGCGGAGCGATGTGCACAATGGCTGGCTAAGTTTCACGCCGTAGGTCCTCGATCAGGAGAGGTCTTTGAAGCAACGAATCATCTCCGGTCCATCGCACGGTGGTCCCAAAGAATAGCCAATCTGGGCGAACCCTTCCGACCCATGGTTGGACGGTTAGCCAGGCTTCTGGAAGACGGAGCGGTAACCCTGAAGGCAGCGCGACTGTGCGCCAGCCACGGCAGCTACAACTGTAATCAGATCATCTTGGCTGAACGCCGCACGGTTGTGTTCGACTGGGACAGCTGCGACATCGCAGACCCATGCCGCGATGTCACACGGTTTCTAGTCGCGCTCCAGCGGCTTGGGTTCAAGTATCTCGGCACCATCAAGGCGCTTGATGGTGCGGCCGAAGTCTTTTTACAGACCTACGAGGCTTTGAATCCGTTCACGATTACGGCAAACCTTCCGTGGTACACAGCCTTTACTTGTCTGACACTTGCCAAGTATGAGGCGAACCGCCCGGTTTGCACCTTCCGGGATGGGATCGAGGCGCTGATTGCCGAAGGGCTTCGCGCCCTGAAGGGATGAGAAGGAGAGAACACCAATGAGCAAGTTGGTCGATAGCACTTCAGATCCAGCTATTCCAACGCTGGCGGCTGTCCTTGATCCGGCGGAGCTGGTTAAACAGCTTAGTATGTGTGAGGCTCCTCGACGGCAGTGGGACCTATCACAGGGAGTTCGCGTTATCGTGCTCAAGTGGAAGAGAGCGAGCCGATGCACATTCGAAATTGCCCTGAAGAACGCGAGTGGGTGGGAAGAAAAACTGATCGGTAAGGTTTACGCCGAGGACCGGATCGACATCTATCAAACCATGGAAGAACTCCAGCAAGCTGGCTTTGGCTCCGAGCAAGAGTTCGGGATTCCTTGCCCGATCGCTTTCATGGCTCCATTGCGCCTTCTGCTGTACGAAAGGGTTCCTGGTACGCGCGCCAGGACGCTCATCGTTGGTCCGAGTGGAACTGAGCGTGTCAACGCACTCGAGCGGTGCGCGCGTTGGCTGGCACATTTTCAGGCAGAAGCGCCCCGCCGAGGATCGATGTTTCGAGCACAAGACTATCTGCGAGGACTGGAAGAATGGTTTCTGGATTCGGGCAAGTCCGAGTTGCCATTCGCCTACAAAGCAAAGAATCTCACCGAACAACTGAATGCGGCGGCACGGCATCTGGAAGGCACGGAAATGTGTGCCGGTCATGGTACGTACACGTGTGGGCAGGTCCTGCTGACTGAACGAGGCACGGTTACGATTGATTGGGACACTTTCAACCTGACGGATCCGAGCCACGATGTGGCGAGGTTCCTCGTCGATCTTCAACGGATGGCATTGAAATACTTTGGTTCATTGAACGCGCTTGATCAAGCGGCCGAAGTATTTCTGAAGACTTACGCAAATGCCGGCGGCTCGTACGATGCTACATCGCTGGCATTTTATCGGGCAGCAATTTGCTTGGAGCGTGCGAGAAGTGATGTGAATAAGCAGAACCCCGGGTGGCGCGAGAGAGCTGAGATGATGCTGGACGAAGGCCTGGGGCTGCTCCAGCGGGACAAAGTGGGATGAAGAGTCTATTGACAAACAGTGGGACTGTTCCTCTGGAACTCTCCGAGCTTCCGTGCGACCATGATCTGCCTGGGCTCGCATCGCTGCTTCACGAGGAGCGGTTGACGACCACATTGTCGTGCGTCCTGGCCGGGTGGCTCGAGCCCAACGCGCAACTGCTCCAAACCCGTGTATTTCTCCGCCGGTTGTTTCCCGGCAAGCGGTGCAGCGTTGAGCTTGAGTTGGTCGTCGACAAAGGCAATAGTCTTCCG
>DATEPX010000153.1:0-29222 GCA_035272945.1 Terriglobales bacterium
CTAGGTACTTCTTCCACGAATGTGATCCAGAGCAATTGGCCCTGCCCCGAAGAGGATCAGAGAAAACGCAATTGCCGCCAGGGCTAGAGGGAACTCGTAGCCACCTTGTCCCATCAGTCCGTTCTTGAAGTGCACTTTCGAGATGGCAACCAGCATGTCGACGAGGACCGCCGCTGCCGCGATACGAGTGATCAATCCCAGCACCAGCAGAATTCCTCCGCCGAACTCCGCCGCGGCCGAAAGATAGGCCATCCAGCCCGGAATCCCTAACCCGCTGACCAGGTGCGAAAAGTTTTGCATTCCGCCAAAAACCTTGCCGTATCCGTGGGCAATCATGATCGCACCCAGTACGAACCGCAAAACCAGCAACGCCAACGGCTGCAGACGATCGAGATAGCGCAAGGTGCTCCTCCGATGGAAGGACAACAGATTACCTCACCGATGGCAGAGTCTTGAAGCAGGAAATCGGATTGCCGGGATTGACGAATTTTCGGATTTTCGAATTGACGGGTTCGCAATCACTGACGCCGGCTTTGAATTCTTCAATTCGTAAATTCGCCAATTCGTAAATCTCATTGGATCCCGTACTCAATCCTGATCCCGCGCCGTCCCATCTCTTCCAGAAAGATGTCGGCTGGGACGTCGCGCTCTTGGAGCACTCCACCGCGTTTGCCGATCGCTCCTGACGCCAGCATCTGCACCACGATCGACGCGGGGAAGGCCGTAGTGCGCATCATAGCGCTCATGTCGGTCTTGGGATCGTAATGGTCCACCATCGTGAACCTAGCCACGTGGCCTTTCAGCCGTCCTCCCAGCAATCCGCGGACTCCCGGGGCCCGTACCGACTCGTGCGCCTCCAGTCGCATAATACAAACGTCCGGGCCTTTGCTGGCAAACTTGCCTTCGAAGATCTTCGACATGACCTGCCGCGGCGTGATCTCGGTGCCATTCACCCGCATCTTTTCGCTGGAAAACATTCCCAGTTCCTTCAACTCGCAAAGCAGGTCGTAGTGCCCGGGATACCGCAGGGTCTTCTCGAAACACTCTCCGACCTTGCCTTCGAAACTTTCCGGCAACGTCGAAGTCCCGCCCGAGGTATGAAACGCCATCAGGGGAGGGAAGCCGGACATATGAAAGTCCTCGGGCTCAGTCAGGGGCTCGATGGTCACCAGTTTTCCCCTGCGCAGAATGCGTGCCGGTTCCACGTATTCGTTGATGAGTCCCTCCACCGAGAACACCAGTTGGTAGTGAAACGGCGGCATGGGTTTTTCCGGCAGGCCGCCAACGTAGAGCTTCAGCGCATCGGCCCGTCCGCCCAGCCGGCGGACCAACTCTCCACCGAGAATGGAAGCCATGCCGGGCGATAGTCCGCAGTCTGGAGCCAGGGCCACGCCTCGTTTCTCCGCTTTTTTGGCCATCGCGAGTTCTTCGCGGACTATTGTGTTGTTGCCACCGAGATCTGCGAAATGGCAGCGTGCCTCGACTGCTGCCTTCGCCAGACCGAGGTTGAGAAAGTAGGGCACGGCGGAGAGTGCAGCATCGTGTCCGCGCATGAGCTTAGCGGCTGCTTTCTCATCGCTGGCATCGAGCGTTGCCGCCCGTACCTTCTTGTCGCCGGCAATTCGATTAATCCGTGCCGCCACTTCCCGAGCCCGCCGCGAATCGTTGTCGGCAAGCGTGACTGATTTCACCTGCGGAGCTCGCGCCATGTCATACGCAGCTGCCGACCCCATCATCCCTGAGCCAATGACCAGAAGTTTCATGAGAGCACCTCTTTGTGAGTAGCGAGTACCGAGTTGAAACTGAGAACTGAGAACTGGGAACCGAGAACCGAAGGAAGGGAACTACAGGCCAGAGCGGCCAAGGCGCTCGTAGAGGTAGCGGCGCAGATCGCGGAGCACGTTTCTCATTGCTTAATCAGAATACCTGCGGCCGAGCTCATCGTCTGTGACGCGCCTCACCTGACCGGGAGTTACAATCATGGTCCGATGCGGCTCGCTCGCTGTTGAAGCCTCAACAATAATGAGGTTGCAAGCTACCTTGACTTAGGATATTTTTCTCTGACTTGAGGTCACGAATGAGTGCCAGTGCAACCGCCGCCCGGCCGCAACCGTTTCGCCCGCGCACCGAAGCCAAGCGGGCTCGTATTGTCGAGGTGGCCATGCGCCATTTTGCCCGACAAGGTTACGAAGCCGCCCGCGTCAGCGACATTGCCGAGGAACTGGGCATTGCCAAGGGTTCCATCTTCCAGCATTTCGGAAGCAAAGACGGCCTTTTCTTCGAGGCCTACAAGAAGGCGACGCGCACCTTCTCTCCGTATCTCAATGTGCCGCCCGATATCCGCGCCCGCGGCTTTTTCGAGATCCTGCGCTACTGGCTGGTCCGCACCGAGCACATGGTGCGCGAGGACTGGATCCCGTATCGCGTTTACCTGATGGGGAACTATGGAACCGACCTCGCCTTGCGGCGCGAGATCAATCGCTTTCTGATCGCCGAAGACCCATACGGCCGAGTCGCTTTCGTGCGCTTCGGCCTGGAACGCGGCGAATTGCGCAAGGACCTCGATGTAGAGGTCATCGTCTCGATCATCGACTGGATGGTGGAGCGCTTCCAGGACGCGCTGCTCACTGAAGAACTTGATCCCGGCTTGTTCCGCCGCTCCGGCGACATGTCCAAAAAAAAGGAAGCACGCATCAACCAGTTCTTAGACATCCTGCGCCGCGCCATTGGCAAGTAGTCTCGTGTGGGCCGGTCTTGTGTGGGGGCGGGTCTCTGACCCGCCTGGCCGGGTCGAAGACCCGGCCCCCCGCGTCCGTTTAGGATGACGACATTTTGAGAAGCTTAAGACAGACATGACAAACGCGCCGTCCATCGACCACATCCTGTCGCTCTACAACGATCGCGCGCCACTCGCGGAGGCATCGACCATTCCTGCGCCCTGGTACGTCGATCCTCGCATTGCTGAACTCGAAGCGCGGACCGTCTTCAGCAAAACCTGGCAACTGATTGGCCGCACCGATCAGGTGGAAAAGCCCGGCCAGTTTGTCAGTTCGACGATCGCAGGCGAACCCATTGTCGTGGTGCGTGGCGCCGATGGCGTTCTTCGCGCCTTCTACAATGTCTGTCGCCATCACGCTGCGGCCGTGGTCACAGAGCCCTGTGGGCAAGCCCAAATCCTGCGTTGCCCGTATCACGGCTGGAACTACGGCCTGGACGGCTCGCTCAAAGGCATGCCGGAATTTGATGGGGTCAAGAATTTCGATCGTGCCGCCAACGGGCTTGTTCCCATTCGCGTCGACATTTGGGAGAAGTTCGTCTTCGTCAATCTCGACCCTAAGTCCGAGCCCCTCGCCGAGTTTCTGGGAGGACTGGTCAAGCGCGTCGCGCCGCTCGGTGTCAGCCGTCTCCACTACTTTGCTTCGCGCTCCTACGACATCGCCTGCAACTGGAAGGTGTTCATCGACAACTACCTCGATGGCGGCTATCACGTGCCCCATCTGCACCAGGGGCTCAACAGCGTTCTCGACTACAAGCAGTACACAATTGAGAACAGCGAAGACCGCTACTGCCTGCAATCCAGCCCCATGGTGGCGAGCACGGTAGACGCCGATGCCGGCGCCACCCGCAAGGGAGATCGCGCCTACTATTTCTGGCAATATCCCAATCTCATGATCGATTGCTACGAAGGCTACATGGACACGATTCTCGCCATACCGCTGGATGTGGATCACTGCCGCGTAATCTTTGACTGGTATTTTGCGGACGTCAGCGAGACGGCTGGTGCCTACAATCAGCAATCAGTAGCGGTCTGCGATCGCGTGCAAGTGGAAGACTTGGATATTTGCGAGGCTGTACAGCGTGGCTTGAAGTCGCGGGCGTATGGCGCTGGCCGCCTATCGGTGCGCCGCGAAGCGGGCGAACACTTTTTTCACCGCCTGTTGGCCGCCGATCTCAAGGGCTTGACCCGATCCGCGGTAGCGGCAGACTAGACGGTTTAACTGCAGGCAGGGTACAGGTGTCAGGTCTCAGGTCGCGCCTTCCAAGTCTCAGCTGTCCGGCTTTCTATTGCAGGAGGAATGCAACGAGCGATTCGCATCAGCGCCGGTCACTTGCGGTCCGAGACCTGCGACCTGAGACCTGCAATCCGCCACCTGCCACCTGCCACCCGACCCTTTCCTGCCGGTCGTGCACTTCCGTAATCTCCTCCTCGTTACCAACAAAGTACGATACTCCGATAGACGACATGACTACCCTCCCCCAACCAAGTTCCGCTCGGCGTCCCGCCCGCTTGCGACCTGCCGACCTCACTCCTGCCGTGCTGCGCTTCCAAGATGGTGGTTGCACCACGGGAGAATTGCAAGTGGTCTCGCTGACGGGCGGGTTGCTGGGTTTGTCTCCGCCTCTTCACCAGGGCTCCTTGGTGAAGCTGATGTTTATTACCTCAACCGGACCCGTGACCGGATCGGCGGAAATGCTGAGTCCAGTTACCCACAGCCAGCAGCCATTCCGCTTTGTGACGCTCCATGGAGAGGCCCAGCGCCGCCTGCAGAACGCTATTCAGGCGTCGTTGTATCCAAAGGGTCCGCAAGAAGAGTGGATCGAGAAGTACCGTGCCGCCATCAGCCATGTCGAACCTCCGCGGAAGCGGTTCAGCCGGTTCATCTTAGGCACACTTGCTCTGGGATTGCTTGGCTTGGCCAGCACGCTTTACGTCCTGCACGCCCATCTGCTCAAATGATCCCCTCCCCAAATACGCGGCGCTGGCAACGGCATGACGCCGATCTTCCGGTGCGTGTCGTCATATCCGACGGCGATTCCCGCACCCGAGTGGCCGGACGCGGCACTGAAATCAGCGAAGGCGGCATGGCCGTGTTTGCCGGTGTGGACCTGAAGCCTTACGACTTGATGGAACTCGAATTCGAGGCGCCCTCCCACGCGCGAGTCATCGCGGTGATTCGCAATCGCTCCGGCTATTGCTTCGGATTGGAGTTCCTGACGCCCCTGTCCCCGGAGCAGGAAACGAATGGCGGAGAGAGTGTCGGCGAAAAGAAAAAGTTGCCTGCTCCGGTGAGCTCTTCCGTAGTGAGCGAGTTTGAGAAAATCAGGGGAGAGAAGGGAAACGCCGCAGCTTACGCCTTCCTTGCCGAAGCGCTGCAAGCCGCCGGCTGCACTAACTGGGGACAGCAAGCCGCAGAACAGGCCTTGGACCTTTTCCTGCGAACCAAAGATTCTTATCTGAAAGAGAAGGAGCACAAGATCGCGCGGTTGCGAACCGAAGTGGAGGTCCTGCGCCGCGTCGCGCCCCTGCTGGCTGACGCGCAAGATCCAGCCGATCCCAGAGTTCGCGAAATCGTAAACCTCCTGCCTGACCTGACCGATCGCGAGTAAACCCAAACATGGCGCCATCCTGAGCCAAGGGTATGCTTGGCGAAGAATCTTTCGGGTAGCGCAAAGCGGTCATCCTGCGCAACCTGAGATCCTTCGGCGGCGGCGCTCGCCTCAGGATGACAAATCTAGTGGCTGCGGTTCCTGCGGAGCTTTCGCTCAGTGCAGGCCGGTCCGAGAGCCGTCCCCACACGAGCTTTTTCCTCCTGGTCAAGCGGAGCGAGGAATCTGCTTTTCTTGTATTGCCACGAAAGCAGATTCCTCACCGGGCTGAAGCCGATTTGATTGGAATGACAAGCATTAGATGGCTGGCAAGGAAATGCGGAGATCCTTCGCTTCGCTCAGGATGACGACATGACTCCCTGCTAGTGAGGCCAGCCCGCCGAACCTTAGACAGCCCGTGCATCATCGAATCTCTATTCCTGCGTTTGACCGGTCGGCAGTCATGCGCGGGTATCGATGGAGGTTAGCTTGGACTATGTCAACTTGGGTATAGCGGGGGTGAAAGTTTCGCGCCTGGCCCTGGGCATGATGACCTACGGCACGCCCAAGTGGCGTCCCTGGGTGCTGGACGAGGACGCCAGCCGTCCCTTCATAAAACGCGCCTTGGAACTTGGGATCAACTTTTTCGACACCGCCGACATGTACTCGTTGGGCGAGAGCGAAGCCGTGCTGGGCCGCGCCCTGAAAGATTTCGGCATCGCGCGCGACAAGGTCGTGATCGCGACCAAAGTCCATTTCCCCATGGGCGACGACCCCAACCAGCGAGGCCTCTCGCGCAAGCACATCATGCACGCCATCGACGACAGCTTGCGACGCCTGGGCACCGATTATGTCGACCTATACCAGATCCACCGCTACGATCCGCAGACCCCAATTGAAGAAACACTGGAAGCTCTCCATGACGTGGTGAAGGCCGGGAAAGCGCTCTATATCGGTGCTTCCTCCATGTATGCCTGGCAGTCTGCCCAAATGATCTACACCGCCGACCGTCTCGGGCTGCGCCGGTTCACCTCTATGCAGAACCACTACAACATCGTATATCGCGAAGAAGAACGCGAGATGATTCCCTTCTGCCGTGCCGAGGGCATTGCCATCATCCCCTGGAGTCCCCTGGCGCGGGGCTTCGTCGCAGGTAACCGGCGGCCTGAGGATCACGGCGACACCAGCCGCGCCAAGACCGATGACTACGCCCACCAGCTCTACTATCAGGATTCGGATTTTCAGATTGTTGACCGTATAACTGAAGTGGCCCGAAGAAGGGGCGTCTCCAACGCGCAGATCGCGCTCGCCTGGCTCCTGCATCAACCGGGAGTGACCGCTCCCATCATTGGCGCCAGCAAGCCCGGGCAGTTGGAGGACTTGCTCAACGCGGTGAGCTTGAAGCTGACCGATGAGGAGTTGAAGAGCTTATCGGAGCCTTATCGGCCACATGTTGTTCTGGGGCATCACTGAACAGGCTTTAGGGCGCAGCTCTCGGGTCGCTTGAATCCCTGTTGTTTTTTGGTAGAGACGCGCAAGCCGCGTCTCCTCCTGAGGAGTTTAATGTCTGTGCAGGCCTAACGTAGGCATTCCGCAGGCCAGGAGGATGTAGACGGTTGCGGCCGCGCCCGCCCCAAGTAGGCGAGACCAGGGTCGCCCAGCAAGGAAAATCCGCCATGGCGGGCGATGCCAGTCGATCTCCGAGGTTCAACATCATCAGGTCTCCTCTCTGTCTCCGGGGCGGCAACCCGTTTTGCTCTCCCAGATTGGAACCCCTGGGACGGCCGGAGAGTCGCCGAGTTGGTTACGAGCGGGGAAGGAATTTGTAGAAGAGTTAGTGAATGAAGAAGTTGTAAGAATCCCACGCAAGTTACTGTGCCTATTCGGAATAGCACCTTCGTACCGTCTCTAGTACCTTGGTTACTGGATTCGCCCAGAACACAGAACCGTCTGTACCAATACCCCTTCACATTGCGTTCATGTTAGAGTCGACCCCAATATGTAGACAAGATCCGCATATACCCTCCTCGCCCGTTCCAGAAAAACCCTAAAGAACCCGGTAAAACGCGGAAATACACTCCCAGTCAGGACCTTTCGGGGTTGAGATATGCTCTGCACACAAAGAACTCCCCAACGGAGTTATATGGCCGAAGTTTTAAAGATGAATTCTCCAATCCGCGGCATGGCAGCCGGTCGAAACACGGCGCCCTACGCGGTTTTTCTGTGGAAGGGGCGCTAACTATGGTCGACGCACGCGAAGTTATGAACATCCGCCAGGCGTCGCAGTACCTGGGGGTGAGTCCCGACACGCTGTACAAGTACGTGAACGAACAAAAAATTCCCGCCTTCAAGCTGGGCAACCGCTGGCGCTTCAAGAAGTCGAAGCTGGACCAGTGGATGGAAGAGCAAAGTGCCGATGTGGAAGCGCGGGGCCAGAAGAAACCGAAAGCTGCGGCGCGGGCCGCAAGCACAACCTAGAAGGCGGACACATGTTTGGATTCGGATCGAAATCGATAGTTGGTCTGGATGTGGGTTCCTCCAGCATCAAGGCGGTGGAGTTGAAGCGCACCCGGGCGGGCATTGAAGTCGCGCACCTGGGGCTGGAGCCCCTGGCGCCAGATATCGTCGTGGACTCGATGATCGTGGATTCGGGCACCGTGTCCAGCGCAATCTCGAAGCTGTTCATGGAAAACCAGATCAAGACCAAGGCCGTGGCGACAGCCGTTAGCGGCCACTCGGTCATCGTGAAGCGCATTCCGCTGCCCTCGATGAGCGACCAGGAATTATCGGAAGCCATTCCCAAGGAAGCGGCGCAGCACATACCGTTCGATCTGGCTGACGTGAACCTGGATTACCAGATCCTTTCCGAAGACGCCAGCAGCCCGACCATGGATGTCCTTCTCGTGGCCGTCAAGAAGGACAAGATTTTGAATTACACCAACGTACTCTCGATGGCGGGCAAGACTCCGGCTATTGTGGACATTGACTCCCTCGCCCTGCAGAACTGCTACGAGTACAACTACGAGCCCGCCCCGGGGCAAGTCGTAGCGTTGCTCAATCTGGGCGCCAGCGTAATGAACATCAACATCGTAAAAGGCACGACGCCCTTGTTCCCGCGTGACGTCAGCGTTGGCGGGCACCAGTACACCGACTCGCTGCAGAAGGAGCTCGACTTGAGTTTCGACGATGCCGAGGCGTTGAAGCTGGGCAGGAAGGTGGGCACGGTCAGCGAAGATGCCAAGACGCCCATCCTGCAGCAGGTGACTGAGATTATCGTGCTGGAAATTCAGAAGACTTTTGACTTCTTCCGCGCCAGTTCGGCGGGAGAGCACATCGAGAAGATTTATCTCGCCGGAGGTTCCTCCAAGGTTCCGGGATTGGTCGAGGCGCTGCGCCAGGAGTTTTCGTTGCCGGTAGAGATCTTCAATCCGTTCCAGAAGATCATGCCGCCCGCAGATGGAACGTCGGCGGACTTGATCGAGCAGAACGCCGGCCAAATGGCCGTCGCCGTGGGCTTGGCCCTGAGGAGCTTTGACGACTTATGATTCGAATCAACCTGCTGGGTGCACCCAAACCGAAAGGCAAGCGCGGCTCTCCTGCTGTCGTCGAGATGAACATCGGCGGCGGCGTTAGCCCGGCAATTAAAGTGGCGGCCGTTCTGTTTGTCGCGGCTGTACTCAATGCCGGCTACTGGTACCGCTTGGACAGCCAGAAGCAGAAGATCGCCAAGCAGATGGCCATCGCCGTGCGCCAGAACCTGGAACTGTCCCAGGTCAAGGCCCGCTACATGGAGCGCCAGCGCCAGGCGGAGAATTATAAGCGCCGCGTGGATGTGATCGATCAGCTGCGGGCGAACCAGACCGGGCCGGTCAATCTCCTGAACATGGTCGGCAGCACCGTCAACAATACTGAAGCGGTGTGGCTCAACACCATGAAGGACCAGGGTAACTCGATCGATATCGAAGGCTTGGCTCTGAGCCAGGATGCAGTGGCCAACCTGATCACGAATCTGCAAAAGACGGGTTTCTTCCGCAGCGTTGAGATCAAGGAAACCTATCAGGACGAGAGCGTGAAAGACATGCAGGCATTCCTGTTCACCTTGTCCTGCGAGAAAGGCAAGTCCTAAAGGCTGGAAACTATGGGGACCTTTACTGATCTGTCAGATATCAAGCAATGGGGGGCGTTGGTTCTGGGCGCAGTGGTGCTCTCCGCGGCTTTGTACTTCACCATGTTCAAGAGCCAGGTGAACGCCAACGCGCAAGCGCAGCAGCAACTGGATGCCAAGGTGCGCGAGAACGCGGAACTGGAAGCGTATCGTCCCAAGCTGGCGGAAATCGAGCGGCAGCTCGCCAGCTTGAAACAGCAATTGGAAATTGAGCGCCGCATCGTGCCGGACGACAAGAACGCCGATGACTTCATCCGCATGATGACCGCCGAGGCTATGAAGGCGGGTATCGAAGTCCGGCGTTTTACGGCCAAGCCGGTCGCCAACAAAGATTTTTACACCGAACTTCCTTTCGAATTGGAAGTCGACGGCCCGTTCTACTCGATGCTGAATTTCTTCGATCGAGTAGGCAAGTTGGAGCGGATCGTGAATGTGTCGGGGCTGCTAGTGGCTACGACGCGCAAGCCGCAGGAAGCGAAGACTAAGCACACTTATAACTACGCGCCTGGCGAGAGCGTTGTGGCGACTTGCACGGCAACGACTTTCTTCAGTCATGACTTGGCGCCGCCCGCAAGCACGCCGGCGGCAAGGCGGTAAGGGAATCGTTATGAAGCTGACGACAGGCATTCTTCTAACTACGATGGTGATGGCGGGCGCTGCCTGGGGGCAGGATCCCAACGTCATCCAGAGCGCTAAGGACAAAGTCAACGGGGCCGAGCAGCAGAAGGTGGCGAAAGAGAATGAGGCGCTAGATGGGTCCCAACCGCAGCACCAGGCTTCGCCGAAGCCCGGCACCAAGCCGTCCCCCGCTGGCGCCAAGGCTGCTGCTAAGCACGCAGCTCCAGCCACCGCGTCCACCAAGCCTTTAATTAGGGTGAAACCGCCGCAGCCCGCGGTTACAGCTGCCCAGCCGGGTGCACCGACAACCAAGGCCGCTGCCGCCGCGAGCAAACCCGCTGTTCCCGCGACAAGGATGGTAGTCGTACCGACGAAGCCAGCCGCTCCAGAGACTAAGTCGACGACCGCGGCGAAACCAGCTGCTTCCGCGGACAAGAAAGATAACAAGACCGCGCAGATGGCCCCGAGCAAGCCTGCGCCGACCAAGATTGCAGTTCTGCCGGTCGCCACGCAGCCCAAGCAAGGTGCACAAAAGACAACTTCCGCCGCGAAGAAGGCGGCAGCCAAACCGGCCACGCCGTTCGCTCCACATAAGGCAGCCAAGGAAACGCCTAAACCGGCCGCGAGTGGCGAGACCGCCTCTAAAGAGAGCACCGTCAATGAGGCGCCCAAGGCGAAAAAGATCATTACCGCCGAAGGACGTCGCGATCCTTTCGTGAGTCCGGTTGTTTCCCGGGCATCGGGTCCCGGTTGCAGTGTGGGGAAACGCTGCCTGGCCATCGATCAGATCCTGGTGCGCGGCGTGGTCAGGTCTGAGACCGGCATGATCGCAGTGGTGGTCAACTCCATAAACAAGGCTTATTTCCTCAAGGAAAACGACCCTGTGTTTAACGGATATGTCCTGCGCATCACCGGTGATTCGGTGGTCTTCAAAGAGACCTACCAGGATCGCTTGGGCAAGGAGCTGACGCGCGAGGTAGTGAAGAAGATTACGACGCCGGCTGTCTAAGCGGCACGGGTGCGGCCGAAGAACCGCAAGAACGGAATCGAAAGACACGTCGCGAGCCAAAACGGCCCGCGCGTGTGGGGAGAAGGGAAATGCGAAAGCAACTGCTGGCAATTATGCTACCGCTGCTGATCGTGAGCTGGATGGTGGCGGCTGAGACGCAAAGCACGTCAGGCACAAGCACCGTGGCTCAGGCGGCAAGCAAGCGCGCCGCGCTGAAGCACGTGGACGTGGTGCGCGGAGACAACGAGATCAGCATCGAGATTACCGCCGTAGGCGACGTGACTCCGAAGCTGAGCACGTTGGACCGGCCCAACCGCGTGATACTGGACCTGCCGAACACGGTGGCCGTGACCTCTAAGCGTCAGATCGAGGTGGACAGCGACGGTGTCAAGATGGTGCGCGTAGGCATGAACGGCCAAGTGCCGCCGACCACTCGCATCGTCGTCGACGTGGAGCAGGCCATGAAGTACGACCTGGTCCCGGACGGCGACAAGCTGGTGCTTAAGCTGCACACCACCGAGATCGTGGCCAAGGCAGCCCCCGCTCACAAAGCGGCCAAGCCGGCAGCGCCTCGACTCGTGGCGGTCAGCCAGCCAGTTCCGGCCGCGAGCGCGCCCAAGCCGGCAGAAGAGAAGAAGCCGGCCAGCGTTCCCGCGACCAGCGCTTCGGCGAACGATTTTGTTTTCGTCGAGCCGTCGTATCAGCCCAAGGACAATACTGCCGAGGCGAAGAAGCCAGTTGTAATCGAACCCTCGGTCCGTGCCATGGAAGCTGCTGCCAAGTTTGGTGACAAACCCGCCGCCGAACTGTTGCCCAAGACCAGCGCTGCTCTGCAAGCCCAGGGACAGGCCGCGAACGCTCCCCAGGCGGCCGTCAACATGGCTGCCGAGCAGAAGTCGCAGTTGGGCCAGCACAACTTGAACGGACCCAAGTACACGGGCGAGCCGATCTCGGTCAACCTGAAGGACGTGGATCTGAAAGATTTCTTCCGTCTCGTTCACGAGATCAGCGGCCTCAACGTGGTGCTGGATCCCAACGTGAAGGGCACTCTGACGATCGTGCTCGATGACGTGCCGTGGGATCAGGCTCTCGATATCGTTCTTAAGAACAACGATCTCTCTCGCCAGCTCGAAGGCAACGTACTGCGCATCGCTACGGTTGAGACTCTGAAGAAGGAAGCGGAATCTCGCCGGGCGCAGGTCGAAGCCGAAGCTCTGGCCGTGGAAAAAGTCTCGGTGACGCGCTTCCTGAGCTATGCGCACGCCAAGGACGTGGTTCCCACGGTGAAGAACTTCCTGAGCCAGCGCGGCGATGTGATTGCCGATGAGCGCACCAATGCTCTGATCATCCAGGACATTCCCAACGTAATTCCGCCGATTGATCGCCTTCTGCAACAGTTAGATCGCAAAACACAGGAGGTCGAGATCGAAGCGCGTGTAGTTGCAGCGACTCGCAGCTTTGCTCGCGACATCGGCACCCAGCTCGGTCTGGGTTGGGGCAACGCGGCCACGGCTGTCGGCGGCGCGAGCAGCGCTGGCACTTCTCCAGTTGGTGTCTTCGGGCTCCAGCCAAATTACACGGTCGTTGGTACCGCGGCTCCAGGTGGCAGCAGCTTAACCCAGATTCCGCTGTTCTCAAACTTGCCGGTAACCAGCCCGACCAGCGGATTCAGCTTCCTGAACTTCAGCCGTAAGTACCAGATCGACGCAATCCTCACCATGGCGGAATCGCGCGGCTTGCTGAAGATCCTGTCGCGTCCGCGCGTGGTAACGCAGAACAACATCCAGGCGTTGGTACGGCAAGGCGTCCGTGTTCCAATCGTGACGCAGGCTCAGTTGGGTGGACCGCCCACCGTGACCTATGTAGACGCGTTTCTGCGGCTGACGGTAACTCCGCAGATCACGTCAGAGAACACGATCTTTCTGAACGTCGACGTCGAGAATACGACGCCTGACTTCGGGCGCACGGTGCAGGGTAACCCGACTTTGATCACCCAGCAGGCCACCACCCAGGTCCTCGTGACTGATGGCGGCACGGTGGTGATTGGCGGCGTTATCCAGACCCAGAACAGCGTGAACGTTTCGCAGGTGCCTCTGCTGGGCAACATCCCGGCCCTTGGCAACCTGTTTAAACGGCGTAGCGTCAGCACCTCGAACCAGGAGCTGATCTTCTTCATCACGCCACGCATCATTCAGACATAGCCGATTAACGAGTTGCAGTGCGACCGCCGCCGGAACGCCCTGAAGAAGCTCTCAGGCATCCGGCGGTTCGTCTTTTTGGGAAGGGAATTATCATCAAGCGGAGCGCCTGGTTCTTAAGCCCGCAATCGAAGACTGAAATCAGCAATCGGAACTGCCTCTAGGCGCTTGGCTACTAGCTTCTAGCCACTGGCCACTAGCCACTCTTCACTGGCACCGACCACTTAATCTCGTCTTTACTACTTGCCCGACCGCTGCACGCGGAGCTTGTATTCCTTGTCGTCGGGAAGACGCCCGTCAATTCGAACCACTTTCACGGACGCGTCGACGTCGCCTGCGCGTACGTATCCAATCGCACCGGGAACGTTGAAGATGAACTTGCGGACCTCTACCGGAGTTGCCAGGGTCTTGGGCGAGACAAATACCTCGCCCGTGAACAGGCCGTGTATGAAGTGGTTGTTCAGATCATTTTCATTCATGCGATAGATGTCGCGCAGCACGGTTTTCCGTTCTGGTCCGGGGTCCATCATGACCAGGGTGATGCGTCGGCCGTTTGTCCAATGGCTCTTTTCCCCCAAGAAAATCTTACGCAGTTCGGCGGAAGAAAGATTTTCCACCGGGTTTGATTGATTCACGGTAATCGCCAGGCTCTCTTCCGATGCCGTCTGTCCCTGGGCCAGGCTGGGCAAAGTCAGGAACGTCAGAACTGCCAACGCTAACAGGGACAGGACACGCGGTGCACGCTGCATCTTCGTACCTTCTCTCAAAATGTAAAGCCGAGCTGGAGAGCTAGCCCGTTGATCGCTTGTTGATGCCGTACCAACGTGTAGTCGTACTGCAACTTTACGGCGACTGACTCGCTGGCATCGTAGCGCAGGCCTGCGGAGGGGCCGTGCCGCAGGCCGATTGGCGTGTTGTAAACCGGACCGAAAATTGGGTCGTTGTCGGGGGCGTTCACGTACTGATAACGAAAGTACGGACGGTAGGAGCCAAAACGCTTTGAAATCTGGCTGTAAAAACCCGGCGTGTGAAAAATCCGTGATGCTCCCTGCGGTGCATGACGAATCACCAGCGCCTCGTTCAGCCACTCGAAGTTGGGGCGCACAATTACCCCGTAGGCGTCGAAGATAGTCTCACCAATTCTTGCTTGGTTGAGCGGGGTCAAGACATCGCGATAGCCCGAGAACCCCACCTGCAACCCGCGAATTTTTTCAGGGCGCGCGAACAGCGCCAGGTTGAACGCCTTGAGATTGTTCTCGTCGACCAGGTTTTGCACCGCTTCGGCGCGCGAAGAACTCGAGGCACGCCCGTTTCCAGCCTCCGCCACGTAGTGCAAGCCCAGAGAACCAGACGGTATCAGCCCTGACGCCGATACTCCCACGTTGTGGATCGGCAAGATCCCGCCCTTATCTTCGAACTCAAATAAAAAAGGCCGGCCGGTGGCGGTTTGTAGCCAGGTGCTGTGATGATAGGCAGTGTTGTAATACCCGATAGCCGTGTGATACCGGCCGGCAGACAGGTTGAAGTAATCGTTGGGGGCGTACTGCAGGAGCAAGCGCTCCACGTCTACGCCGACCGCATTGTCTGTCCCGGCCTCAAAAACAATCTCGCTGAGGAACTTAAATTTCTCTGAGACATCGGACGTGACAAACAGGTTCAATTGCCCCAGGCTAAAAGAGGTTGTGTCGCCCTTTCGAGTATCGCCATGGTACGTGACGTCGCCAAATCCCCGAATGTGCAGTAAGGTTTTGCTCAGGTCCATTCTCTCCGGCTCAACTGTTGAGGGCATGGATTCGGGGGGCGAAGACGCTTGCGCTGGGGCTTCGCTGGCAGTTGGCCGCTTTGCCCCCTCTAATTGCGCCACCCTGGCCTCCAAGCGATCGATCCGCTCCATTAGCATTTGTATGGTTTGCTTTTCGGCATTCGTTGGATTCCCAGCCTGCTGGGCAAAGAGGCCGGCAGCGCTCACCAGAATTGCTAGGAGCAGGGAAACCGATCGCGCTGCAATCATTTTGAGCTCTGGTGCGAGCAGGATTTGGACAGTTAGGAACTTTTGAAGCTTCATTGCTTCCTCCGTAAGAGAGCTCAGGGAGCCGCCAGGGTCATCGGCATTGCGAAAACCAGCGATCCATTGGCACCGGACCGCGCAAAACAGACCTCTGAGACTTGTGCTTTACAAGTACACTCAGAAAAATTTGGGTCCCGACATCGAAAGAAATGACGGGCCAACGATACCCATGGGGAAGGGAATTCAAACCTATTCGAAATCGACACCAAAGCGTTCGGCCAAAAACGCGACGCGGAGGCGAATAATAACCTCGAGCCGCCACAGAATCAAGGCAATTAGCGAAGGTAATTAGCGAAGGTAGGGTTTGCCTCCGAGAGGTTTACTTAGTCAAATCTCGGATGAGAACCACGTCAGAGTCGGTGTGGCGGCGGAGAACGGCCAGGCCCTTGCCATCTGGAGACCAACGGAAGGTAAGAATCTGCTCGGAATTGAAGGAGGTGATCTGGCGGCCCGCCGAGCCGCCGCCCAGCGGCTGTACCCAGAGGTTATCAACCCCGTTCTCGCGGATCGGATAAGCGACGGCTTTTCCGTCGGGCGTAAAACTCAACGCGCCACTCGAAATCCGCTCGTCCGCTTCAATCAGCTTCGGCGGCGATTTCGCCGAGGACAGATCCAGCAGCGCAATCTTGTATTGCGGATAGGGGTCTTCCTTGGTGGGCACAGTAGACAGAACGTAGGCCAGAATCTTCCCATCCGGCGAAGAACTCAAGCCGGTACCTGCGGGGACAGTCTGTGGGACAGCGCTTCCTGGCAGCATTTCAGGGGGCTTGGAACCATCCACCGCTGCTCGCCAGAGTTGCTGCGAGGCCCGATCCCAGTAATACACCCATTTCTCATCGGGCGAACAAACCGGAACGTGGTCATCTTTGCCGTTGGTCAATTTCACCGGATTGCTGCCGTCTATGTTGGCCCGCCAGATGTTGGTTGCATTGGTATCGCCGTGAAACGTCCAGGAGAACGCCAGGTAGTGACTGCCGCAGCCTGCGACTTCCACGATGGCTGCGTTGGAATCTCCAATCAGTTGCGTCGGAGTATTCCGGTCGATCCCGACACGCAATAGCCGGACGAAATCGGTGAACACCAGGTTGCCGTCTGCCGACCAATCGAACCAACCTACATACTCTCCTTGCGTGAGCAAAGGCTTCACTTCCGAGGCCTGGCTCCCCGTTCCAGGAATCACGTACAGATTCTGAGTGGTCTTCTCTTGTACGGTGGACAGAGTCTTGCCATCGCCGGACAAAGTCAGGGTCGCATAGCTGTTGGTATCGCGAGTGATAGGTTGGAACTGTCCCCCGTCTTCGGGAAATAATCCGATCTGCAAACGCCGCAGGTAGTCCGGGCCCTTTTGGGCGTAGAGCGCAAGAATTCCCCGCCCGTCCGGCAGCCATTTAAAGTCCTGCGTAGTTTTGTCGTCGAAGGTGGCAAAGCGATCGATTTTGCTTTTCTTGACATCGAAAAGCTCAATGCCCCCCAGCGCCTTGTCAGGACTCCTCAGACTGTAGGTGAGCTGCTTGCCGTCTGGCGACCAGGCGATCGAACCCGGCGCATCGGAGGCGGGCGCCGCAACCCGCAGCTCTTTTTCGTCGGTGCCCTCCAGATTGGCGGTAATCAGACGGTACTTGCCCGCTTCCGGATCATTCCGGCGCGCAAAGGCAATGTGCGTTCCGTCGGGAGAGAACGCGATGTCACTGTTAATGCCTCGCACCACGGTTTGCGGCACCCCGCCCAGCACCGGTGCCCGATAAAGATCAAAATTGGTATTGGTCGCGTCCACCGCCTTAATGAAGTACAGGTAATTGCCGTCCGGCGAAAACGCGAGGTTCTTATAGGCGTTTGGCGAGGGCGGGATCACCTGCGTGTCGCTGTTGGTGGGAATGTTGCGCAGCCACAAGCTTTGCAACCCCTTGTCATTGATGACGGTGAGCACGTATCGCGCGTCCGGGGAGATGGCGGTGAGGGCTGCTTTTCCCGTGGTTGTAACCTGCGTGACGCCGAAATTCTGGAAATGGCTGGCGCCCGTACCACGCAGCATGGAGTACACGCCAAATCCAGCCGCCGCCAGCACCATCAGCGCCACGAGCCCAATTCCAACAACCCCCCATTTGTGCTGCTTCACCACGGCCACGACGGCGGAGCTGCTGGAAGTGTGTGGCGTGGAAGGGGCCGCCACGGAAATGGGAATTACAGCCGAAGTCCGGGCAACCGCCTGCTCGCTATGGCTGGAATCGGTTTCCCGCTTGAGGCGCTTTAAGTCAGCGCGCAAATCTGAGGCGTGCTGGTAGCGCAGCTCGCGGTCCTTTTCCAGTGCCTTGCTGATGATCTCTTCCAGCCTGGGCGGCAGATCGGGATTGAGGCGCAGCGGGCGTAACGGCGGGCGGTTCAGAATGGCGTCGAAGATGGTGGCGGAAGTATCGCCACGAAACGGCAACGTGCCGGTAGCCATCTCGTATAAGACGGCGCCGAAGGAGAACAAGTCGGTGCGCGCATCCAGTTCCTTGCCCTTGGCTTGCTCCGGTGACATGTAGGCTACGGTGCCGACCGCGGAGCCCGGACCGGTCAAGTGCTCCAGACTCATCCCGGCGGTCGCTTCCACCGCTACCCCGGCTGCTTGCGCAATCCTGCTGCCCACCAAGGTCAGCTTGGCAAGGCCGAAGTCCAAAATTTTGGCGTGCCCGCGCTTGGTCACGAAAATATTTGCAGGCTTGATGTCACGATGCACAATGCCTTCGCTGTGGGCTGCGTCGAGTGCATCGGCCACGTCAATGGCCAGCGACAGCAGAGTCTCGTTGTCCATGGGGCTGGTGATCATGTGTTTCAGCGTCACACCCTCCAAGTGCTCCATGGCAATGAACTCTTGACCGTCGGCTTCGCCGATGTCGTAAATCGTGCAGATATTGGGATGATTCAGGGCCGAGGCAGCTTGGGCTTCACGTTTGAAGCGCGCCAGGGATTGGGGATCACGGCAGAATTCTGCGGGCAGAAATTTCAGCGCGACAAAGCGGTGGAGACGTATGTCCTCGGCCTTGTAAACCACACCCATCCCACCACCGCCGAGTTTCTCGGTGATTTTGTAGTGCGAGACAGTTTGGCCGATCATTGAGGTGCGATCCAGAAGCCCCCTACCAGGCCGACGCGGAGCTCGGTCGGGCCAAATCGCGCGTTGGAATTATGAACCCGCTGCCAGCATTGAGCAAGCAGGAAAAGCGTGGGCCTGGCGGACGTCATCCGTTCGTGTGTAAAGCGACTTGGTTTTGAGTATTTAGCGGCCGTTGCCAGATATTGTTAAACTGCACACGATGGACCATAAAGGCCGTCTGCAACGGCTGCAGCAAGGTCTCCGGCAGCGACGGTTCGACACTCTCCTGGTTAATCATCCCCCTAATGTGCGTTATCTCTGCGGTTTTACCGGCAGTGCCGGGGCGATGGCCGTCTCTCAAAAAGGAGCCATTTTCTTTACCGACGGCCGGTACATCGCACAGGCCAAAGAGCAGAGCCAGGGAGCGCGCGTCGTGATTGCCCGCAGGCCACCACTGGTTGCCGCTGCCGAACGCCTTGCCAAGACTCACAAGGACGGCACGAAGACCCATGTGCTCGGGATCGAGGCCGAACACATGTCGGTGGCCTCGCGTACCCGGCTATCAGCTACGCTTCCCAAATCCTTTCGTTTGAAGGAGGCTCCGCCGCTGGTTGAGCAGAGCCGCATGACCAAGGATGCGGAGGAGATTGATCTAATCCGTCGTGCGGTCCTGCTGGGCGCGGGACTCTTCGATACCATCCTGGAAACCATCCGTCTTGGAATAAGAGAGTCGGACGTAGCCGCCGAAATGGAGTACGCCGCCCGTCGCGCTGGGGCAGAAGGCATGTCCTTCGAGACCATCATCGCTGCCGGCCAGCGCTCCGCACTACCCCATGGGCGTGCCTCCAACAAGCCGATTGGGGAAGGATTCGTGGTGTGCGACTTCGGTGTTATACTCGCTGGTTACTGTTCTGATATGACCCGCACTCTGTATGTGGGTCGGCCTACCGCGGACGCACGCCTCTTTTATCAGGCTGTATGGGAGGCACAGCAGGCCGGGATCGAAGCTGTGCGGCCCGGAGCCACCGTAGGCGAAGTGGACCGAGCAGCCCGGAATACACTCGAAAAAGCCGGTCTGGCACGCTACTTTACCCACTCGACCGGGCACGGAGTGGGATTGGAAATCCACGAAGCTCCTCGGGTAGCCGCTGCCCAGCCGGAGACATTGCAGCCGGGCATGGTCATCACCATCGAACCGGGCGCCTACGTGCCAGGCCGGTGGGGCGTTCGCATCGAGGACATGGTGGTTGTCACCGACAGCGGCTGCGAAGTGCTGACGCCCACTACCAAAGAGCTGATTACGATTTGAACTCCTGAGCCCGGGCCACCTCGCGCCAGTCGCCCGGCAAATCTCCCGCGGGTGGGCGAGCGGGAGCAGAAAGCGGCCCACCGCAGACCATGAATCAGAAAGAACTAAAAGAACTCATAGAGTTCTTAAAAGAACAGGACATCGCGGAGTTCGAGCTGGAACGCGGGGATGTGAAGGTACGCATTAAGCGTGCCGTGCCGAATAGTGCTGTGCCGCATGATTCGCGGTTCGTGACGGTTCCACCAGCTCCGCCTCCTGCCCCGCTGCCCGCGCAATCTCCCGTTACACCGCCAGGACACTCCGCCACGGCTGCAGCCAAGGAAGTACCGGCAGAAGCCCTCGAAGAGGGCCTGCACATGGTGCGGTCGCCGATTGTCGGGACCTTTTATGAAGCACCCTCGCCGGGCGCCCCACCCTTCGTCAAGGTCGGAGATTCGGTGGAAGTCGGCCAGGTGCTCTGCATTGTAGAAGCCATGAAACTGATGAACGAGATCGAGTCCGATGTGGCGGGCGAGATTATCAAGAAGCTGGTCACGAACGGGCAGCCCATTGAGTACGGGCAGGAGCTGTTCGTCATTCGGCCAAGGAAGTGAAGAGGTCGGAGATGTCTGTGGACCAGCACTGCTCAAACTGATGTAACGCCGCCGTCTCGGTGGCTGCCGTGCGGGCCGATCCCCCCGCACCGGCGAGGGCACGATGCCCTCGCGTCAGCCGGCAAGATGCCGAGGCTACAAATTGCTAAATGCCCATGTTTAAGAAGATCCTCGTCGCCAACCGTGGGGAAATCGCGCTGCGGGTGATCTGCGCCTGCAAGGAACTGGACATCCGCACGGTGGCTATCTACAGCGAAGCTGACCGCAACTCGCTGCACGTCCGCTTTGCCGATGAGGCTATCTGCATCGGCCCGCCGCAATTGGCGCAGAGTTACTTGAACATCCCGGGTGTCATCAGCGCCGCCGAAATTGCCAACGTAGACGCAATCCATCCCGGCTACGGCTTGCTGGCGGAGAACGCCAACTTCGCCGAAGTTTGTGAGACCTGCCACATCAAGTTCATCGGGCCGCCTCCGGAGGTCACGCGTCTCATGGGCGAAAAAGAGAAAGCCCGCGCGGCTATGAAGAAGGCGGGCGTGCCCATTCTACCCGGTTCGGACGGGGTGATTGCCTCCGAAGGCGAAGCTATGGAATGGGCGCGTCAGGTCGGCCTTCCGGTCATTATTAAAGCGTCTGCAGGTGGCGGCGGCCGGGGCATGCGCATCGTTCGTAATGAGGAAGAGTTGCCGGGACTGTTCAAAGCCGCTTCCTCGGAAGCCGCTGCCTCCTTCGGCAACGGCGACCTCTACATGGAGAAGTATGTCGAGCGGCCCCGCCACATTGAGTTCCAGGTACTCGGAGACGCGTACGGCAGCGTTGTCAGCCTCGGAGAGCGCGAGTGCAGCATTCAGCGCCGCCATCAGAAATTGTTGGAAGAATCCCCGTCCACCCAAATGACAGCGGAATCCCGCGCACAAATTGGAGATGTCCTCTGCAAGACGCTGTCGGGCATTGGCTACGTCAACGCCGGTACGGTCGAGTTCCTGATGGATGAGGGGGGACAGCTTCATTTCATTGAAATGAACACGCGTATCCAGGTGGAGCATCCCGTCACCGAGATGGTCACCGATGTGGATTTAGTGAAGAGTCAGATATTGCTGGCCGCGGGCGAGCGTATGAAAACCGTTCTGCAGGGTCCCATCGTGCACCGCGGCCATGCCATTGAATGCCGCATCAATGCTGAGCACCCCGAGAAGTTCACGCCTTCCGCCGGAAAAATTACCGCCTTTCATCCACCCGGCGGAACCGGCGTGCGCATCGACACCGCTGCCTACACCGAGGGCGTGATTCCCCCGTATTACGATTCGCTCATCGCAAAATTGATCGTACGCGGAAAGGACCGGAACGAGGCCGTCTCCCGTATGTCGCGCGCCCTGGAAATGTTTATTGTCGAAGGTGTGTACACGACGATCCCGCTGCATCGCAAAATTCTCGCCGACCCCGATTTCCGCGCCGGAAGAGTCAATACGAGTTTCATCGAGCGATTCCTGAATGCGAGCAAGAAAGAGAGCGCGGCTTAGGGGTCGCATAATTTATGTTGTCATCCTGAGCGCGCGTCGGCCCGCGAAGGGTCCGGCGTGCAGAGCCAAACCGGTTGAATGCTGCACGCCACATCCTTCGCCAGCTTTCAGCTCACTCGGATGACGAAATGCTGTACTGCCCATGATTCTGTCCCGCCTCTATCCCATTGCTGACGCATCCTGTTTCTCCGATACCGCTGTGCTCCTTGCCTTCGCCGAAGAACTCGTCGCCGGCGGCGTCACTCTGCTCCAGTACCGAAACAAGACCGGCAATGCTCGGCAGATGCTCGACCAGGCACGCGAACTGAAACTCCGGATCGGCGTGCGCGCCAGGCTGATCATGAATGACCGTGCCGATCTTTGCCTGGCGGCGGGATTCGATGGTGTGCACGTAGGTCAGGACGATATCTCCCCTGAGGGCGCGCGCAAAGTCATCGGCCCGAAACTATGGCTGGGAGTCTCCACCCACAATCCCGACCAGATTGCCAATGCTGATCGAAGCTCGGCAGACTACCTGGCCGTCGGCCCAGTCTTCGTCACTTCGAGTAAAGAGAAACCCCATCCAGTGATTGGTCTGGAAAGTGTACGCAAGGCGCGTGCCCTGACGCGTAAACCACTAGTCGCAATAGGGGGAATCACCCGTGCGAACTGCCGGTCGGTCATGGACGCCGGAGCCGACTCCGTCGCCGTGATAGCCGATCTGTTACGGGATCCGCGCAAATCAGCAGAGGAATTTTTGCGCGTCTTGAGGTAAAGTCTCTTCGCTCCCAACATCAAAGGAGGCACGTGACTACTGAGGCCAGGAACGCTGCCGCAACCGCTGCCGAGTGGGAAACCGCGACCCATCAGGACAAAGAGCTCGTCAAAGCTCTCGGCTTGACCAGCGCGACTACGTTGGTCATGGGCTCGATGATCGGCTCCGGCATCTTTATTGTTTCCGCCGAAATTGGCCGCGAAGTGAACTCGCCGGCGCTCTTGATCGGCGCCTGGTTGGTGACCGGCTTCATGACCATTGTGGCGGCTCTTTCCTATGGCGAACTGGCTGCCATGATGCCGCGCGCCGGTGGACAATACGTTTATCTTCGCGAAGCACTCGGACCGTTGTGGGGGTTCCTCTATGGGTGGACTTTGTTCCTGGTCATCCAGACCGGCACGATTGCCGCGGTAGGCGTGGCTTTCGGCAAGTTCCTCGGAGTCTTCTTTCCCGCGATTTCCTCCACCAGTTGGATCCTGCATTTCTGGAAAGTGCCGCCTCTCAAGGTCGGCCCCATGGTGCTGGGCAATATGGATGTCGGCCTGAACACGCAGAACCTGGTGGCTATCGTCGTGGTCATTCTGCTTTCCGTGATCAACATCTTCGGCGTGAAGACGGGAGCCTTCATCCAGAACATCTTTACCATCGCTAAAGTTTCCGCCCTCGCAGGGTTGATACTGCTGGGATTATTCGTGGGGCGCAATGCTCAGGCGCTAGCAGCTAATTTCAGCGGACACTTCTGGCAGAACGCCGGGCTCAGCGCAAAACACGCCATCCAGGTGGGTATGGGAGGGCCGACAGTGTTGGTCGGCAGCCTGACCATTCTCGCGGTTGCGCAGGTGGGGTCTCTGTTTTCCGCTGATGCCTGGAACAACGTGACCTTCACGGCTGGCGAGGTCAAGAACCCCAGCCGCAATCTCCCCCTGTCGCTCGCTATAGGCACCGGGGTCGTGATCCTGCTTTATGTTCTCTGCAACCTGATCTACCTGACCACCCTGCCGCTGGACGGCAGCCCCAATGGCGCAGCCATCCTGGAGCGTGGCATCAAGTACGCCACTGAGGATCGCGTGGGGACCGCAGTGATGACCCAGATGCTCGGCTCGGCGGGAGGCGCGCTGATGGCGGTGGCTATCATGCTTTCCACCTTCGGTTGCGCCAACGGTCTGATCCTGGCGGGAGCCCGTGTCTATTACGCGATGGCTCGGGACGGCCTTTTCTTCCGCAATGTCGCCAGACTGCATCCTACCTATAAAACCCCGGTGGTTTCCCTTATGGTGCAAATGATCTGGACCTCGATCCTCTGCCTCTCGGGAACCTACGGGCAACTCTTGGACTACATCATCTTTGCCGTGCTCGTGTTCTACATCCTGACGATTGTGGGGCTCTTTGTCCTGCGACGGACGCATGCTCAGGCCGAGCGTCCTTACCGGGCCGTCGGGTATCCGCTCTTGCCCGCTATTTATATTGTGATGGCCTTATTCATTGATGTCGTATTATTGCGCTACAAGCCGCAGTACACGTGGCCGGGGCTGATTATCGTGCTGATCGGGATTCCGGTGTACTTCTTATGGTCGAGACGCTCTGGAACCAACCAAGTTTCCTCGACAACCTAAAAACCTAGGAGCGCAAATGGCAAATTTGCTGGCAAAAAAGCCGCTGAGACTTCTCCTCGAGGAGGCGCGTGAGACAGGCGAGCATAGTCTGAAGCGCACATTGGGTGTCTTCCAACTAACCGCGCTGGGAGTGGGCGCCATCATTGGCGCAGGTATCTTCGTCCTTTCCGGCTTGGGGGCCCATTACGCCGGCCCGGGTCTCATGCTTTCCTTCGTCTTGTCGGGGCTGGGCTGCGCCTTCGCAGGTCTCTGCTACGCTGAGTTTGCTGCCATGATTCCCCTCGCCGGCAGCGCCTATACCTACGCCTACGCGACACTTGGCGAAATTTTCGCCTGGATTATCGGATGGGATCTCACGCTGGAGTACGCCATGGGCGCCAGCACCGTCTCGTCCGGCTGGTCCAATCACTTCATCGAGTTGCTGGAGATCTTTCACCTGAAGATGCCGCTCTGGCTGGCCTACGATCATTGGACGGCCTTGCGCACCGCCGAGAACATCGTTGCCCGCCAGATGGCACAGGCCGCCGATCCCTCGCTGGTTCCCGGTACCCAGGCGTTTCTAAGTAAGGTTACTGCCATCATCTCCGGGCATCCTCCGGAACTGGTACAGCGTGCTCACGATCTGTTAGGCGCACCACACCTGTTCGGTTTTGAAGTCGGTTTTAACCTGCCGGCCTTCGTGATCGCTTTGGTCATTACAGCCATTCTGGCCATCGGAATCAAAGAAAGCGCCCGCTTCAATGCGACCATCGTGACCATCAAGGTTGCGGTCGTGCTTTTTGTGATTGGCCTGGGCGTGCGCTACATCAACACCGTAAATTGGGGCCACGGCTGGTCCAGCTTTGCCCCCAACGGCTTTTCGGGCATCGGAGCGGGTGCGGCGTACATCTTCTTCGCGTATATCGGATTCGATGCCGTCTCGACCACCGCGCAGGAGGCGAAGAATCCGCAACGCGACTTGCCGATAGGAATCATCGCCTCGCTGTTGATCTGCACTGCCCTGTACATCGCGGTAGCTTCGGTGCTCACCGGAATGGTACCGTGGCAGGAGATCAATATTGAGGCCCCCATCGCCCGCGCCTTTATGGACCGCGGACTAACCACGGCCTCGCACATCATCACGCTGGGCGCATTGGCTGGACTCACTAGCGTAATGCTGGTCATGCTACTGGGGCAGACGCGTGTCCTCTACTCCATGGCCAACGACGGTTTGCTCCCCAAGAAATTCTTTGCTGATATTCACCCGAAATTCCGCACCCCGTGGAAGAACACCATTCTGGTCGGTTTCCTGGCCGCAATTGTGGGCAGTCTGACTCCGATTGATGACATTGGAAAGATGGTGAATATTGGTACGCTCCTGGCCTTCGTCATCGTATCCATTGCGGTGATGGTCTTGCGACAGACCAATCCCGATCAACCCCGTCCGTTCCGCACGCCTTGGGTTCCGGTCGTACCAATCCTGGGCGTGATTTCGAACGGTTACATGATGTACAAACTGGGCTGGATCAACTGGGCACGCCTGATTGTCTGGCTATTCATAGGATTGGTCGTGTACTTCACTTACAGTCGCTACCATAGCCGCGTCCAGGCGGCCCAATCGGCTAGTACGCCGACAACTCCAAAAGTAATGGCTGACTGAACTGACGTATCAAGTGTGTGGAGGCGGGTCTTTGACCCGCCTTGCACGGGTCAAAGACCCGTGCCCACACACCATCTGCCCGGGGCTTCCGCACATACGCGGTGTGCCTTCTTGTTTTATAGTCGTTGGTCTTTGGCTGCTGGCAAGAAAAGTCCCTGGCCAAAGACCAACGACTAAGGGCCGACGACTAGATGAAAGCCTTGCGCAATCTCCGACTGATCGGGCTCGCTCTGACAGCGGTAATCGTTGTCGGTACCGCCGGCTATCATTTCATCGAAGGCTGGCCCTGGTTCGATGGCTTTTACATGGTCGTCACCACTCTGACGACCATCGGCTACCAGGAAGTGCATCCCCTCTCGCACGCTGGGCGCATTTTCAACGTGTTCATCATCCTGTCGGGTGTGGCCCTGGTCTTGGTGGGCATCGGGGCGATCACGCAGGCTTTGCTAGAATTCGAGCTGCAGAGCTTCTTCGGAAGGCGGAGAATGGAACGCGAAATCGGCCGGCTCTCCGATCACTACATCATCTGCGGCGCGGGACGCGTTGGGCGCAGCGCAGCCCGCGAGTTGGCCCGCCGGCCCGTTCCGTTCGTCATCATCGAGCAGAACGAAGCCAAGGCTCTGCGTTACGCCGATGAAACTTGGCTGATCATCCTCGGCGATGCGACCCAGGAACATACTCTGCGCCAGGCGCAAATCGATCGTGCTCGGGGCCTGGTAGCCGCAACCACGACCGATGCAACGAATCTCTACATCGTTCTCACTGCCCGTGGACTTAATGCGCGGCTGAAAATCATCGCTCGCGCCAGCGAAGAAGACGCCGAGAAGCACCTGCTCACGGCCGGCGCCGATTCGGTCGTCTCACCTTATCTGTTTGCCGGGCAACGCATCGCGCAATCGTTTCTCAGGCCGCATGTTGTCAGCTTCCTTGACACCGCAACTACGCACCTGGGCGTGGACCTCGAGATCGGCGAGGTCTACATCAGCCCCAAGTCCGGGTTTGCCGGAACGACCATTGAAGGCTCGCGCATCCGGCAAGATCGCGGCGTGATTATTCTTGCCATCAAGCGCGAGCGGGGAATGCATTTCAATCTCGCGCCTGACGACCGCATCGAGCCTGGCGACTTTCTGATCGCCATGGGCGAGCCCAGCCAGCTTCGCCAACTCGAACAAACGGCAGCAGCCCACTCATGAAAATCGTTACTGCCGCCGAGATGCGCGAAATCGATCGCGTAACCAGCGAGCGCTTCGGCGTACCGTCGCTGGCGCTGATGGAAAACGCCGGCACAGCAGCGGCGGAGTTCGTACTTGAGGAATATCCTTCCGCGCGAAGGATCGGCATCGTTTGCGGAAAAGGGAACAACGGAGGAGACGGCTTCGTGGCCGCGCGCAAACTACGTGAAGCGCGCAAGGAAGTACACCTGCTTCTCCTTGCCCAACCTTCGGATCTGCGCGGCGATGCCGCCGAAATGTTCAAGAAGCTGCCGGATGCGCCGGTAATCGTGCGTTCCGGGGAAGATCTGAAAGGTGAGCGAGCGCATGCGGCCTTCACCGCCGATGTTCTGGTGGATGCGATCCTGGGCACGGGGTTCCGTCCGCCGGTGAGTGATCTTTATGCTGAGGCAATTGCGGAGATCAACCGCAGCGACTTGCCCGTAGTTGCAGTAGATATTCCCTCGGGTGCTGATGCCGATGTTATCGGGCCGCAAACCGGAGCAGTCGCCCGTGCCAACGGTGTCATAACTTTCACCGCGCCGCGTCCTGCGCACGTGTTTGGGATGCTGGCTGCGGGTCCAACCAAGGTTTCTTCCATCGGCTCGCCGCCCGAAGCCATCCTTTCCTCTTTACACCAGAACGTAATCACTGCGCCCGATATAGCTGCGCTGCTTGCACCTCGCCGTCCCGACGCAAACAAGGGAAGTTTTGGCCACGTGCTGGTCATAGGAGGATCGGTCGGGAAAGCAGGGGCGGCGGCGATGGCCGGCATGTCCGTGCTGCGCGCAGGCGCCGGATTATCGACGGTTGCCACCGCTAAAACTGTTCTGGCCACGGTAGCCGGCTTTCATCCCGAGGTCATGACCGAGCCCCTGGAGGAAACCGAGGCAGGAACGATCTCCATGCGCGCCCTCGAATACGATCGCCTGGATGCTCTGGTTCATGGGAAGACAGTCCTGGCCGTCGGTCCAGGCATTTCGCGGAATTCTGAGACCGCGGAGTTTGTCCGCGCCGTGATTGGCAAGTACAAGACCGCCATGGTGGTTGACGCGGATGGGTTAAACGCATTCGAAGGCTGCGCGGAGAAACTGAGTGGCAAGGACCACGAGCTGGTGATCACGCCGCATCCCGGCGAGATGGCGCGCCTCACTGGCCGCTCCGTCGTCGAAATTCAGAGAGACCGCCTCGCCGCCGCACGCACTTTTGCTCGCGAGCACCACGTCATTGTGGTTCTGAAAGGCCATCGCACCCAGATCGCTCATCCCGGCGGAGAAGTGTGGGTGAACACCACAGGCAATCCCGGCATGGCGACAGGCGGCACCGGCGACATTCTCACCGGCATGGCGGCAGGCTTCGTGGCACAAAATCCCACCCGTGTTTTCGAAGCAGTTTTGACCGCCGTACATTTGCATGGCTTGGCAGGTGACATCGCCTGCGAAAGCATGGGAGAACATTCACTGGTTGCGACTGATCTGGTGAGAGCTTTGCCTGAGGCTTTCCGGCGCACTCGCAGCGAGGCAGGGCAAGAACTGGTACGGGTTTGCTGATGTAGCGCCGCCGACCGCGCCCGAAGAATTCCCCTCCGTTAGTACATTATCTAACTGCCTAACAGCCGCATCTTCTTGAAACGCCTGCTGATCTGCTTTCTAGACAAACGCCGCTGCTGAAATCCGTACAAGGCTCTTCCGTAATCTGGAGAGTAACCAGGGACCGTGACATAGTTCGACTCGGCATGACCCATTTCCCCCAACCGCACCCCACGCGGCGCGCCCCGCGGGTACAGCTTGGCGGTTCCGTTCTCGCTGCCATCCAGCTCGACGACGGTCAGCGCGCCAAAGCCAAACTCCAGACCATTTCCAGCACCGGCGGTCTATTGCATGTGGCCCGGGCTTACGAGCAGGGCGACTTCGTCGAAGTTGTCTTCCAGACCAAGTCCGGCCCCGTACACGGGATGGCCGAAATGCTCAGCCCGACCCGCCAACTTGTCGAGGGCTATCTGCAGCCCTTTCGCTTCATTGCCTTGGGAGACGATGATCACCGCAAGCTACGCATAGCCCTGGACTCGGTACTGGATCGGAT
>DATEPX010000154.1:0-10451 GCA_035272945.1 Terriglobales bacterium
GCCGAATGCCAGAAAGTCAAACGCCACCATAATCAGGATGAAAGTAAATGCAGCTCGGCCAACGTTTGGCGCAGGGGAGGTCGTGATATCAGCCATTAGCAACTCAGCTTGTTAGACCTCGAGAATGACGGGAAGAATCAAGGGCCGTTTGGAGGTCTGTTTGCTGATGTAGCGCTTGAGATCGACGCGAATCTTTTCTTTGATGACGCCCCAGTCAGATTTTTCCTCGGCGTTCGACTCCTCCACGGTCTTCATGATGACCAGTCGCGCGCCGACAATCAATTCCTGGCCGTTGTCGCTCATGAGGCCACGCGTCACAATCTCCGGATGCGATTCCATTTTCCCCGTGTGCTTATCGATGGCGATGATGGGGACGACGATGCCGTCTTCGGAAAGATGCTTCCGGTCACGAATCACAACGTCTTCAATCTCTTCGAGCGAACCAGAATCCACGCAAACGCGGCCGGCCGTCACCGGGTCGCGACGGTGTGCGCCGTCCTCCGTGAATTCGATCGGCCGCCCATCTTCGACGAGGAGAATCTCGTGTGAAACGGCTCCCAGTTGATGCGCTAGCGCTGCGTGCCGGAACAGATGACGGTACTCCCCGTGTACGGGGATGAAATACTTCGGTTTCACGAGTTGCAGCAAGAGTTTTTGTTCTTCCTGGCTGGCGTGGCCCGAGACGTGAATGGTGCCCGCCGAATTGTCGTAATAGACCAACGCGCGCCGCCGGAACATATGGTCGAGCATCCGGAAAATGGATTTTTCATTTCCCGGGATGATGCGCGCGGAGAGAATCACGCTGTCGTTTTCATCCACGGAGACGAAGCGGTGATTGTCCACGGCGATCCGCGAGAGCGAGGACATGGGTTCCGCCTGGCTTCCGCTGGCCAAAATAATGATGCGCTTCGCATCGAAGCCGCGAATGTCCTGCGGTCGCACCACCATCCCGTCGGGGATGCGCAGAAGCTCGAGCGAGTGCGCAATCTCCACGTTGTCGACCATGCTGCGACCGACGAACGCCACTTTGCGATTCACACGCGAGGCAATGTCGATGACCTGTTGAATGCGATGAATGGACGATGCGAAGCAAGACAAAATCACCCGCCGCGGCGCCGCGCGGCAGAGCTCTTCAATTCGTGGAACGATGGCCCGCTCCGACGGCGTAAAGCCGGGGCGTTCCACGTTCGTGGAGTCACTGAAGAGCGCCAGCACGCCCTCGTTTCCATACTTTGCGAAGGAGTGCAAATCGAACGGCGCGCCGCCTACGGGAGTCTGATCGATTTTGAAATCGCCGGTGTGGATGACCACGCCTAGCGGTGTGCGAATCGCCAGCGCCACGCAATCCACCGTGCTGTGGGTCACGGCAATAAACTCAATTTCAAACGGACCGACCTCCACCAAGCGGCCCGGAATTACTTCGCGAAGCGTGGTCGACTCCAGGAGACCCGCTTCGTCGAGGCGCTTTTTCACCAGCGCCAGCGTGAAGCGCGTCCCGTACACGGGAACATTCAAATCCCGCAGAATATAGGGCAGCGCCCCGATATGATCTTCATGGCCGTGCGTCAGCACGATTGCGCGAACCTGCGCACGGTTCTGCTTCAGGTAGGTGATGTCGGGAATGACCAGATCAACGCCTAGGAGTTCCGACTCCGGGAACATCATGCCCGCGTCGACGACGATGATTTCGTCACCGAGCCGCAGTGCCATCATGTTCATGCCGAATTCGCCGAGGCCGCCCAGAGGAATGGCGGTGAGGGATTGCGAGGTCTTGCTCAATGAGGCGTCAACTCCGGGACGCAAGTGAGAATCCTATCATAGGACTCCGGCGGCCACGTCCGCAGAACACTGTTGCGAGAGACCGCAGAAATGCGGAGGCTCAGCGGTCCGAGCTGCCGAAAAGGTGCGCGATGGAGACGAGAATGACGGCACCTAGGGTGGCAGCCGCCAGCGAGTACAAGAAGCCGCCGCCAAAAATTCCCAATTTGATAAAAATCCAGCCGCCCAGGAAAGATCCGATCAGCCCCAGCACGATGTCCGTGATACAGCCGAAGCCGCGTCCGCGCGCAATCTTGCCTGCAAGCCATCCCGCAATCAGGCCGATCAGAAGCCAGCCGATCAGTCCCCGGTGATAGTGAACAATAAAAAATTCTGAATCGAGAAACACAGCGTTCCACGCTACAAGCATTTGGCCTCCTCGGAGGTCTGGATTTTAACCAAAGCAGCCTTTTGAACCAACGACCAAGTTCTTTCTCCGCTGCGTTAGAACTGCAAATCTATCCGGGGCATGGTTGCTGCTGGGTCATGCAGTGTAGCGTGCCAAGTCCCAGGACGAGATCGCGGCAGGCAATCCCCACCACTTCACGATCTGGAAACAGGCCGGAGAGAATGTTCAGGGCCGCGCGGTCGTTTGAATCGTTGAAAGTCGGCATGATCACAATCTTGTTGGCGATGTAAAAATTCGCATAACTTGCGGGAAGGCGCTGGCCGTCGAAATAGACGGGTGCCGGCATGGGAAGCGTTTCCACACGAAGCGGCCGGCCATCCTGATCCTTCATCGTCTGCAACAAAGCAAGATTCTCTTGCAGCGGGGCATAGTTCGCATCCTTCGGATCGTTCTCCACGATGGTCACGACCGTTGAGGGGTTCACGAAACGCGCCAGGTCGTCCACATGGCCGTGAGTGTCGTCACCGGCGATCCCCTTCTTCAGCCAGAGAACGTTGCTCACGCCGAAGTACTCGCGGAAGACCTGGGCGTAGTCCTCCTTTGTGAATCCCGGATTTCTTTCCTGGACTTTGCTGAGCAGACATTCTTCCGTGGTGAGCAGTGTTCCGCGGCCGTTGACATCGATGCTGCCACCCTCCAGCACCACACGCCGGCCTTTGTGTTCCGGCTGCCATAAGCGGAGCCGCAACTTCTGATTTACTTTCGTGACAGCAACGGCATCTTTTTTGTGATTGGCGTATTTCGCCCAGCCATTAAAAACGAAATGATTGTAAGCAACTTCTGCGGCTTCGTTGCGAACACAGATGGGACCGGAGTCGCGCATCCATCCGCGGTCGGTTGGTACGCGGAAGAAATCCACGGCGCTGAGATTGGCGCCGGACTTCTTCAAGATGGCTCGCACGCGCGATTCGGATTTGCGGTTCTCCACGAGGAGATAAACGCGTTCGACTTTCGACAAGTGACGGACAATTTCCGCGAAGGCCCACGGAATGGGCGCGAACTTATCGGGCCAGTCTGTCAGTTCATGCGGCCAGCCGAGCCAGGTGGCTTCGTGGCGTTCCCATTCGGCGGGCATACGGAAGCCGAGGTCACGGAGCGTTTTGGCTTGTGGCGGTGTCTTCACGGAGAAAAAGAATCTAACACAGGGTCGCAGCGGACGTAGAGCGCAGAGAGAAGAACCCGCTATTTGTCGTCGACCCAGCGGTTCAGGATGGGCTGATAGGCGTCGATGCGGCGGTCTCGCAGGAACGGCCAGTTTCTGCGTGTGTCTTCGCTCTTGGCGGGGTCGCATTCGACGACCAGGATTTCCTCTTTGTCATGGGGAGCTTCGGAAACGACTTGACCGAAGGGATCGGCCACAAAGGAATTCCCCCAGAATTCCAGCCCCGGATCGCCCTGTTCGGGTTGGCCTTCGAATCCGACGCGATTCACAACAGCTGCGTAAACTCCATTCGCAATGGCATGCCCGCGCTGCACGGTCCGCCACGCATCGAGTTGCGCGGCGCCCAATTGCGCCTTCTCGCGCGGATGCCAGCCGATACTGGTTGGATAAAAAATCACTTGAGCGCCGCTGAGCGCGGTGACGCGCGATCCTTCGGGATACCACTGGTCCCAGCAGATCTGCACGCCGACGCGGGCGTACCGGGTGTCGAAATTGGGGAAGCCTAGATCGCCGGGAGTGAAGTAAAACTTTTCGTAGTACAAAGGATCGTCGGGGATGTGCATCTTCCGGTATTTCCCAAGGAAACTTCCGTCGGCATCTAGCACCGCGCAGCTGTTGTGATAGATGCCGGGGGCACGACGCTCGAAAAGGGAAACGATCAGCGCCACCTTCTTTTCTTTGGCGACCGGCGCCAGTTTTTCGGTCGTCGGGCCCGGCACCGGTTCCGCCAAATTGAACAACTCCGCATCTTCGGTGCGGCAGAAGTATTCGCCTAGAAACAGTTCATGGAGCGAGATGATTTGCGCACCGCGCGCGGCTGCTTCACGGATTTTCCCGATCGCGCGCGACAGATTCTCTTCCGCGTTCGCTGTGCATTTCATCTGCACCAGACCAATGGTAAATTTGTCTGCCATAATTTTTAGTCTAGCATGGGCGAGAAAAAATTATTCTTGTGCGTTTTATACTTCCTTTTGCGCCGAGTTTGTACTATCAATCTGCGGGGGAGTTCGAGCATCATCACACGTCATTCGCGAGGGAGAAATTCATCCGTAACAGTTGATTCGTTTCTAGTCGAGGAGACACGATGGCGAAGCAGCAAAGCAAAACTGTGACCGGGAGGGTGCTCCATGATCCGGTGAAGGATAAGCTCCGGCCGATGTTTCCGTTGGATCTATCCAAATGCCGGACCGTCGACGAATTGGTTCGCGCCATGGGAGACACGGCATTCACCGGCCGGCAGATCGGCGATGCCGCCGATGTTTTCGAAGCCATGGCCCGCGATAAGGATTGCTTTGTGGTGATGACGCTATCCGGCGCTTTGACGGTCGGCAAGATGGGACTCGTTTTTTGCGACCTCATTGAGTCGGGTGTGGTCAAGGCCATCGTTTCAACGGGCGCGCTAATGGCCCACGGGCTTGTCGAAGCCACGGGCTACTCTCATTTTCGCTACAACCCCGCGATGGATGACAAAGAGCTGTTCCAGGCCGGGTACAACCGCGTGTACGACTCACTCGAGCCCGAAGTGAATCTTGATCACGTCGAGGAAGTGATGGACCACATCCTCAACGAGTGGAGCGCGGAAGACATCGCCTGCAGTTGGAAAATCCATCGCCGCATCGGCGAATATCTGCACAAGAATGCACCGGGAAGGGGCATACTGAAATCCGCTTACGAGCGCGACGTCCCTATCTTTGTCCCCGCATTCAGCGATTCCGAGTTGGGAATCGACTTCGCGCTGCACAAGATTGCCCGGCAGAAGGATAAGCGCCCGTTGCTGCGTTTCGATCCCTTCGAGGATTTCGAGAGGTTTGCCGACACCATGCTGGCCACCAAGCGCATGGGGATATTGACAGTGGGTGGGGGCGTCCCTCGTAATTGGTCGCAACAATTCGGCGTTTACGCTGAACTGCTTGCGCGGCGCGGCTACAAGAAACTTCCGCTGAAGCGCTACAACTATGGCGTGCGGATTTGCCCGGAGCCGGTCCATTGGGGCGGCCTCAGCGGAAGCACGTATACCGAAGCGGTCTCCTGGGGAAAATTTGTTCCTCCCGAGGAAGGCGGGCGATTCGCGGAAGTCTTCGATGACGCGACGGTGGCGCTGCCGTTGATCGTCAGGGCAGTTCTCGAGCGCGTCGGGTATTTCAAATAGTCGCAGGGCTAGGACAGGAGGATACACCGATTGAGCATCGCTAGGCAGAGGCTGCTATGACCAGTGCCAGAGCAACAAGAACCTCTTCGTTGTATGACGTGCATCCAGGCGTGGCGATGGTGCAGAAATGGGTCGCCGAGCTAAACAGTAAAACGGGGCGTTCGCTGGAGGAATGGATCGCCTTGGTGAAGAACGAAGGGCCGAAAGACGAAAAGTCGCGGCGCGCGTGGCTCAAAAGCAAACACAAGCTCGGCACGAACGGCGCCTGGTGGATTGCGGAACGAGCGGGCGGCAAGGGCGGGGAGGAAGATACGCCGGAGGCCTACCTAAAAGCCGCGGCCCGATACGTAGAGGAACAGTATGCCGGACCGAAAGAGAAGCTTCGGCCGGTTTGCGATGGGCTGTTAGAGCTTGGCAAATCGCTTGGCGGTGACGTAAAGGCCTGCCCGTGCAAGACGATCGTGCCCCTGTATCGCCAACATGTATTCGCGCAAATCAAGCCGACGACCAACTCGCGCGTTGACCTGGGCCTGGCCTTGACGCACTACAAGGGCAAACTACCAAAACGCATCATCGCAACGGGCGGGTTGGCGAAAAAAGACCGCATCACGCATCGCATGGAAATTACGACGGTGACAGAGATTGATGGAGAAGTGAAGAAGTGGCTAAAGACGGCTTACGACCTGGACGTCTAAAAAATTCTCGCGCGCCCCTGACGGATCTTCCTTCCCTAAATTTTAGGTAAGTCGTGCTTGGTGTTGGAGTTGAGTCCCCTTTTTTGTTGGAGTAGTAGACATGTAATTGTTAATTTTGTTGTTGACAATTCTTATTTATTGTTGTATTACGTCGACATGTACATCGCCACCATCCCCAACCGCAACTCCCCGCCCGCCATTCTCCTTCGCCAAGCCTACCGCGAGAACGGTAAAGTCAAGAACCGCACCCTCGCCAATCTCTCCCATTGGCAGTCGGCGCGCATCGAGGCGCTCCGCCGCGCCCTGCGCGGGGAGTTCGATCACGCCTCGCGTTCTGCGGAACCTACCCTCGGCCCTATCTTTGGCCTACTCTATGTCCTGAAGCAGATCGCCGATGGCCTTGGCATCACCGCTGCCCTCAGCAATACGACTCTCGGCAAGTTGGCCTTGTTCCTCGTCTTGGCGCGCCTGCCTCATCAAGGCTCTCGGCTCTCGGCCGTACGCTGGGCCGAGGATCACGCCGTCAACGAAGTGCTGGGACTTACCTCGTTCGACGAAGACGATCTCTACGCTGCACTCGACGATTTGTGTACACGGCAAGAAAAGATCGAGCGGGCCCTGTACCGCCGCTACCAGAGCCGCCGTGGTGCACAACCGCCGCGCTTGTTTCTCTACGACGTTACCAGCAGCTATCTGGAAGGCGAGAAGAACGAACTCGGAGAGTTCGGCTACGGTCGCGATGGCAAGCGCGGCAAGCTGCAAATCGTCATCGGCCTGCTGACCGACCCCGCAGGTGAGCCCTTGGCGGTGCGCGTGTTCAAAGGCAACACTTCCGATCCGACGACGGTAGCCGATCAAGTCAAGATCATCAAAGAGAAGTTTCAGGTGCAGGAACTCGTCTTCGTCGGCGATCGGGGTATGGTGAAGAGCAAGGGGAAGCAAGCGCTCGCGCAGGCGGGGCTGCGCTATATCACGGCGCTCACCGATCCACAGATCCGCGGGTTGCTGAGCACAGGGACTCTGCAACTGGGGTTGTTCCACGAACAGATCTGCGAAGTGGAGGGCCACGGAGTGCGCTACGTGCTGCGCAAGAACGATGCCGAAGCGGCGCGCGAGCAGCACCGCTTGGAAGACAAACTGGAGAAGTTGGAAGGAAAGATCGCCGCGCGCAACGAGCTGGTGAAGAATAAGCCGCGCTGCCAGCCGGAAGCGGGCCAGAGAAAACTGCAAGGGTGGGCCGCGCAGCACAAGCTGAAGGACTTGGTGGAGTTGAAGTTGGACGGCCGCACGTTAGTGCTGGAGCGCCACCAGGCGGCGATCGAAAAGTCTTTGGAGTTGGCCGGCTGTTATGTGGTGACCACTGACGTTTTGAAACCGAACATGAGTGCCCAAGAGGTGCACGACAGCTACGTAAGCTTGCAAAAGGTGGAGCGTGATTTTCGCGCTATGAAGACCGGGCTATTGGAAGTACGACCGTTGTTCTTGCGCAAGGAGAGTCGCACGCGGGGCCACGTGTTCTGCTGCATGCTGGCATTAAAACTGAGTCGTGAAATGGAGCGACGGCTGCAAAAACAGTTCGGAACGACGGACAGCAACCCACACGCCATCACCTTACGAGACGCGCTGGCCTCGCTCGGCAGTCTGTGCCTGTTGCAGTACAAGATCGATGAAAAAACGACCGTGACAAAACTACCGCAGCCGAGCGCCAACCAGACCAAGATCCTAGCAGCCCTGGGCGTGACCCTACCAGCAAAGATGTAGACAGGCGCTTTCGCAGCAGAAAAGACAACAATCGCAATCAAATCAACTTCCTAACCATAAATTCACGCGCCGGTTCAAAAAGAAGATCCGCCTGAAAAAAAACGAAAAGTGTGCCAGTCGCCGCCGCGGCGCAGAGCGGCCCGCCAGGGAAGGCGTGCCCTACCGGGGACTTGGCAGTCAGTCGTCTTCGCCGATGAGGATGGCGGCGCCTAGAACGGTGGTCCAGAGGCCGCGCTTGTCGCCCACGGCGGATTGCGTCACGTTCATGGTGCGGACGATCTTGTTGGAGATGCGGTAGACCTCTTTCTTCTCGTCGAAACTCAGGTCCGGATCGAATTCCACGTTCAGCGTGGTCGCGAGCATTTCCGCGGCGAGCTCTTCGGCATATTCGCCGGCGACTTCTTCTGTTTCCCCGAAGGAGTGATGCTCGGACAAATAGCCATACATGGACTTGTCGCTCGGCAGCGCCAACCCAATGCTAGCGGCGATGAGCCGGTGAGCTTCCTTCGTGGAATTTTCGCTGATAACCGTGAACGCGACTTGCCCGGGCTTGATGTGTTTCAATCCTTCGCTGCGAGAAATCAATTTGCAGTTGGGCGGAAAGATCGAAGAGACGCGGACAATGTTGCATGCCGCAATCCCTGCGTTCCGCAGGGCGAGCTCGAAGCTCGAAAGCCTTTCGCGATGTTTACCGACGCCTTTGGTGAGGAAGATTTTCTTAGCAACGAACGACATTGTGTCGGCTTGCCGAGCCTCCGTGAGTGGTGTGCGTGCGAGAAATCTTCCGCTGTGGAAAAGTAACAAGAAGGTATTGCAGTGTCAACGCATTTCCGACCCTAAACGCGGCAAGAGCAGCAAAATTGTGAATGGCAGATGACAATTTCGTGGGACGCGGAAGAATCATTCTCCCGCGATGTGGTGGAGCAACTTGCCGAGAGGCTTGCAGAGCGCCAGAATTTTTCCGAGATCCGCAGCCGTGAAGTCGGGGCCTGAGCTGGCAGGATTTGGGCCCTTCCGGCTGACTTGAATGACGCCAACTACGTTGCCATCCAGGAGAATCGGCGCACTGATCATTTTCTGAATCGCTTCAGAAGCTTTCCCGGTGATCTTCACACCTTCAAAAACGGTGGCGTGCGTTGCGGCGGCAAAATTATTCTCGATCTCAGGCCGGCTATCGCGAGCAGTGCGTGCCGCCAAGGCTGAATTGCTGGAGAGCGGAACAAAACCGACCTTTTTTAATGCTTCCGGCACCAGAAAGTACAGGTGCCGCCAGCGGGTAGAAATCGCCAGGATGGCTACTTCCTCAGTTCTGACGCCCAGATGCTTGGCGATTTTCTCGGCCACCGGGGAAAGAGAAACCTGCGATGCATCCCCTCGCTGCGTGCCGAGGGCGTGGGCGATGCGCTCCATCTCCGAGACCAGACGCAGTGTTGTGCTCATGGCAAGTGGATGAAATGTTGAGGCTAAGGCCGGGAGAGGTTTGGGCCAAGCGAATCCCGTCCGTCAGATGCTATTTTCCGGCACTCCTGCTGCTGCTGCAAGAAGATTTCGAAATGTTTGTGCCTGCAGAAAGAACAGTCCAACTTGCATCCCCGGAGTCATCTGCCTATACTGATTTTGCCGCGAATCCTCAGCGCTCCTCCCGAATCATTCAGTATGATCCGGACGGGACTTGCGCGGCGGAGAGGGCATGTCTGCCACGGCCACCCAGCCTGACTCAAGTTATCTCCTTAGAAAGCTACATTCTTTTACCGGTTTACTTCCGGTTGGCGCATTTTTGGCGGAGCATTTCTGGTCCAACAGCGCCGCGCTTGTAAGTGCGGAGAAATACAACGCGACTTCCGAAGAGCTTCAAACCATTCCGTTCCGCCTGATCGTGGAATGGGGAGGCATTTTTCTTCCCCTGCTGTTCCATGGCGGTTACGGCATTTACATTTGGTTGCGCGGCAAGTCGAACGTGTCGGCGTATCCGTGGGTGGGGAATTGGCTCTACCTGGCCCAGCGATACACGGGCATCATCGCGTTTGCCTATATTGGCTGGCATCTTTATACCGAGCGCTGGCTCACGCATGGCAAGTCAACGTATGCAAACGTGGCCGAGGACATGCAGAATCCGTGGTACCTGGTGTTTTTTATCGTTGGCGTGCTCGCCTCTTCGTTTCATCTCGGTGTGGGGACCTGGAATTTCCTTTGCAAGTGGGGGCTAGCGGCGACTGTCAAAGCCCAACAAGCGGCGGGACGATTTGGCGCATTTGTAGGAGTTGCCTTCAGCGTCGTCGGGATCTTGATCATTCTTAGTTTCCGATTCGATTGGCATCCGTTCTCGGCCTACCTACCAACCAAATGAGGCAGCCAAAGATCATCGTCGTAGGTGGTGGTTTGGCCGGCCTCATGGCCACCATCCGCGTTGCGGAGGCCGGAATACCCGTCGATCTGTTTTCGATCGTGCCGGTGAAG
>DATEPX010000155.1:0-2904 GCA_035272945.1 Terriglobales bacterium
TATTTGTGCTACCCGAAAAGGGCGGGTTGCGCCCCCGTCTCTTCAGCTTCCCGAAAGTTGCTCAACCCTACGCCGACGAGCCGATAGCGCTGCCGTGGACTCAAGTCCACTCGGTCTCGCAGCTTCAACGCGATGTCCGTCAATTCATCGCAGGAGGAGGGAGGAGAGCCGGGCGTATGGCTGCGAGTAAGGATCTTGAACTCGCTTGTCCTGAGTTTGAGAACGACTGTGCGTGCCATGCGCGATTCTTTGCGCGAAACAAACCAAAGCTTTTCTACAAGGTGCCGGATCATGGGCTCGGTTTCTGCCAACAGAACGTCCTCGTCAAAGGTATCTTCTACGGATATCGATTGCGTAGGCCGGTCCGGGACAACTTCGTTATCGTCGATACCGCGGGCGAGTTCGTGCAGGCGCCGACCATAACGCCCGAAGAGGTCTTCGAGCACGCGAAAATCGAGACTTCGCAGATCCCCCACCGTCCGTACTCCATGTTTTGCCAGCTTCTCTCCCGTAACTTTGCCAACGCCAGGCAAGCGTCCAACAGGGAGTGGGAGGAGAAACGCGTCTATGTCCTCGGGCTGAATGACAAAGAGCCCATCAGGTTTTCGCCAGTCAGAGGCGAGTTTTGCTAAGAACTTGTTGGGTGCTACGCCGGCGGAGGCGGTCAGATTTAATTCCTGCCGGATTTGCTCACGAATCGTGCGCGCCACCAGGGTGGCGGTCGGCAAGCCGGTCTTGTTCCCGGTAACATCCAAGTATGCTTCGTCCAATGACAGTGGCTCTATCAGATCCGTGTGACGCTTGAAGATCTCCCATACGCTGCGCGACACTGCCCGATAGCGTGTGAAATCCGGAGCGACGAAGATCGCAAGGGGACACAAGCGTTCCGCTCGTACTGCCGGCATGGCCGAATGTACGCCGAAGCTCCTGGCCTCGTACGAAGCGGCGCAAACGACAGAGCGGTTACCCTGCCAAGCGACGATCACAGGCTTGCCGCGCAGGCGTGGATCATCGCGTTGCTCGACCGAAGCATAAAACGCGTCCATGTCGACGTGGATGATTTTTCGCACAATCTTCTGGCAACAATATTATCCCGGGTCTCGGAGCACTCGAATGTGTCAGGCCGATGGTTAACCCTCGTTGCTGCAAATTCTTAAAGATGCATGGAGCGGTTCTTGCTTCTAATTTCTACTCTGCACTCGCGGCTGCCGTCCTCTTGGTACATGCACGGTTCATTTTGTGGGTGGTTCTCGGTGCTTTGCTGTAACGCTGCCGCGTGTGTGTGGCAAGGAAGAGATGATCGTTCACGTAAACGGCAAACCGTCCACAAACATCCACCCTATCCCCAAAAAATGTGGCGACTGCCTTACCGAAACCGAACGCGAAAGGTTTGATCACGAGGCAGTATGGCTGTGGCGTCCCGGCAGCTGAAATGAACGGCCGGTCGTTTCTTCGAGCCGCATAAACGCATACCTGCCGATCCCTGCTATCTTTTTGATTATTCTTGATACTTACCCACCCAATTTTTGGTAGACTTTAGAAACTCACCAAATCACGGAAGAACTCGGTGGGCTGTGGCAATTTCTTCCTGTGATCTTGGCCATCCCAGGTTTTGTCACGGCCCACAGAGTACTGTCAATTCCATCGACGCGTGAGGATACCCCATGAAAGTTCGCGCGATTTCCTGGACTTTCGCCATGGCATACACCGGATTCCTGTTGGGCAGCAATGGCAGCTCGTCCTTCAACAGCCTCTCAATCAGTGAAGCATTGCTAGGAGCCCTGACGGGGTTTCTCCTCGCGATCATGTTTGCTATGCGGGCTAAGCGCAGACATGGGTGAGACCATCATGTCTCACCTGCCTGTTTAAGCAAGATCTGCCTTTTGCATTGGCCTTTCCGTGGTGTCGGCGGGGTTCGTCCGCAGGGGCGGCCTCGCCAGAGCCAAGAAATCGACCGCCGAGCAGCGGCAGGAGAGTGCTAGCGGCTGTGGTGCGACACAAAAAGGAAGTGAAACGGAGGCAAGCCGCGGCGCGCAAGATGTGCTAGTGTAGCGTCCGCGAAATAACTAGACAATCTTGTGGGTCTTCTTTCTGCTGCGTGGCAAGGTGCATCCGGGTTGAATCTTCTCCAGCGTTTGCCGGCAGCGAGACAGCTTTTCCATGATCGAGTCCACCGTGGCGGTCCAAACAAAAGCTTTGGGATCTTCGTTCCAGGCGTCAAGATACTCGGCGATGGCTTTCTCCAGATCCACGACGCTGAAGAATGCGCCCCGACGAATGCACTCGCGCGACAACTCGCCAAACCACCGTTCCACTAAGTTCAAGCAACTGGAACTGGCGGGCACAAAATGCAGCACGAAACGCGGATGCTTTTTCAGCCAGGAACGCACTTCTTGTTTTTTGTGCGTGCCATAGTTATCCATCACCAGATGCGGGGGCACCGAGCCGGGGAACTCTTCGTCTAAGCGCCGGAGGAATTTCAGGAATTCCTGATGGCGGTGTCGCTGATAACACTGGCTCACCACCTTGCCTTGTGCCAGTTCCAGGGCGGCGAACAGCGTGCTGGTGCCGTTCCGTTTGTCGTCGTGGGTCAGGGTTCCACAGCGCCAGAGCGAGTGTTTCTGTAAACTGACTCTGCCATCCGTGCGGTCAGCGAGTAGGCATGCGAATGTTGGTGATAGGCGGAAACGGGTTCATCGGGACACCCTTAGTCCGCGAATTGTGCGATTCCGGACATGCCGTCGCGGTGTTTCACCGCCGCCCCAATAAACACGAGGCTGGCGTCCTGGAGCAAATCCAGGGAGACCGGGATCGCTTGCCGCAATATCGAGGCGACATCGCCCGATTTGCACCTGAAGTCGTAGTTGATCTCATTCTGAGCTCAGGTCACCAGGCGAAACAATT
>DATEPX010000156.1:0-3907 GCA_035272945.1 Terriglobales bacterium
TACCGCCGACCCCCACACACTCACGTTGTCCACGTAAATACGCGTGTAGGTAATCGGATAAGTGGAGGTGGCCGCAGCCCGAATGTGAACTGGCGACGTTACGGTCGAGCCGGACACCGGGAAATAGACGGTCACGCCGGCCAGGGCGGCTGTTGTCATGGTCAATAGCAGGGCGAAGATCCGAATCCCGGACCTGGTCAGCGATTGAAGGAGAAGCATGGTGGGACGGGTCATAAACTGTTCCCCGCGCGAGCCACGGGAGACGGGCACGCGCTTTGAAGGCAAATTCGAGTACTAGCTCGGAATCTCAGTCGGACTTGCGCGCCAGAGGTTTCGGCGAGGTTGCGCGAATTCTAACTTAAGTCACTGAACAATAAACAAAAAAATATTCGGAATTATCCCTTTCACAAACCAACCCCAAGATCAAAAACGCAGACCGCCTAGGGGAACAAAGCCGACACATTATTAACTTGCTTAACTCGAAGCCTTATAATTTCCGTCCTGCTCTACGCCGAGTATCTTCCGAAATTCTATTTCCAACGCTCTTCGTGCCGCTGGAATTTTCTTCTCAAATTCCTCATATGCTTTCGTGAAAGTCTTCTCACTGTGTTCGAGCGTTTGCACGCGCGGGTACTGAACGCGAGTAAAGATGCCAGTAGCGTGTACATTTTGTCGGATATCGCCTACGAACTTATCTACCAAGTTGGCGAACATCCGAGCTGCACAGCGGGCGAGATGGGCGAAACTGAGAGTCGGAAAGAAATAATCCCCCGATCCCACGGGAAGCGCCAGCGGTCAAAACCAGGTACAGAACTGCGTGCCATCCGTCAGGAACTTGGATTGACCTTCCGTGATGTTCATGCAGCGAGTCTGGCATTGCGAGAAAAGACCGCCAACCCACTTTTGTAATTTTTCCTAGCGAATTACATCGCATCGGAAACCAAGGATGTGATTCCCGGTATTCACCGGCTGTACACACTGGCACACATCTATGGACGAACCCTGAATGAAATCCTGTCGTTGACATATGATGGACTTTCAGCAGAAGGGAGTATATATGCCTCTGCTAGTTTCGCGTCGTGAATTCCTGGCGGGAATGGGGGCGATGGGTGCCGCAACGGTTGTAGTTTCTCCTTCCTGCTACGCGCTGGCGGAATCTGCATCGTCGTTCCGCGTTTCCATTATCAATGATGAGATCAGCCAGGATTTTGGCCATGCCTGCGAGGTTGCGTCGCGCGAATTCGGGATGAGATGGATTGAATTGCGTACGATGTGGAACAAGAACATCGTTAACCTTGATTCGAAGGAAGTCGCAGAAACGCAGCGCATTCTGAAGAAATACAGTCTGCGCGTGACCGATATTGCTAGTCCTCTGTTCAAAGTGGATTGGAAGGGCGCTCCACGATCGAGATACAGCGAAGCTGTCGACTTTCATGCGAGCTTTACGTTCGATCAGCAGGACGAGGTGCTGGGGCGGGGGATCGAAATGGCCAAAGCCTTCGGTACCGATCGCGTGCGCTGCTTCGATTTCTGGCGATTGGACGATCAGGCTCCGTACCGCGCGGCCATCAATCAGAAACTGCTGGATGCCGCAAACAGAGCGGGCAAGAAGGGCATCACCCTGCTGCTGGAGAATGACGGCGGTCTTAATACAACTACGGGTGCGGAAGCGGCCAAAGTTCTGGAAGCGGTGAAGTCTCCGCATCTCATGCTGAACTGGGATCCTGGGAACGCGGCCGCCAACGGCGAGATTCCGTTTCCCGATGGCTACAATCTTTTGCCCAAAGATCGTATCGGCCACTGCCACTGCAAGGACGCGGTCAAAAGCGCAAAAGGTTATGATTGGGCGCCGATGGGAGATGGGATCATTGACTGGGCGGGGCAGTTCAGGGCCCTGAAACGCGACGGCTATCACTACGCCGTCAGCCTTGAAACTCACTGGCACGGCGGGGGCTCTCCAGAAGAGGCGTCGCGCCAGAGTTGGGCGGGCATGAAGAAGCTCTTGCGAGAGGCGGATGCCCTGTAGACCAGCCTTTCCAGAGGAGGTCGTCATGACGGACAACACCAGGCGAGATTTTCTAAAGCAAGCGGCAGTGGGTACGGCGGCCTTCCTGGCCTACCCACCCGCGCGTGTACTGGGAGCCAATGACCGCATCCGCGTTGGGATGATCGGCGTGGGGAATCGTGGGCAGGATTTGCTTAGGGAAGCACAATCAGTCGGCGATGTTCAGCTCGTAGCCGTCGCCGATGTTTACAGTCGACGCCGCGATGAAGCAAGCAAGATGGTCCCTGGTATTCGCACGTTTGACGATCATCGGCGACTGCTCGACATGAAGGATCTCGATGCCGTCATTGTGGCCAGCCCGCTGCACACGCATGCGCGGCATTTTCTCGATACTCTGGCCGCCGGCAAGGACCTCTACGCGGAAAAGACAATGACGTGGTCGATTCCCGAAGCCGAGCAGTGCCTCGCGGCTGCCAGAGATTCCGGGCGCGTCGTGCAAATTGGTCTGCAGTTTGAGAGTTCAGGGACTTTGGCCGACGCGAGAAAATGGATCGCAGATGGAATTGTCGGCAAAGTGACTCAGGTGGAGTCCTGGATGAGCCGTAACACTCCGCATGGAAAGGGCCAATGGGTGCGGCCGATCCCTTCGGACTGCTCCGCGCAAAACGTTAACTGGAGTGCGTTTCTGAACGGCCGGCGTGACCGCCCCTTCGATCCCTACCGTCTGATCAACTGGCGTTTGTTTTGGGAGTTTTCCGGCGGGAATGTGACGGAGAACATGGTGCATCAGATCGCATGGATCATGTCGGCGCTTGACTTGCCGCTGCCAACGGCGGCTTACATGTCGGGCGGCATCTTCTCAGAAAAGGATGGCCGTGAAGTGCCGGACACGATTGCAGTCACACTCGACTTCGCGAAAGACATCGTTGTGACCTGGCAGTCCACTTTCGGCAACAAGCATTACGGATTGGGAGAGCGCATCCTCGGGAGTGATGGGACAATCGAGCACACCTGGGGAGAATCCGACATGGTGCAGGGCGAGTCTGGCGAACAAATCCGCTACTACCCCGAAAAGGTGAATCGCCCGAATGGAGATGCACTCACCGGGAAGATTCCGGCCAAGGATCACATGAGGAACTGGATTGACTGTGTCCGCAGTCGCAAGACACCGAATGCATCAGTTGACATCGGTTACCGGTCAGCAATCGCGGTGCACATGGCCAACCTCGCCTATCGCCAGGCGCAGCGCGTCACTCTGGAGTCCGCAAGGTCGATAACACCCGATTTTGAAAGTTACTTCTAGCCAACCCACTCTGTTTTAGCTCCGCGCGCAACGAGAATTTCAATTATCGCGCAGATGCTATCGGAAATTGACCTGATCTCACACGCCATGGAATAGCTGAGGCACGGTCAGCTCGAATGCGATGGCGCGGAGGAAGCTCTAAGGATTCATTCTGCACAGTGGCGATGCCCCTCACCTTTCTGTGCAGATGGATTTGCTTGAAGTCCGAGGTTGGCCGGGGACAACTCATGAGCCACTCGGACACATCTTCACCGGCGGGTTCGCCAAGGCAGGAGAAAAGACACAAGCGCCACATCTCAGCCGCAGGTCTAGCGCGGATCAGAGCCGCAAATAGGGCGAGGTGGGCAAAGTGGAGGCGGCAAGGCTAATCATTTCCGGGCCAGCGCGTATTGTGGGCGCACAGCGACCTTTTTTGACAGGATGTGGTTTTTGACTAGGCTGCGCCAGCCCGAGTCAGGCCGCCTATCGCCTCCTCTAACGTCGGGAACGTAAGGAAGAGCGATTCTACGTTGGTGATTTTGAACATTCTCGATACTCGCTCGCTGACACCAGAAAGCACTACTCGTCTGCCCGCTTTCTGGCAGGAGACGTTGGCGGCG
>DATEPX010000157.1:0-4639 GCA_035272945.1 Terriglobales bacterium
GCTTCGAGCTCAGGCAGAGGGAATCCCGAGTCGATCGTAAGAAAGGCGCGTTCGGGATCGGCGGTCACCAAGAAAGAGCCGCTGGCTCCACAGTCCTGCCGGAGGCGGTAGCCGAGGATGCGCAGCAGGGGCTCCGCCTCATCGCAATTTGAAACGTGGATAATGCCTTCTGAACCGGCAAGAGCCTTCAATTCTCTCGCTTGTTGCACATAGCGGATCAGTAGGACCAGAAACTCAGTTCGTCCACCGCTGCCCTGCCAACCCTGATAACCCTGCGCGAACACGTTGCGAGCCAGCAAGGGCAACACTTCCTCTGACGAAACCTTTTGACTGATACCGGCCATGCGCAGAAATGATCGCAAAGGGCCGGGTATTACTACCTCAAATGAGGATCGGGGCATTACCACTTCGGAAGTCTGTCCGCCCTGCGGGTCTGATGGAGAAGAAGAAGCAGCAGGAGCGGCGCTCCTGGCGTAAGCGAAGAACGGAGAAGATGCACACAGGGATAGCGCTACAAGAAAGATGCACAGAAAAAGAGGAGATTTCATGGCTGGAATCCTCTTCGAACCTTCGAGACATCTTGCAATCTTGGAGACGCCAAGGAGCAAGAAACAGAGTGACTGTCCACCTCACCTGAGCGGTTTTGCTGACCCGATTCCAGCCAAGATAAATCATCCATAGCCATAGGCCAAGACTTTTTCAAGGCTTCAGGTTCGCGGTTTGCGGTCAGCACCGAAAGCCGGCAGCTCTGCCACTTCGGTCACCAGGCAGGCAGCAATTATCAGGCGGAATCACTTGCCTACCTACGCGGGGCGCCAAAGGGGCGCGGGCCAGATTATAAGCTGAAAACCATCGCACAGCACATTCAGCCCCTAGCTGATCGGGACCAACGCGGTCGGAGGTTCCACTCCTCTCTCCCCGACCAATCCTTTCTCTCGCGGTGCTGTTTCATTAGTTGGTGGAAGCAGTGAAGCAAGAAATTCTTATTCGTCTGTTGGAACGATGTGGTCCGCTTGGAATCGAATTGCAGCGAACAAGGTAAGGGCGCCGCTCCGGCCGCGCAGCTTTCCTAAAATTCCAGTGCTATGACTCGCCAGATGCCTATTCAGCAGAGAATTTATACACTGTGCGCGAATTGTAGGTCTGCTCAGGCTTCAAAATAGTCCAGGGAAAGTTGGAATGGTTAGGCGAATCTGGGAAATGCTGGGTTTCGAGGCAGAGCCCGGCATGCTTGTTGTAGGCGTGGCCATGCTTGATGGTTCCGTCTAAAAAATTTCCGGTGTAAAACTGTACACCTGGCTCAGTGGTGTAAACCTCCAGTGCGCGCCCCGTCTGCTGTTCATGGACGCGGCCTGCCAATTCCAACCCACTGCCCTTCCGGCTCAAGACAAAGTTGTGATCGTACCCGTGCGCGATCGCCAATTGTTCGTTATTCGTGTCGATGCGCGCTCCGATCGCAGTTGGCTTTGTGAAGTCGAAAGGGGTCCCAGCCACTGACCGGAGTTCGCCTGCCGGAATAAGCGTGCTGTCCACCGGGGTAAAGCGGTCGGCGTTCAAGATCAGGTTGTGCTTGAGAATATCGCCATTTCCCTCGCTCGCAAGATTGAAATAACTGTGATTGGTGAGGTTCACTGGCGTGGCTTCGTCGGTGGTAGCTTGATATTCGATTTGCAATTCGCTCTGGTCTGTAAGGGTGTATGTCACCTTGGCTTTCAGGTTCCCGGGATAGCCTTCTTCACCATTTTTGCTGGTGTAGGTAAAGACCACACCAATGCCCTGATTGTTTTCAAACTGCTCCCCGCGCCAGAGGACCTTGTCAAATCCCTTCAGCCCGCCATGCAGAGAATTCATGCCGTTGTTCCTGGCTAGGCGATACTCGGCTCCGTTCAGAGTGAACTTGCCGTTAGCGATGCGATTCGCGTAGCGCCCGATGATGGCACCGAAATATGGCTTGTTGTTGAGATAGGCATCCAGAGTGTCAAAGCCGAGCACCACATCAGCCAGCACACCTTTCTTATCGGGAACCCGCAGCGAAACAATGATTCCGCCGTAATTCATGGCACGAACTTCCATACCACGCGAGTTCGTCATTGTGTAGAGGTCAACACGACCCTCTGGAACGGTGCCAAATGCTTGTTTCTTGATCACGTGCTTCCTCGGAGGCGAAGATGCTTGCAGCAAACAGAGTGGTAACCGATGAAACCAGCGCTAGAAAAATGATGATGATGTTCCGAGTTTTCATTGCGGACTCCGGTCTGCTAGCGCTTGCAATCTGAGATTTCCGTTTACCATCATGGTGCGCCCGGATTATATGCCGATCCGTCTGGCGAATGAGAGCTGACGAGAGCTTCTTTCAGTTGCAGTAAGCTATTACCTTGTAGGTGGAAGTGCGCTCTGAATGAGCGGGATGGCGCAGCCGATCCTTGACAGTGATTTTGTTCCCAGGCGACGCAACTCATCGCTGTACGTGCCAAAAGCAGGAGGCTGAATGTCAGCCGCCGAACATCAATGAAACCGATGTTGAAGACTGCACAGACTCAAAAGCGGACTGCGCACACGATCGCCGCGGGATTGCAAAACAAATTTCGCGAGCATTATGCCGCGCGGGCACGGATTTACCGTGCGCCGGGGCGTGTGAACCTGATCGGCGAACACACGGATTACAACGATGGCTTGGTGATGCCAGCCGCTATCGACTTTTATGTCTGGGTTGGCGTCTCTCCTCGAAACGATCGCAGACTGTTGGTCTATTCCGAAAATTTTTCCGAGAGCATCGAAATCGATTTGCGAAAAGATAAGCTTCGCCCGCGAAAACATTGGAGCGATTATGTGGCGGGCGTGGCCAGCATGCTGGAACGAGCGCAATGCCATCTGCAGGGCGCAAATCTTCTAATCCACGGGGACGTGCCGATCGGATCAGGTCTCAGTTCCTCTGCGGCAATCGAAGTCGCCGTAGGATTCGCGCTCCTGGAAAATTCTGGAATCTCAGTACACCGGCTCGATCTTGCCAGGATCTGCCAGCGCGCCGAAAACGAGTTCGTCGGAGCCAGGGTCGGCATCATGGACCAGTTCATCGCATGCTATGGCCACGCCGGTAACGCACTTAAGCTCGACTGCCGCTCCCTGGAGTACGATTTGTTGCCGCTGCCCGGCCAGGTTAGCCTCGTGATCTGTAATACCATGGTCAAGCACGAGCTTGCCGGCGGCGAATACAATACCAGACGGGCCGAATGCGAAGAAGGCGTGCGGTTACTTTCCCGTTCGTTGCCAAACGTGGGCAGCTTGCGTGATGTCAGCCTCGCTGATCTGGAACGGCACGCCAGCGGAATTCCCATAGTCATTTATAAAAGGTGCCGGCACGTAGTCACCGAAAACGCCCGCGTGGCAGAAGCCGCGGATGCCTTGGAACGTGGCGACCTCCCCACCTTCGGCCGGCTCATGGCAGATTCCCACCACAGCTTGCGGAATGACTATGAGGTTAGCTGTTCCGAACTCGACCTCATGGTTGATCTGGCAAAAGCACAACCGGGCGTTTTCGGGACACGCATGACCGGAGGCGGCTTTGGAGGCTGCACGATTAGTCTTGTCGCATGTGAGTCGGTCGGCGAGTTCGCACAAAACGTTAGCGCTGGATATGAACGCCTCGCCGGCTTTTCGCCTCAGATATTCGCATCCGCTGCCGCCGAAGGGGCATGTGAGATTGAAGCATGAGCGAAGCTGGTCCTGCGACCGAGATCCTGCCGAGAACGCGAGTGCTCTGTTTCGACACACAATTACACGCCGAACAAAAGTTAGATATTCTCTTCAGGTCGCAATAGGCCTTGGTGCCTAGATCACAGAAATTATCCATTCAAAGACGCGCATGAGCTCATCGGATCTCAAGCAGCATCCGCATCGTCGCTTCAACCCGTTGACGAAGGAATGGGTGCTAGTTTCTCCGCATCGTACCCAGCGGCCTTGGCTCGGACAACTCGAGCAGTTGTCCAGTTCAGCGTCACCGGCTTACGATTCCACTTGCTACATGTGTCCGGGAAACCTGCGTGCCGCCCGAATTCGCAATCCCAATTACCGCGACACGTTTGTGTTCGACAATGACTACCCAGCCTTGCTGCCAGATACCCCAGATTGCAGCGTAAATCAGAATGGGTTGATTGTCGCGGAAGGCGAAGCCGGCATCTGCCGCGTGGTGTGTTTCTCGCCACGTCATGACTTGACGGTTTCGCGCATGTCCGCTGACGAGCTTGGGCGAGTGGTGGATATATTGTCCGCACAATATCGCGAACTCGGGGCATTTCCCTTCATCCACTACGTTCAGATTTTCGAAAATCGCGGGGCCATGATGGGTGCCAGCAACCCCCATCCGCATTGTCAAATTTGGGCCAATGCACAGCTGCCCAATGAGCCGGCGAAAGAGCAGATAGCTCAGCAGGAGTATCGTTCGGCACACAATTCCTGTCTGCTTTGCGATTACCTGGCGCTCGAGCATGAACTGGGGCAGCGAATAGTTTGCGAGAACCAATACTTTTCAGTGCTGGTTCCCTTTTGGGCGGTGTGGCCTTTTGAAACTTTGCTGATTCCCCGGCACCATCGAACTTCGATCAGCGAGTTGACCCACGAGGAAGCCGGCGCCTTGGCTTAC
>DATEPX010000158.1:0-6398 GCA_035272945.1 Terriglobales bacterium
CACCAACCCCGAGAACGTCGCGCTGCTCGGCGAGAAAAGGGAGGCTTCCTTCTAGCCGGGTGTGTGAGGGCCGTTCTCAATGTCTGGGCTTTGGGCGTGGTGATAATGGGCGGCCATCACATTGTCCAACGCTCAACGGGAGGTAATACGTAGATGTATAACCGCGTACCCTTCGGCGCTCGTCAGAAGTGACCGGGCGCTACTCGCGAAGAATGTCCACCTGAAGCTGGTTTGAACTCTCCTTTATTTAATGGTTGGTGATCAATGGGTCACCATGCCCGATGCGCGAAAGAGACCCTGCTGCATTTGCCGCCGCTGGTTTCGTCCTGATTCCCGAATCGGATCGCGTCAACGCGCTTGCCGAAGCCCAGAGTGCCAAGCTGCCCGCCGGGTACAAACGCAACGAAGTTGGCGGGAGAGCCGTCCGGATTACTTCATCGCATACCGGATGCGGGAGCGTGGAGAGCAAGATCGGCCGCCTGAACCGCTCCGATTACCGCCACCATTGAGCCGACTTCCCTGGGACATCGCGCAAGACGAGTTCGGAGTTCAAGGTGCTGATTTCCTTGGCATTCTAAGCACAGTCCTGCTTCGCGCCGCGCAAGACCAGTTCAAGGCTCATCCGATTGAGAACACGGGGCTTGCCGACACACTTCCCCCGAAGGCTACACAAGACCAGATCCGGCATGTGGGAGAGTTCGTCCGCGTAGGGAAGAAGCGGAATGAAGCTGGAGTTTCATCAACTGGATCGCCGGTATGAACATCTGCGCGCTCGGCGCCCCGAACAGCAACGGCGACTGATGGCCTCACTGGCGGCATCGGGACAACAGACGCCGATCGTGGTCGTCGCCGTTTCCGGCAAGCCCGATTGTTATCTGGTGATCGACGGCTATAGGCGCGTCGTGGCTCTGGAACAACTAGGCCGCGACACGGTCGAGGCGGTGATCTGGCCCATGAGTGAAGCCGAGGCTCTGGTGCTGGAACGTTCGATGCGGCTCAGCGAACGCGACACGGCGCTGGAGCAAGGGTGGCTGCTTGCCGAACTCGAGCAACGTTTTGGCTACAGCTTGGATGATCTGGCGCGCCGATTCGATCGCAGCACGAGCTGGGTATCCCGCCGATTGGCTCTGGTTGAACTTCTTCCCAAGATGATCCAGCAGAAAGTCCGCATGGGCGAGATCCCGGCTCATGTCGCGATGAAGTATCTGGTGCCGGTGGCGCGCGCCAACATCGAGGATTGCCAACGGATGGCGGATGCCTTTGCGCGGCATCGCTTCACGAGCCGGCAAGCCGGTCAACTCTACGCCGCATGGCGCGACGCTTCGCCGCAGATCCGGCAGCGGATTCTGGAAGAGCCGCAACTGTTTCTCAAAGCACAGCACCAAGTCGAGCCGCAGTCCCCACCATTAGCCGATGAACTGTTGCGGGATCTCACCATGGTGTTGGCAATCACCAATCGCGCCAGCCGGCGTCTGGCGCGAGCGGCGCCGTTGATGGATCAAGACCAGTTCGATGCGGCCCAGCGCAAGATCGAATGCGTCATGAAGGATCTGGGCTTTCTAGCCCAGCGGATTCAAAAGGAGCGACAACAGCATGTTGAGCAAAGGTCAGCGGACGGCGATTCTGGAACTTCACGCTCAGAAAGTGAGCAAGGGCGAGATCGCGAGAGTTCTCGGACTGTCGCGTTCAACAGTACGCAAAGTCGTGCGGTCCCAATCGACGGATGTGCCGTTAGTCATCCGGTCCGAGAAAGCGGAACCGTATCGGCAGCAGATCCTGGAACAATGGGTCAACTGCAAGGGCAATCTCGTCCGGGTCCATGAGGAGCTCCTCGCCAGCGGACTGACTCTCTCCTATCCCGCCCTGACGGCTTTTTGCCGCCGTCACGGCATCGGACAGAAGCCGAAGGTGGCTGCCGGACTCTACGAGTTTCAACCTGGTGAAGAGTTGCAGCATGACACCTCCCCTCATCCGGTGGAGATCGCCGGAAAGAAACGGGGCGCACAGACCGCATCGGCCGTCCTGTGCTACTCGCGAATGCTGTTCTTTCAGTGCTACCCCACGTTCCAGCGTTTCGACTGCAAGGTTTTCTTGACCGAGGCGCTGCGTTTTTTCGGCGGCGCCTGCGGTTCGGTCATGACTGACAACACGCATGTCGTCGTGCTGCACGGCACGGGGCGCCATATGATTCCCGTACCGGAGATGGAGGCCTTCGCTGAACGCTTCGGTTTCCACTTTCGCGCGCACGAACTCGGAGATGCCAACCGTTCGGCACGCGTCGAACGGCCCTTCCACTTCATCGAGCACAACTTCCTCGCCGGACGCCGATTCTCCAGTTGGGAAGATCTCAATCTTCAGGCACGGCAGTGGTGCGACCGCGTCAATGCGACGTACAAGAAACACATCCGCGCCATTCCTCGCGAGTTGTTTGCTGTCGAACGGATGCATCTGAAACCGCTGCCCGTTTGGATTCCTGAGGTCTACCGGCTTCATCAACGCATCGTGGATGTCGAAGGATACGTCGCGCTGCACACCAATCGATACTCCGTGCCCGTCTCCTGGATCGGCCGCCGCGTTGAGGTTCGCGAGACGAAAGACAACATCGAAATCCAACTCGATCTGCGCAGCATTGTGACTCATCGCCGTGTGGCTGAAGCCGAACAGCAGCGCATTACCTTGACCAAACACCGGCCCCCGCGCGGCCAAGGCATCAAGCGTAGTGATCCCCATCCGGAAGAACAAGCGATCATCAAAGCCGCCCCCGAGATTGCCGGCTACGTTCAGGCTCTCAAACAGAGCGGCCGCAAGTACCTGGTGATTGCCCTGCGCCAACTGCTGCGCATGATTCGCGACTATCCGCGTGAACCGGTGCTCGCCGCCGTTGAGGAAGCGGCCCACTACGGACTCTACGATCTGGACCGCCTCGAACGGATGATCCTGCGCCGCATCGCGCGCGAATACTTCAGGCTCGATAGAACTCCAGGAGAAGACGACGATGAATGAAGAGCTCGATCAACTGCTGAAGAATCTCAAGCTCCGCCGCGTCCTCGACATCTATGACGAACAACTGCGCGGCGCCGAAAAAGAGGACGTCTCCTATACCGAGTTTGTGACTCGTCTGATGCGTGCACAGTGGCATGCGCGCCAGGAACACGCTCTGGAGTGGCGCATCCGCAATGCCAATCTCCCCGAACGCTGGTCGCTGGACACGTTTCCCTTTGCCCGCCAGCCCGGCGTCAATCGCAAGCAGATCCGTTCCTTTGCCGAACTCGAGTTCGTCCCCAAGGCCGAGAACATTGTCTTTATTGGACCAACTGGCGTCGGCAAGACGGGATTGGCATCGGGAATCCTGCTCAAGGCGCTCCAGAACGGCTACCGCTGCCAGTTCGTCCGCGCACAGGATCTGTTTGACGACATGTATGCGTCGCTGGCCGACCGCTCCTCACGCCAACTCCTGAAGCGGCTCGCGCGCTTGGACGTTCTTCAGATTGACGAGCTGGGCTATTTAAATCTCAAACCCGAACAGTCCAACATCTTCTTCAAACTGATGGAAGAGCGCTATCACCGAAAATCGACACTCATTACAACGAATTTAGGTTACGACGAATGGCCCAACTTCCTCGGCAATCGCAACATGGTCGAGGCACTCTTGAGCCGGCTCCGCCATTACTGCCACACCGTGCATATCGAGGGACCCTCGCTGCGCGATCCGCAAGGCTGACGCAGTTCTACAGCCGCAAACATGATGGAGAACATCCCAATCCGCGAAACCGACTATGTCCGACAGATCCTGGCTGCATACTGCCAGACTCCTACAACCACCGGTCGTGCCAATCGGCAAGACCGCCTGCTGGCCGCCCGATTCTACAAACGCCACATCCCCCTCGATGTCATCGAAAACGCTTTCGTTCTCGGTGCCGTTCGTCGCTTGTATCGCGATCCGGACGATCTGCCGCTTCCGCCGGTACGCTCCTTGCATTACTTCTGCGGACTGATTGAAGAGGTACTCGACCTCAAGACAAATCCCAAAACCAAGTCGGCCTACCTCGGGTATTTCCAATACCTCCGATACAAAGTCAAAACCTTCGACCAGGCCAAGCAGCGATTCATCCAATCTCAGAACACCTGACCGATCATCCTGCAACAGCTTGCCCACTCCGAAACACACGCCTGCGGCGTGGATGACGCTATCCATACTTCCTCATCATTCATGTTCCAAATCCTGTTCCCACCTCCGGCCACTTTATCCAACCACGACCTGAGCACTTTTCATTAGCGCCGAAGACGAAAGCGGCGATCAAAGAATACGCGAGTGGTATCACGAGTCTTCGGATGTTCATAGGACCTCCTGGGACATGCATTGAAACTGATGGTTTGGTGTGTTCTCTCTTTCGTTTGGCTTCTTCATTAACGTTCCTTTCAGTGATCGAATTTGAGGATCTGTTGTGGAAGCGAGATTCAGACGGATCTTCCGCCCGTTGGGATGACGATTTTGGCGGCAAAGTCAGGATGGGCGGGGGTTCTAAGACAGCCGACTGTCCCGGTCGCCTGACTACAATCTAATTCGCGGGTAAAGGAACCCGAAGGGCATCGAGGATGCGCCGTTGATGCTCGTCGGGTTTTGGCAAACGCGTGACCGTGGTTCTGTGTCTTTTCTCCTTCTGGTTTTCATCCCGATTGCTACTGTCGTCCCTAACCGGGATGTCATAGACAAGCAGACATAAGCGGTTCAGAGCTGCCAGCGCATCGGAAACCGTGATGCCGTGTGGATCTTGATCGGTGGTGCCGAACACGGCGGCGAGGCGACGTTCCAGTTCCCTCTGAAGTTTTAGCGCGAGCATGCAACACAGCACATGACCGCGGGTCCGACTATCCTTGCGTACGAATACCGGCCGCACCTGGAGCAACCCTGTTTTCATCGTGCGGAAATCGCGCTCGACTTTTTGCAGCGCTACGTAACTGTCGTGAACCGCTTGTGCGGTGAGTTGATCCTTGGAGACATCGCTGACGATGACATAACAGCCGGCTAGTTCCAGGGCGCGCTGTTCGGCTTGCCGATCGACGGTCTCGACGATCTGCCGGTCCTCCAGATGCAACCGGACGATACCATCGAGTTTGTGCCGGGAAATCCATGCGTTCAATGTCCGCAAACCGACTTCCGGCTTCGAGCGTGGAGATTTATCGACGTTTTGATTGCGTTCGGCGATTTTCCGCAGCAACTTGGTCCGCTTATCTTCCAACCGATGCTGCAATCGGCGGGCTTCCTCCGGATTCTTACGCAAAATGAATCGTTGCTTGTCGGCTTCGACCTCGCAAACCTGCTCGGTGAACAGTTCCATCTGAATGATTTTTTCCGATAACAATTTGCGAATCTGCGGATCGGTCAATGCGCTAATGTAGCGGAAGCCAGCCCCATCCAGATCTTTCTTGCCCGCGCTCTTGACCATCCCGCGGTCGCCAACGAAGACGACATCCTTAACCGCAAATTGTTTGCTGAGGATGTCGATCTGAGTGGCAACAGTTTTCGGATCGGCGGTATTCCCTCGAAACACGCGCACTGCCAGCGGTTCTCCCGATGGATCTGTCAACAGTCCAATCACGATCTGCAACTTGCCACGCTTGCCATCGCGGTTGTATCCAAATTCCCCCAGCGCATTGTGCTCGCCTTCCAGATAAGTGCTCGTGACATCGTAAAGAAACAGCACCGGGGGCGTCTCACACCGCTTCAGATAACTTCGCCAGAGCGCTGTCTCAATCTTATTCTGCTTCCCCGCAAGATCATCTAGTGCGCCATAGAGGTCTTCTTCGTCGAAACCGTCCAAGCCGAGCACTTCCGCCACTGCCTGGTCGCGGGCCCACCGAACTGCAGACAAACGCGACCCTTGATGCGCAACGCGCGCCAGGACGAGAAACAAACCAAGTTTCCCCACTTTGTTCTGGCCCAGTGCCGACCCAATACCAATCTCCGATGCCACATGCTTGAGTGCGTAGAGCACACCAAACGTCGGCCCCATGGTGGGATCGGAAGCTGCGGCGTCATCCAACTCGCCGCGCAGTAAACGACGTAGCGCGTCAACGCGGGGACGGGGCCAGGAGGAAAGATTCGCTATCGTGCGGTTCTTGACCTTACCTTTTTCTCGGAACGATTCACGCAGCAGAATGGCTGGCGGAGAGTTGCGATTGGGGACTTCAGCAACATACATGCCGACATGATACGCATGTTATGTCCTTATTACAATGTCTATTAACATATTTACATGACTACATAGATAAGCTGCGCAAACCTCATTACTACTTCAAGCACAATCACTTCACTTCAAATGCCGGGGGGAAGAGGGGGGAAGATCCGTCTGAAGCAAGCGCGCCTGCGGATCAACATGCGTAGCGTGCAGACCCAA
>DATEPX010000159.1:0-15116 GCA_035272945.1 Terriglobales bacterium
AACAAGCTTGGCAAAGGAATCGGGGTCGGTCTCGGTTCCCAGCATTACGTAGTTGAAGTGCGAGCCGTTCAGCATGGCTGCCAGCACATCGCGAGCGGCTCCCGGACCGATCTTGCCGACCACTCGCTCGCTGCCGGCTCCTGCAGGAATCTCGATCTCTGCTCCGGTCTTAGTACGCACCTGTTCTAGGATTGCGCTCAGGGTCGAATTGGGGGCAACGATGATCAAGTCGCCATTCTGATAGCTGACCGTCGGCGGCGTCGCCGACATGTCTTCTAGTTTTGGGGGTTCGGAGGGCGTGGCTGGCCCTGGGGTGGTGTCGACTGCATAGCCCGTCTGGGTTCTTACGTCTGCGATGGCTCCGCAATCGCCGGTCAGCTTGACCGTTTTCTTGCCTGGATCACTCGTGAAGACGCACGTTCCTTGGGCAAGGGCAAACACACTAACCACCGAAAAGCAGAAGCAAAGGATTGCTGATCTAGGGATGAGATTCATACTTCCTTCCAAGGGCTTACAGTGTGTTGCGAAGGCACTGCCTGGGGGAAGCCGAGTCCAAGCAACAACACAGCGGGGGAATCTATAATACTACGATTTCCCAGGAGCGGCAACTATCGACAGTCCAATATCGCGAGCTCCGGAACCTGGTGTGTGGAAAGGGCTTTCCGCTTAAGCTCCGGGAAGCGACCTGCACTCCTGTGACTGGTTGACGGTGAAAAGAACGGTTGCGACACCTAGTGGTTGGTGTAAAATATAGATCCCTCCAGAATTGTGGCCCGGAAAGGTGAATTGTTGTTCTCGCTGGCCTACTTGCAGGCCTTCCGCTTCGCGGCGAATTCCGCTTAATTTTTGCGGAAAACAGTCGCGGGCACGATCTTGCAATGTAATTGCTAGCTAGCTATTTATGGCTGATCATTCGCTATCTCCGCAGGACCCGTATGAACCCACGGCGGCCGACGTAGAGGTCGTGCCGCGAGGAAATACGCAAGGAGACGAAGGTTCTGCAGCAGAGCCGTCCAGCGCGGCCGGAGCGGCCTCCAGCCAGGAATCCGCGGTCTCGCCCCTCGACGTCGCATTAAGCCTCGTATTCAAGGAGATTGCCGAGCAAGCTCGCTTAGCAACCACGGCCACGGGGGCGGCTATTGGTCTGGCCTACGGATCCCGTATCGTCTGCCGCGCCACAACGGGCGCCACCGCTCCCGATGTTGCCGCCTGTCTGAATAACGGCTCCGGAATCTCGGAGACTTGCGTCCGCACCGGAAAGGTGCAGGTCTCGGAGGATGTAGAGAGCGATTCCCGGATCGATGCGGCCACCTGCCGGCGGTTTGGGGTGCGATCTGTGCTGATGGTTCCAATCCAGCAACGAGAAGAACGGCTGGGAGTAATGGCCATTTTCTCACCGCGCCCAAACGCATTTTGCGATCGCGACGTCGTAACTCTGCAGGCGTTCTCGCGGCGCGTGGCTGCCAACATTGAACTTGCCAGCCAAAGCCTCGCTCTGCCTTCCTCGAATGTCGCGAGCGTCACCAGGGCCGCTCGACCGTCATCGAAGTTGCCCAAATTCCCCGTCCATCTTCTGCCCAAGATCCGAACCGCTCACTGGCTTCACAGTTGGAATTCGTTTTTGATGGTACTGGTAATTGCTCTGTCTCTTACGGTGGGATGGATGCTCGGACGCTCGAGCCGCAAATCGCTGAGAGCTGCAAACCAGGCAAGCACAGCCCTGGCGCCGGCCACGCCAGAGTTGCAGAAGCAGGAGGCAGCAGCACCAGTCTCGACTGAGCAGCCGGCACCAGCCGCCATGGCGCCGTCTACGGCCGAGCCTCCAATTCAGGCAACCGAGCTGCCGGCTGGCTCAGGTCCCGAAGCATCGTTCGCGCAGGTGACGATCGAAGATCGGCACCCGGTTTCCATGCCGAGTCGAGAAAAAGTGGAATCGAAAGCAAAGAGGGCAACAAGTTTCCCAGTTGATGCTGCGCAGACAGCATCGAGCAAGACGAAGGCGTCATACCCAGTCAAGGCAAAGGTAGAGAATTCAGCAGAGAGTTTGGTGGTTTTCGAGAACAAGAAATTGACTGCTCAATCGGGCGGATCGCAGTCATCGCCCCGAACAGCAGGCGCTTCTGAAGGCAAGGTAACGATTTCGGCTGCCGGTGCAAAGGGAAGTGTCAATGCCACCCAGCCTCTCGTGCTTCCAGAGGAGACTGCTAAACAGTATCTGGTCCGAAGGGTTGAGCCGGTGTTTCCGGATGCGGCCAGACAACAGCATATTCAAGGCCGCGCGGTTGTGAATGTGATCGTTGGCAAGGATGGCTCGGTTGAGGGTATCGGCCAAGTCGGCGGAGATCCCCGACTCATGCGCGCTGCCGCCGATGCGATCCGGCAATGGCATTTCAAACCATATTTTCAGAATGGCCAACCAGTGAAATTTCAGTGCCGCGTCACTCTGAATTTTGCGCTGCCGTGATCTTTTCCATGAAATCGGTATCAGGTATGGGCCCCAAACTCGTAATACTTTCGGCTCTCGTCTTTTCCGCGTTGGTTTTTGCCCAGGCCCAATCCAGGCCACAACGCCTTTCGCGGATTAGCGCGGGGGAGCCCGCCGCTATTTCGCGTGTCAAGATCTTGCTGGAGAAAGATTCGCCGGCCTTAGAAATCCTTGCCACCCGGGCGGTAGTTCCCACCATCACCAAGATGGAGAACCCGCTCCGCCTGGTCATCGATCTGCCCAACGCAAATGTATCGGGAGAACGAAAGCGAATACCGGTTCACCGCAACGACATTCTCGCGATTCGCTTGAGCCAGTTTCAAAGCAAGCCGCCTGTAGTTCGTGTGGTTGTGGACCTCGCCAAGCCGCATAGCTATACCTGGGACTCGGAAGGGAATCGGCTCCTGGTGCGTTTGCATCTGGAGGGGAAACAGGTGACGGCGAAGGCGCCGTCACTTCCCGTGTTGACTAAGGCTCCGCAGCCCGTCGCCGTTCCCGTCGCTGCGCCAGCAGGCGCTGGGACGCCGATTTGGGCGGATAAGCTGGCCGCAGACTCCTCGATGTCAACTAGCGATGACACCACTGTATTGCGCCTGACGCGAGGCGGTGAAATCCATGTTTGTCCCGGAACGACCGTCTCCATCGCCCACTCGAAAGAGGGTCCCGACTTGTTGCTTGGCATGGGCGTGGGCGCCGTGGAAACGCACTACGCCTTGGAAAATTCGGCAGACTCCATCGTGACCCCAGATTTCCGTTTTCTTTTGCGTGGTCCGGGCGAGTTCCACTACGCGATCGCTGCCGATTCTCATGGCAACACCTGCGTGCGTCCCCTGCCCGGAAATACCGCGCCCATCATCGTTTCGGAGCTCATAGGGGATGGCGTATTCAGAATGCCGAGCGGCGAGCAATTTGTTTTTCATGGGGGACGTCTGAACGCGGCTGACATAAGTCCACGGGGAGTTCGCGCGACCAACGTCGACCTTGCTTTTCCGAGCGGCTGCGGGTGCCCGGCAACTTCCACGCCGCCGGTGATGCTGGCATCGCTGCCGCCTACCCCTGTAATGCCGCAACCAAATTCCTCAGCGGTACGCCTGGCGCAAGCCGGTGACCCGGCAAGCCCCCTGCTTTCTCGAGCTGGGGGTGCCCCCCCTTCGCAAGTGAAGACAATACCGCAGACCGCTGTGCGCGACTCTCACGCGAAGGACATGCACATACAAGTTGAAGCCCGCGTGGTCTACCCAGCCCCAAACTCCTCCGCAGCAGGGCAGTCGGGCGTCACTCCACAATCCAACCTCAAGTCCGTCGCTCCTGCCCGATCCGAGTCACCCTCAACTCTTATCTTAGGGCCTCCTTCTCCAGCGAAAGAACGAGCCCGAGCAGAGTCGCCATCGACCATTGTCTTACGACCACCTTCCTCTGCAGAAGAAAAGGAGTTCTCCGCTGATAAGAATCAGACACGGAAAGCACACAAAGGTGTCTTCGGCAAAATTAAGGGTTTCTTTGGAAAGATGTTCCGCTAAGCAAGACCCGGCAAAGGATTTGTCGGGACCCGCCCGCTCGGACTGCCTTGCTTTGGACGCCCGCGTTCGTGGCAAAGGCAGGAGAGTAGAACCCATCTTATAGTGCGCCCCAACGGCGGAGATCACCAGCGAGGGAAGGACCCGCCCAGACAGATGTTGGTTAGATCTGGTAGCTGACGAGCATCGAAGCAGGGAAACCGCTGCGATGAAGCCTTGTGACAAAGCCCACGTAGGGTGGGCGAGCAACTCTGCAGGCCGTAACGCGAGTGGTGTGTCTTGAAGTCTGTGTCAACTAGCCGGTGAGAGTCCGGTCGCGGTAATCGCCAGAGAGCCGCGTAGCAAGCTCCTCATGCCCCGGGTGACCGGGAGTGTGAAAGCTGGAGTATGCCTCTGAGAAAGAGGTGCGAGATGGCAGTCCGTACCATAAAGGGAATCCTGCAGCGTCGACATACGGAACAGGGAGAGCCGAGCCACTCACTTACTGGCGAAGGCCACGGAAGAGGGGAAGAATCTGGAATGCATCCTCGAAGAACTCCACGGCGTATGGGGAGCGGAATGCCACCAAAGCGGATGCAGAAACAAGAGAGATCTCCGGCGGGCGGTAGTCCACACCTAGCGTGAGGTCTGCTATAAGCCGCAAGGCGAAGTGCAGACCGACACCGTCGGAGAAGTCGGAGGAGGCCATATATCCGTAGAGGGCCGGGACAACATAACTCGGTCGGAGGAGAGGGCCTCTACTTTTATCGTGCACAGCGGGGAGGTAAGTGACGATGCATGCCGGCAACGGCCAACTGAAAGCCCTGGATCACTACGCCTGGCTCCGGATACGCCGGTCGTTTCTGGCGCGCCAAGGTAATCGGGGAAACTCACTGAGAACCCGGTTTCCGGCATGGCTCGCTTGCTGTGGAGTGGAGCACTTCTACAAACCAGGAATATGCGGCATCGGCTTCGAACGCGCCAGGAGGACAGATAATCGGTAAGCCGTATGAGGGAGAACCTCACGTACGGTTTGAGGTGGCAGGGAATGGAAACCCGGACATGGTTGGGCTAATGAGGCACTCTCAGAGGAAACGGAGAGATCCGGCTAGGCCCGACCTGCAGTCCCGACGGCGCCATTTCTTGACCCTACAAGGTTGAGCAGGCCTCGAAAGTTTAGTCGTGGATGCCGACCCGCCTATGAGACGGGGAGGCTGCATGGGCAGGGAAGAAACCAACAGGTGCACCTGATCCAGTCCACCGGGGTATTGAGCACGGCATGCAGAGAAGGAGGTCTGAGTAATTTGCAGAGACCCGGGACGGGTGGAGGTCGCGCCACCAACTGTCGATGGCGCAATGGGAAAGCTACCGCCATCCTCCCCCGGCAAATTCGTGGACATCGGTGGGCTGCGGCTTCACATCAGCTGTACGGGTGCGGGGAGTCCCACCGTCATCATGGAGGCTGGTCCAAACGACTCTTCTGTTATTTGGCAACTGGTTCAGCCAGAGATCAGTAGATTTACCCGTGTTTGTTCTTGCGATTGCGCCGGTTTCGGTTGGAGCGACGCGCCCGGTGAGCCACGCACCAGCTCGAAATATTTCCAAACGAACTGGACCGCCTACTAACCCGCGCTGGGATTCCCGGCCCTTACGTTCTCGTTGGGCGCGACTTCGGCGGACTTAACATCCGTTTGTTCACCTCGCGCCATCGCGAGCAAATCGTGGGCATGGCGCTTGTCGATTCCGTCCATCCGGACATGCACCATCGTCCGCCATTCAGCATCGCTGCTCAGTCCACTGCCGCGAGCGCTTATTACCACGTTATGCCTTGGACCGTGCCACTAGGAGTGCCGCGAATTCTCGGCTGGTGTCGCAACACTCAGACCTTCCCGGAACCAGCCGGGGAAGTGGGTTCGGTTCGCGCCCGAAGCAGCTGCTCAATATTGTCGCCTGCGAGCCTGGCGCACCGAACTGGCACAAGGAACAGATGAGGATGGCTCCATGCCCGCTGCGACTGGCCCCTTCGGCGATATGCCGCTTGTAGTGCTCTCTCACGATCCGGAAGTCGACGATTTCCGGGGCTTTTTTTCCCCGGCCGATCTGACCAAGGCAGAGCGCGCATGAAGCGAGATGCAGGAAGAGTTAAAACGTCTCTCATCAAGAAGTAAAAGGATTGTTACAAAAGGAAGCTAGCACCGGGTGCAAGTCTATCCGACCTGAGTTAGTCGCCGCAGTTCACGAAATCGTAAACGACGCCCCTGGGACCACGCCATTTCAAGCTAACCCAAAGACTGAAAACAAGTAAGCCGAGTAATTCTACGTGCTGACGGTGCGACGCATGCATCGGTGCTACAGCTGGCCTTCGGACTTGTGGTTTAGGGATTTTGGGCCATTTATGAGATAGGTTCTAATCTCAACCGCCGGATGCGCAGCGTAAGCAGAGGTATTCCCGTTTTTTCGGTGCCCTCGGTATGCTGTGCGGCTAGTCTCTTTTGGCCGCACTCCCGATTGTTTCAAAGGAGCGGGACTGATCCAGCCGCCTTTTCTGGGGGAGAACGCTGTCATTTTTGCTTGAGGTTTTCCGACACGTCAATGAGTCTCTGCGGATCCCGAACCATGACTGCCTTGCGCAGAGTTTGGACGATCCCACGCTGTTCCCACTCACAAAGCAACCGGCTGACCGTGAACAGCGTGGTTCCGGTCATTTGCGCCAGTTCCTCGTGAGAGAGGTCGATGCGGCCGGGGTGGCTGCCATGATTTCCCTGCTCGAGCAGGCGGAACAACATCCTAGCCAGGCGCGGAGCCACCTGCTCGGTGGCCAACTCAAGAAAACGCTCCTCGAGCCTACGCAAACGTTCCGACAAGATCCCTACGGCATTGCGCCGTACTGCCGGAATGCGCTCTTCCAGGCTGAGAAAGGCCCGTACATCCCAGCTGAGCACATGGCATCGCCCCAGCGTTTGCGCCGTTAGTCGATGCGCGCTGTTCGGAGTCAGACCGAGTCCACCTAGTACTTCTCCAGTTCCTCCGACACTGAAAATGACTTCCGTGCCGAAGCGGCTGAGTTGCGTCAGCTTTACCCGCCCCGAGATCAGCACCAGAACAAAGCGTACCGAGTCGCCTTCGCGAAAGATGGTCTGACGATCTGGGAACTGACGTTCCTGCGCGATCGAAGCTACCTCGGCGCACTCCGCAAGGGTTAGCCCACGGAAGAGGTTGATCTGCTGGATGCAGGAGACTCGGGCATTTAACGGAAGCACTCGAGAAGAGACGGGCGCGGCCACCGGAAGCTCGCGCACGAACATCTTCTCCGGAAAAGCCTCTGAAGCATTACTACTGGCCATGCTTTTCTCCCCACACAACTCTATTTGGAAGGCAACTGCTCTACTCAGACGTCCGAAGTTGCATCAGCAACTCGTCCGTTCAGTTCAAGCACCTAAGAGCGTCCAGATTCATCTACCAACTTCCAAGCTGAGTGGGGAGGGCCTACAAACAAGTGACATAAACCGACTGCTGCTTAGACCTTAGCCTGCTTACTCTCGCTTCGCGAGTACCTCTGATTCATCGCTCTTGCTGTCGTTCTTGACTGCCTTGACGCCGCGATTACGTTTGGAACCTTTGTAGTCTTTAGCAGTAACAACGTAGCAGGGCAAAGCTGAGGATGGCTTCAGCACCCTTATTTGAGGCGCATCGCTGCTGTACTGCATCGGGTGCGCGGCCAGTTGTGCGGCGCTGGCATCGCAATCGTGATCTCGAGTTGCTCGAAACGTAAGTACGATTTCGTAATCGCGAAGCTCTTCCGGTATGGGAGATTCATAGGGCAAAAAACGGAACGAAAGACGCGCCAGATGCTCATCGCGATGCTTGTCCACGAGTTCGACCAAGTAGGAATCGACGTTCTGACTGAAGGCGCTCGCCGCAGCCGGTGCCTCGCGCGCGATCAGCCGCACGTGAATCGTTTCTTGCTGTTTTTTGACGTACAGGGATTCCGAGAAGGCAGGAAGCGCAGAACAGATAAGCGCGGCAGATACCAGGAGAAAGTTGTTCGTGCTCATCGCAAACCGCATCGCTAGTGCCTCTCTATATTTCTCAGCTGAACTCACGGACGGAAGGGGAGATGACCGTCCCGCATGATGAATAATATTTCTATCTGGCTAACTGGCCCGCACGCTCGATTCCACTTGGTATCTTCTCATCTCACCCTCAAACTCAACAGCTTGTCGTCCTCTTTGAGTGATTGCCCGCAACCTATGTGCAATTAGTTTCTCAAAACGGGTGGGGGATATTCCTACATCTCGCAGCGGGCTCAGCCCTGCCGGGGGTGTGGATGAATACTAACATGAACCCAGTTCACCGCCAAGAGGCTAATTTTTGTCCTTCCGAGGCGCGTGGAGCGGGGTGCACAGAATCCCGTTGCAAGTAGCGCCGAGTTGCTATTCTCTTGCATAGACGAGAAAAATTGTCGGTTACCCATGACCGGCTGATGTGGTATTCTGATGCTCCTAACGCACTGCCGGGTTAAGCGGGCATGAGTAGCGTCCCCCTGATGAAGTCCCCCTCATCGTGCACTCGACCTGCTTTGGATGTAACAAGCCTGGAAGCAAGCGAATTATTCAAGCAACGCTAATGTCGTTGGCTCAAGTTAAGCAGAGGTAGAAGATCATGAATAAACCGGCGGCAGTCGGTTCGGTAGTTGTGTTGTCCCTGGCCGCGTTCGTAGCTGGCCGCTATAGTGGCGCTCCCAAGAGCACCAGCCATTCAAGTTCGAAACGCATTCTCTACTACGTCGACCCCATGCATCCCGCGTATCGCTCCGATAAGCCCGGGATCGCTCCCGACTGTGGAATGCCACTGGAGCCGGTCTACGAGGGCGACGAGCCGGCGGGAAAACTTCAGCTGGCTGCGGGCGCCGTCTCCATCAGTTCTGACAAACAGCAGCTGATTGGCCTTCGCGTGGAAGCCGCCGAGAACTCCGGAACCCGCCTCATTCGTACCACCGGGCGGGTTGAAGCCGATGACAATCGCGTATACCGTTTGACGGCCGCCACGGAAGGATGGGTAACGTCTCTCGAGAATAATCCCGCTGGCACTATAGTCAAAAAGAACGATCTGCTTGCGACTTTTTACAGCCGAGAGTTTCGCAATGCCCAGCAGGCTTATCTGGGTTCTTTGGCCAGCCTTGAGAGGTTGAAGTCCACTCGCCGCGACGAGGACCCAAACAAGTCGAATGATGCGAATTTGAAGCTGAACGAGGAACAGCTGCGCGCTCTCGGCATGGGAGAGCCACAGATTAGGGACTTGGTCAGGAATCGACAGACCACACGTGACATCGAAGTAGTCTCGCCAGTGGACGGCATTGTTCTAGCCCGTAACATTTCTCCCATGCAGAGGTTTGATAAGGGCACCGACTTCTATCGCATCGCGGATCTCAGCAAGGTATGGATTATCGCCGACATCTTTGGCGAGAACGAACTGTATGGGCTCCACCCCGGCACTCGGGTTAAGGCTACCGTCCGCGAGCTCGGGAAGACCATTTATGCGACGGTGAGTGATAATCCACCGTTGTTTGATCCGGCTTCCCGCACTCTCAAGCTGCGCCTGGAGGCAAAGAATCCCGGTTACCAGCTTCGTCCCGACATGTTCGTCGACGTGGAGTTCACTGCTAAGGCACCGGCCGGTATCTCTATTCCTGAGGAAGCGGTCCTGGACAGCGGCATGCACAAGATCGTGTATGTCGAAACCAGCGATGGTGTCTTCGAGCCCCGCGCCGTGGAAACGGGGACCACGTACGGTGATCGGGTTACCATCACACGCGGGCTGGCGGAGGGCGAACGGGTTGTAACCTCAGGAAATTTCCTTATTGACTCGGAAAGTCGCATGCGGTCGTCTGCTGTGGTTTCTTCCGGCGTGACCCAGGAAGTCAAAGAGCATTCGACTCACGATATAGTCGCGACCCGTGATCCAGTCTGCGGTATGCCATTGGACCCCGGCAAGCTCCATTCCAGTGCCCACAGGGAGACGTACCAGGGAGAAACTTACGTCTTCTGTTCGGAAAAATGCCAGAAGAAATTCCACGAGGACCCGGCCAAATATATTGGGGAGAAACTGGGGAGCACTGCGATCGTCCAGCCTGAAATTGAGGCGGCTCGATGATCAACCGCATCATCAGCTTTTCTGCGAAAAACAAGTTTCTCGTATTCGCGGTCGTGGCCGCAGCTTGTTTCTGGGGCGCCTGGTCGATCGCGCGTCTTCCGCTCGATGCAACTCCGGACTTGAGCGAGACCCAGGTCATTATTCTTTCCCGCTGGGACCGCAGCCCCGACATTATCGAAGACCAGGTCACCTATCCAATTATTACCGCCATGACGGGCGCGCCCAGGGTTAAGACCGTGCGCGGCATCTCCGACTTCGGCTTCTCCTACGTCTACGTAATCTTCGAAGAGGGAACCGACATCTATTGGGCGCGTTCCAGAACCCTCGAGTATCTCTCCGGCGTTACCGCACGATTGCCGCAAGAAGTCCGGACAGAAATTGGTCCGGATGCCACGGCGCTTGGCTGGGTCTTCCAATATGTCCTCAAGGACGAGTCTGGCAAACACAATCTGGGCGAACTCCGTTCCTACCAGGACTGGTATTTGAAGTACTACCTCAAAGCGGTGCCCGGAGTCTCGGAAGTGGCGTCACTCGGTGGATTCACGCAGCAATACCAGGTGAATGTGGACCCCAACCGCTTGCGCTCTTTCGGCATCCCAATCTCGCGCGTAGCAGATGCCGTCCGAGAGGGCAACAGCGAGACTGGCGCCCGCCTTCTGGAATTCGGCGGCGCCGAGTACATGATTCGCGGCCGCGGATACATGCGGTCCCCGCAAGATCTTGAAGAAACCGTTCTCGCCTCCGTCGATGGCACGCCCATCCGTATTAAAGATGTCGGCAGGGTCGTCGTGGGTCCCGATATTAGACGCGGTACTGCCGACCTCGATGGTACTGGCGAAGTGGTATCCGGAATCGTCATCATGCGCGAGGGCAGCAATGCTCTCGACGTGATTCAGCGGGTTAAGGCTCGTCTCAAGGATATCGAGCCGGGTCTTCCGGCCGGCGTGAAGGTGGTGCCCGTATATGATCGCTCGGAACTGATTGAGCGTTCCATCTCCAGTGCGCGTCGCACCCTGCTCGAAGTGATCCTCACCGTTGTCATCGTCATCCTTATTTTCCTCTGGCATTTTCCCAGTGCGGTCATTCCAGTTGTCACGATCCCAGTTGCGGTTCTGCTTACCTTCATCCCGCTGCACTACGCAGGCGTGAGCATCAACATCATGTCGCTGGCTGGCCTGGCTATCGCCTGCGGTGAACTGGTGGACGCCGCGATTGTAGTGGTCGAGCAAACCCACAAGAAGCTGGAGATTTGCGAGCGTTCCGGCCAGCCGTTCTCCCATAGCGACGTGATTCTCGAAGCCGTGAAGGAAGTGGCCGGCCCCACATTCTTTGCCTTGCTGGTGATCGCCGTCTCCTTTCTGCCGGTGCTTGTGCTGGACGGCCAGGAAGGGAAACTCTTCCGGCCTCTTGCGTATACCAAGAATTTCGCCATGCTCGTGGCGGCCGTGTTGGCTATCACTTTGAATCCAGCCCTGCGGCTCCTGCTGGTGCGGCATCGTCCTGGACTGGCCGTCAGCGGTAAGTTGCGGCGCATCCTGGACTCGCTGCTGGGCGGCCGCATCCGCGCCCAAGAGGATCACCCCATCACCGGGCCCCTGATGCGCGTCTACGATCCTGTCGTGCGCTGGACGCTCCGCTGGAAAACCCAGGTGATTGTCGGCGCAATACTGGTTGTGGCTTTGACGATTCCGCTATTCTGGAGAATCGGCTCGGAATTCATGCCAACCCTGGAGGAGGGCTCGCTTCTTTACATGCCTTCCACCATGCCGGGCATTTCCATCGCCGAGTCGCAAAAGCTTCTACAGGCAACAGATCAGATCTTGAAAACCTTCCCCGAAGTCGATCACATTCTGGGCAAGGCCGGCCGCGCCGATACGGCCACCGATCCCGCGCCGCTCTCGATGCTGGAAACGGTGATTGTCCTGAAGCCCCACTCGCAGTGGCGTAAGGCGAACGTCTGGTATTCGTCATGGGCTCCGGGCTGGTTGCTTCCCGTGTTGCGGCACATTACTCCGGATCACATCTCGCAACAGCAGCTCGTGGCCGAGATGAACCAGGCCCTGACGATCCCCGGAGTATCGAATTCCTGGACGATGCCCATCCGCGGCCGTATTGAAATGCTGAGCACCGGCATTCGAACGTCCATTGGCCTGAAAATCCAGGGCGACGACGTGAAACAGATTCAGGAAGTCGGACACCAGGTGGAAAAAGTTCTCGGTAGCATTACCGGCACTCGCAGCGTGTTCGCGGAACGCACGGGGCAAGGGTACTTCCTAGATGTAGTTTGGGATCGTCCGGCACTTGCCCGCTATGGCCTCTCAGTCGAGGATGCGCAGAATGCTCTTTCGACGGCTGTGGGCGGCGAAAATGTCAGCACAATGATCGAAGGTCGAGAGCGCTACCCCATCAATGTCCGCTACTTGCGCGATTTTCGCTCGGATTTGGAGTCGCTCGGAAAAGTGTTGGTGTCCACCAGCGGCGACAAACAGATACCGCTCTCCGGGTTGGCGACCATTCGCACCCTCACAGGCCCAGCGATGATTCGCAACGAAAACGGACTCCTCACGGGATACGTGTTCGTTGATGTCGCGGGTCTCGCGCCTGGTGATTACGTTGAGCATGCCCAGCGCGAGCTCAGCACCCGGGTAAAGCTTCCGGCTGGCTACACCATCCAGTGGAGCGGTCAGTTCGAATCCGCCGAGCGCGTGCGCCATCGCTTGTTGCTGATTGTGCCGGTGACGATTGCCATCATCCTTTTTCTGCTGTACTGCAATACCCGCTCCTTCGTGAAGACGATGATCGTCACCCTGGCCGTGCCATTCTCGGCCGTGGGCGCCTTGTGGATGATTTATGTTTTGGGCTACAACATGAGCATTGCGGTTTGGGTGGGCATCATCGCGTTGCTCGGCGTCGATGCTGAAACCGGCGTGTTCATGCTGCTCTATCTTGATCTAGCTTATGAAAAAGCAAAGAGCGAGCACGCGCGTCTCACCCGGCAGCAGCTTTATGAAGCCATTGTGGAAGGCGCAGCCAAGCGCCTCCGCCCCAAGTTCATGACTTTCGCCACCATGAGCATCGGATTGATTCCGATTCTCTGGTCCAACGGTACCGGGTCAGAGATCATGAAGCGAATTGCTGCCCCCATGGTGGGCGGAATCGTGACTTCATTTGTTCTCGAACTGCTGGTATATCCCGCCATTTACGCGGTGTGGAGAGAGAATTCGCTGCCGAAGGGGTCTAACGCGAGTGAACTGGTGACAAGCTATCTGGGATCGACGGAAGGAAAACAAGGCGATCTGGTAACTCTGTCGCTGCCGCGATAATGACCATCGGAATCTGCCACATTACATTTAAGAGTCGGAGCATCGACTGCATTTCACATGCATTGATTTCGTCATTTTAGGAGAACCCAACCATGCGCTTTGTTTGCATTCCAGTCCTGTTGGTCGCGTCCCTTACGTTAGCGCAGGCGCCCGCCAACACTACCGCCACACCGGCTCCGAAGCCGCTTCCCACATCAGTCAATGCGGCCTCCGCGGTCCGACGCCCAAAAACATCTTCCCTCGCACCCGATACGCCGGTAATCACTATTATGGGCCTTTGCGATGCCGCTTCCGCCCGGCCCAAGACCGGCGCAACCGCCGCCAAGCGGGCGACTGGCGCCGCGTGCAAGACTGTCATCACCCGCGCGCAATTCGATGCTTTGGCCGAGGCGATCCAGCCCAACTTGCCGTCCGCCGCCAAATTCCAGCTGGCTACCATCTATCCAAAACTTCTGCTGATGCAGCGTGAATTCCGCAAGCAAGGCCTGGAAAAAGATCCTAAAGTCAAACGGTCGCTGGCTTTTAGCAGGGTGCGGTCCGAGGCGGAAGAGATGGCCAGGGCATTGAAGGAGAAGGCGGACGATGTTCCGAACGCCGAGATCGAGAAGTATTACAAGGACAACCCTTCGGAGTTCGAACAGTTTGAATTGCAGCGCATTTTCGTGTCCAAGGAAACGAAACCGGCGGTCAAGGACAATAAACCGGAGCCCAAACAGGAGTCCTCGAAATCCTCTGAGACAGAAAAGGACAGCAACCAGGAATCCGCACAACCCGCCGAAAAAGCAAAAGCCGACGACACAAAAGTGGACAATGACCGCATGAAAGAACTGGCGGATGCCGTTCATGCCCAGGCTGTCGCTGGGGAGGACTTCGAGAAATTGCAGAAACAAGCCACCGAACTCGCAGGTTTGCAGGCTGGTCCTTCAGCTAATCTCGGAAAGTTGACAGCCCACCAGCTGCCGCCGGCTCACGTAATCGTGACTTCGATGAAAACGGGCGAAGTCTCGCAAGTCTTTGTAGATCCCAACGGTTATTACATCTACAAGCTTGTATCAAAAAGCATAAAACCGCTCGATCAGGTGCGCGCAGACATCAAAACGAATTTGGCGCAGCGCCGGTTCGCTGAGGCCATGCAGAGCGTCGAGCAATCCGCCAGGACGGTGCTCAACGACACCTATTTCCCGAAGCCGAACTCCGCCAGAGGCTTTGGAGGTAGGGACAGTCATGGCATAAAACAGATCACCATTCCGCCTACGCCGCCGGAACCCGTGGCGGCCCATCCGGCAACCGCTAGCCCAGAGGCTCCCAAGAACTGAATCGTTGCTCCGTCATTCGGCAACCTAAGATTTGCCGTTTTGAACATTCTGAGCGACCATCGAAAGCGGACGAGGCGGCTCTCCCGTAAGGGGAGGGCCGCTCCGCTTTCGGCGCGTTGAGCAAATTTCTGCCGGTTGTTATAATTGACGCGCTGTTCCGCACGCTCCCAGCGTTGTTGGGCGATAATCGGCAAGCCTACCTATGTTCCAGCGTGTCCCGAACGCCTCGCCAGGGAGCCTGTCCCTGCGAGGAAAGCAGAGACAGTGGCCAGGTAGCTCAGGTGGTAGAGCGCAGCCCTGAAAAGGCTGGCGTCGGCGGTTCAACTCCGTCCCTGGCCACCAT
>DATEPX010000160.1:0-23381 GCA_035272945.1 Terriglobales bacterium
CGAAAAATTAACTACAAGCTTGCCTTGCCTGATGACACTCCCACTAAAATCTTGCGCCGCGGAATTCTTTCCTGTTCGAGCGTGAGCGCCGATTGCATGTTCGTCATGCTGCCCACCGATGATGTGCGTTCGGTTGACTAGTGCGCACCAGCTGCCCGCGCACTTTTCCACGCACGCCCGAGCCCTTCGACTCCCCGTCGAATGCCGTCATCCTGAGCGGACCTGAGTCCGCGAAGGATCTGCTGTGCACAACGACATCATTGCGCCCTGGCTCTCTCCGTCCGGTTCAGGATGACGACATAGAACCGTGCAGTGCAGGCCGGCTCTTGTGCCAGTCCGTAGCTTGCTCGTAAGCATGCGCCAGCGCCAGCACTCGCCTCTCTTCCCAGGGTGGTCCGATGATCTGCAATCCAATAGGCAATCCTGTTCCTGTGAAGCCGCAGGGCACCGAGATAGCTGGCCATCCCCAGACATTGAACGGCCGGGTGTTGCGCAGCATGAGGAGTTCGCGCGGACGTAGCAAGTCCGGGTTTTGGGTGAGCTCGGCAAGTGTCGGCGGAGGGATGGGTACAGTCGGAGTTACCAGCACATCGACCGTTCCAAATATCTGGCCGGCGGTGCGACGCAGCTCCTGCAGTTCGTCAGTCAGGCGAGTTCGATCTTCTGCAGAGACGTTTTTCCCACTCTGAATTCTTCGCAGAGTCTCCGGCTGGTAGAGCTCTGGAGACTTCTCCACAAAGCTGGCGTGATACGCATAGGACTCCGCTGACTGCAGCGTGCGATCCGTGGGAACTGCAAGAGAGAACTCGCGTACATCGGCAGTCACGTTTGAGACGACGGACAGGGCTTGATCCACCACCCAAGCCACGTCCGGATGCAGGTCGTCATAGAAAAACGTACGTGGTACGCCGACGCGGAAATGCCGGGTCGGCGTATCCAGCGCCTCGACATAGTTCTGGAGGGGAACGTTCGCACTGTGTGGATCGGCTGAGTCGAACCCGGCGAGTGCCTGTAGCTCAAGAGCGCAGTCCGCGACCGTTCGCGTTAGGGGCCCGACATGATCCAACGAACAGGAGAGGGGAATTACTCCACGAGCGCTGACGCGTCCGTAGGTGGGCTTCAGACCGACAATCCCGCAAATGGCGGCAGGCTCGCGAATCGAGCCAGCTGTATCCGTACCAACGGCGGCGTAGCAAAGACCAGCAGCCACGGCGGCGGCGGATCCTCCAGAAGAGCCGCCGGCAATGTGTTGCGCATTCCAGGGATTGTGAACTGCGCCGAAATAACTCACGACCGAACTGCCGCCGTAAGCGAACTCGTGCAGATTATGCTTCCCAAGAAAGACTGCGCCCGCAGCTTTCAGGTGGCGCACAATCTCGGCGTCTTCGGAGGGAACGCGATCCTTGAATAGGGCACTCGCGGCCGTGGTTTTTACACCGGTCGTGTCGATCAGGTCCTTCAGGGCAATCGGAATGCCATGCAGCGGTCCGCGCCAATGGCTGGCTTGAATTTCAGCTTCGGCGGCGCGCGCCTCAGCCAAGGCGGATTCGGCGGTTACTGTGATAAATGCGTTGAGCCCGGGATTGAGTTTCTCAATTTTGTGCAGACAATCCTTGGTGAGTTCGACGGGAGAGATCAAACGTCTGCGCACCTGTTCAGAGATTTCGGAGATTGCCATGCAGTCGGAAAAGTATATCGTTTAACGATTTAAGCAGGAGCCGGGTTGACCTAAGCAACCTGTTGCCCAAAGTTCTATAATCTTGCTTTGGCCGTTCGGCCCGGGGGTTGATTCCATGGCACAGATGACCGTGACGCCTGTCACAACGCGTGGGTTTTTCGTTGACGGCAAATGGATCGAACAGGGCGAACTGATGGAAATTCGTACGCCTTATGACCACGGTGTCATAGCGAACGTGTTCCAAGGAACGCGCCAGCACGCGGAAGCGGCCATCGCCGCCGCGGTGAAGGCATTCGGCACCACTCGGCGTTTGCCCGCTTTCGAGCGGCAGCGAGTATTGCGCCGGGTCGCTCAGACCATGGTTGAGCGCAAAGACGAATTCTCGCGCACCCTGGCCCAGGAAGCGGGCAAGCCGATCAAAGCGGCGCGGACCGAAGTCGAGCGCGCCATCTTTACTTTCAATGTGGCGGCCGAGGAAAGCACGCGCATTCATGGTGAGTTCCTGCCCTTGGACTGGCAGGAATTTACGGCGGGGCGGTGGGGAATTGTGCGTCGCTTCCCGCTGGGGCCCATCGCTGGAATCACTCCATTCAATTTCCCTTTGAATCTTGTCGCTCATAAAGTGGCTCCCGCCATCGCTGCCGGCTGCTCCACGGTGCTGAAGCCGGCGCCGCAGACGCCTTTAAGCGCTCTGCTGCTGGCGGAGGCGGTGCAACAGGCGGGCTGGCCGGATGGCGGGCTGAACGTGTTGCCGCTCTCCAATGAAGATGCAGGCTTATTGGTAACGGATGAACGCATCAAGCTCATCAGCTTTACCGGCAGCGCTCCAGTCGGGTGGGCTATCAAGCGCAATGCTGGGAAGAAGAAGGTGGTGCTGGAGTTGGGTGGCAACGCAGGAGTCATCGTGCATAGCGATGCCGACGTCAGCTATGCTGCTGAGCGCTGTGTGGCCGGCGGTTTCGGCTATGCGGGCCAGACGTGCATCTCGGTGCAGCGCATCCTGGTGGAGCGATCAGCGTACGGGAAATTTACCGATGCACTGCTCGCCGGGGTGAAGAATTTGAAGATGGGCGACCCTCTCGAGGAGACCACGGATGTGGGTCCAATGATCCGCGAATCGGATGCTGCGCGCGCGGCAGACTGGGTGCAGGAAGCGGTGCGTGGCGGCGCGCGATTGCTTTGTGGCGGGCAGCGCAAGGGCCAGATGCTCGACCCCACCGTGCTCAGCGGCACCAGGCCGGATATGAAAGTCAATTGCCAGGAAATTTTTGCTCCTGTCGTGACCGTCGAACCCTATGATGAGTTCGAAGCCGCGGTGCGGCAAATCAACAACTCTCCTTACGGTTTGCAAGCGGGCATCTTTGCTCGCGACGCCAAGCTGCTCTTCCATGCTTACGAAGAATTAGAAGTCGGGAGCGTCATTGCCGGCGATATCCCCAGTTTCCGTATCGATCACATGCCTTATGGGGGCATCAAAGATTCCGGACTGGGCCGCGAAGGATTGCGGTACGCCATCGAAGAGATGACCGAGCCCAAGCTGCTGGTCATGAACTTGCGGTAGGCAGAAATTTTCCTCGGCCCCAGGTCAGCCCCACAGCAAGTCGTTGGAAGAAACCAACCGCTCCCCTCACCAACGTGAAAGTTTTGTTTCGCGATCGGCCACGGACCCGCAACAGGTGTGCCGCCTGTTATAATCACCAGTTTCCGTATCCGCCGTCACACTCATCTGTGATGGCGTAACCAGCTCTGCACGAAACCGGGAACCCGCGTTCCCGCCTCGTTGGAAAGATTTCATCGATGGCGCAGATCTTTCATCGCAGTACAAATATAATTTCGCGGGCCACGATTTTTGGCGCCGTGTTTATTGTTGCCTTCCTGTTCTGGGCCGCGGCGCAAGTTCAGCGTTCGCCCTACGTGACCTATGCGGGCGTGGTGCGGCCGCAGCCGGTTCCGTTCAGCCATCAGCACCACGTGGCAGGATTGGGCATTGATTGCCGTTACTGCCACACTTCGGTTGAGAATTCGCGCTTCGCAGGCATTCCGCCCACCCAGACCTGCATAAACTGCCACGCGCAGATTTGGACCAAGGCTTCTTTGCTAGAACCAGTGCGGGAGAGCTTTAGGACCGACAAGTCTCTGGTCTGGACACGAGTCAACGACCTTCCTGATTTTGTTTATTTCGATCACAGCATTCACATCAACAAGGGCGTAGGCTGCGACACTTGTCACGGGCCAGTCGACCGCATGCCCATGATGTACAACTATGCATCGTTACTGATGGAGTGGTGCCTAGAATGCCATCGGGCTCCCGAGAAAAACCTTCGGCCGCGCGACCAGGTGTTCAACATGCGCTATCAGCAGCCCACGACCGACAATCCCGTGTTGTTCGACGGCAAGAGCTTCAGCCAACAGGATTCGCTCGGCATGTATCTGGTCAAGAAATATAAGTTGCGCACGGTAGCCGATATCACTAGTTGCAGCACGTGCCATCGCTAGAGCTGGCGCGGCATTCGTAGCAGTCGATGACAAACAAGATGGAAGAACTGAGCAAGCAGCAGCACCACGAAGAAGCTTGTCCGGGGAAGAAGAAGAAACTGGACCTGGCGACGGTGCTCGCCAAAATTGCCGATACCAAGGGGCCGGAGTACTGGCGGAGCCTGGAGGAGTTGGCGGGTAGCGAAGAGTTCCAGGAGATGTTGCACCGGGAGTTCCCCAAGGGCGCATCGGAATGGCTGGACCCGGTATCGCGGCGCGGCTTTTTGAAATGGATGGGTGCATCACTGGCGCTCGCGGGCATGACTGCTTGCACGAAGCAGCCGCTCGAACCCATCGTTCCTTATGTAAAGCAGCCAGAGGAAGTGGTTCCGGGGCGGCCTCTGTTTTATGCCACGGCTTTTTCGCTGGGTGGATATGCGACGCCGCTGCTGGTGGAAAGTCATCTGGGGCGTCCGACCAAGATTGAAGGTAATGATCAGCATCCCGTCAGTCTCGGCGGGACCGATGTTTTCTCCCAGGCGTCACTGCTGGATCTGTACGATCCCGACCGCTCGCAAACCATCACTTACCTGGGTGATGCCTATTCGTGGACTTCGTTTTTGGCGGCGTTTCATGGGCCTTTGAATGTGCAGAAGACACTCCAAGGGGCGGGCATTCGCGTGCTGACCCAGACGGCGTCTTCGCCCACGTTGGCCGACCAGATGAAGCAGTTCCTCGAGTTGTATCCCGCGGCCAAGTGGCATGTATACGAGCCGGTGAATCGGGACAACGTGCTCTCCGGCTCGCAAATGGTCTTCGGTCAGGTGGTCGAGACCCAGTACAGGCTGGAAAATGCCGATGTCATCGTTTCCCTGGACGCGGACTTCTTATACGCCGGCTTCCCGGGATTCACGCGTTATGCGCGCGACTATGCGGCACGCAGGAATCCAGATGGGAAGATGAACCGGCTGTATGTCGTCGAAAGCACGCCGACCTCGACCGGCGTCAAAGCCGATCACCGGCTTCGAGTACGCGCGGTGGAAGTCGAAGAAGTTGCCCGGGCACTGGCGTCCGCTCTGGGCATCAATGGGGGCGGCGTACCGCCTAATGACAAACAGGCGAAGTTTCTAGCGGCAGTGGTCAACGACCTCAGAGCGCGCCGCGGGACTGGGGTCGTTATCGTCGGAGATCACCAGCCACCAGTGGTGCACGCCCTGGGGCATGCCATCAATCAGGCACTCGGCAACGTGGGGCGCACGGTGGTTTACACCGATCCGGTCGATGCCAAGCCCATAAACCAGATCGAGTCTTTGCGTGATCTGGTCGGCGATATGCGCGGCGGGAAAGTGGACATGCTGCTGATCCTGGGCGGCAATCCCGCCTACGATGCTCCCGCGGACCTGGATTTTGCCGACGCGCTCAAGAACACCAAGATTCCGCTGCGCATGCATCTCGGGCTTCATCAGAATGAGACGGCCGAACTCTGCCAGTGGCACATCAATGAGGCGCACTACCTGGAAGCGTGGGGTGATGCGCGAGCCTATGACGGAACGGTAAGCATCGTTCAGCCGCTGATTGCGCCTCTGTATGCTGGAAAAAGCATTTACGAATTGATGGCGCTGCTGGCGGGGCAGGCGGAAGCGACCGGATATCAGCTGGTGCGAACGTATTGGCAGAAACAGCACTCCGGCGCCGACTTCGAGATGTTCTGGCGAAAGTCGCTGCACGACGGCTGGATCGAAGGTTCTGCGTATCAACCCCGACAGGTTGACCTGAAGGCCGCGGACTTCCCGGTCGCAGGCCAAATTGATGCAAAAGCGATTGAGATCAACTTCCGCCGCGATCCCTCGATCTGGGATGGACGCTTCTCCAACAACGGCTGGCTCCAGGAATTGCCGAAGCCGCTGACCAAAATGACCTGGGATAACCCAGTGCTCATCAGCCCCGCAATGGCCGACCGGCTTGGGCTACAGAAAGAGGACGTTGTCGAGCTAGAGCTGCAGGGCAAGAAACTAACCGCACCGGTGTGGGTACAGGCGGGACATCCGGATAACTCGGTTAGCGTTTTCCTCGGCTATGGACGTAGCCGCGCCGGTCGAACTGGCACCGGTTTTGGTTTCAACATGTACGCGCTGCGCAATAGTGCGATTCCATGGTTCACGACTGGCGTTTCCATTCGTAAAACTGGCGACACCTACAAGCTCGCAACCACCCAGGGTTACCAGACCATGGAGACCCCCATTGGAAGCCGTCCGCTGGTGCGCGAGGCTTCCCTGGAGGAGTACAGAAAGGATCCGAGTTTTGCCAAAGAAGAAGAACCGAAGCCGGATTTCACCCTCTATCCTCAGCTGCCGGGCTTTGCCTACGACCAGAATCCCTACGCATGGGGCATGGCGATTGACATGAACGCTTGCCTGGGCTGCAACAACTGCATGGTTGCCTGCCAGTCGGAGAACAATGTTCCCGTGGTGGGCAAGGATCAGACGGTCCGTGGCCGGCACATGCACTGGCTCCGCGTGGATACCTACTACCGGGGCGATCGCAATGCTCCCCAAGCTTTTTTCCAGCCAGTGCCCTGCATGCAGTGCGAGAACGCTCCTTGCGAAGTGGTTTGTCCAGTGGGCGCCACCGTGCACAGCACGGAAGGACTGAACGACATGGTGTACAACCGCTGCGTCGGGACACGATATTGCTCCAATAACTGTCCCTACAAAGTTCGGCGGTTCAATTTCCTTCGTTTTCAGGACTGGGAAACCCCGCAATACAAGATGATGCGGAACCCCAACGTGACGGTTCGCAGCCGCGGGGTGATGGAGAAGTGCACGTATTGTGTACAGCGCATCACGCAGCACCGGGTAGACGCGGAACGGGAAGACCGCAAGATCGCCGATGGCGAACTGCAGACGGCTTGCCAGCAATCATGCCCGGCCAACGCCATTGTCTTCGGCAACATTAACGATCCCAACAGCCGGGTGGCCAAGCTGAAAGCATCGTCGCGAAATTACGGGCTGCTTGCAGACTTGAACACCCATCCCCGGACCACTTACCTGGCTGAGGTTCGCAACCCCAATCCTGAACTGGAAGAGAAAGCAGAGCACAGCTAAACGATGGACGACCCACCCCAAGTGACGAGCGGAGGCGGCAGGGCGCCGGTCATCGAACCGGGCTATACCTTCGCCACCATCACCGACAAGATCAGTTCCATCGTGCTGACCCGGCCCGTGTCCAACGGCTGGCTGGTGGGATTCGGTATTGGCTTTCTCCTTACCATGATGCTGCTGTATGCAATTGGATACCTGTTCCTCCGAGGGGTCGGCATTTGGGGCGTAAACATTCCCGTGGGCTGGGGCTTTGCGATCGTGAACTTCGTGTGGTGGATCGGAATTGGGCACGCAGGCACCCTCATTTCCGCCATTCTTTTGCTGCTGAGACAAGAATGGCGCAACTCCATCAACCGGTTTGCCGAGGCCATGACCTTGTTTGCTGTGGCCTGCGCGGGCATGTTTCCGGTGCTGCATCTCGGCCGGCCGTGGCTTGCCTACTGGTTGTTCCCTTATCCAAACAGCATGAATTACTGGCCGCAGTTCCGGAGCCCATTGGTGTGGGATGTGTTCGCGGTCTCGACGTACTTCACAATCTCGCTGGTGTTCTGGTTCATAGGCTTGATTCCGGATTTGGCGACGCTGCGCGATCGCGCCGAGAACAGGTGGGCGGCCATCATCTACGGAATCCTGGCGATGGGCTGGCGTGGTTCGGCGCGACACTGGAAGCGCTATGAGATGGCTTACCTGCTGCTGGCAGGCTTGGCAACACCACTGGTGCTTTCGGTGCACACGGTTGTCAGCTTCGACTTTGCCATTGCGATTTTGCCGGGCTGGCATACGACGATCTTTCCACCTTACTTCGTGGCCGGCGCAATCTACTCCGGATTCGCCATGGTGTTGATGCTGGCCATCCCCATCCGAAAATTTTATGGGCTGGAAGACTTCATCACGCAGCGGCACCTGGAGAATTCGGCTAAAGTCATGCTGGCGACAGGTTTGATCGTGGGCTATGGCTACGCGATGGAAGCCTTCATGAACTGGTACGGAGGCAATCATTACGACAATTACCTGTTGTGGAACCGTCTACACGGACCTTATGCGCCGCTTTATTACGCTCTTCTGCTGTGTAACCTCGGGTTTCCGCAAGTGCTGTGGTTCCGGAAATGGCGGACCAATCCCGGACTGTTGTTCCTGGTTTCTTTTGTCGTGTTGGTCGGGATGTGGCTGGAGCGCTTCATTATTGTGGTGGTCAGCCTGCATCGTGACTTCCTGACTTCTTCCTGGGGCATGTACTACCCGACCAAGTGGGACTGGATGACATTCGTTGGCACGATCGGATTCTTCATGGCAGCGTTCCTGCTGTTCATCCGAATCCTGCCGATGATCTCCATCTTTGAAATGCGGACGTTGTTGCCCGAGGCCAAGGAGGTCAAGGCCGAGTGAAGAAGGTACCTATCTACGGGCTGATGGCCGAATTCGATTCGCCGGCCGAGCTGGTGAAGGCGGCGCACCGCACCTACCAGGAGGGCTATCGCAAGATCGACGCCTACAGTCCGTTCCCCATCGAAGAACTTGCGGAAGCGATTGGGTTTCACAGGAGTGGCGTGCCGCTGGTGGTGCTGGTCGGGGGCATTCTGGGATGTGTCAGCGGGTACCTGATGCAGTACTGGATTCACGTCATCAATTATCCGATCAACGTCGGCGGACGGCCCTTTAACTCGTGGCCTGCGTTCATCGTGGTCACGTTTGAGATGACCATCCTTTTCGCCGGATTGGCAGCCGTGTTCGGAATGTTGGCGCTGAATGGATTGCCCATGCCGTATCACCCAGTGTTTAACGTGCCGCGCTTTGCATTTGCCACCAAAGACCGATTTTTTCTGATCATCTTTTCTTCCGATGCCAAGTACGACGCGACAGCGACCCGGCGCTTTCTGGAAAGCCTGGCGCCACGCTCGATTTCGGAGGTTCCCAGCTAATATGACTGGCCTCCGCAAAATTGCGCCGCTGGCGACGGCTCTGTTGCTATTGGCGGGATGCCGCCAGGATATGCACAACCAGCCGCGATTCAAGCCGCTGGCGAAGAGCGATTTCTACGCGGACATGAGATCAGCGAGGGCTCCAGTTGAAGGCACAGTAGCTCATGGAGAGCTGCGGGCAGACAGCTATCTCGACAGCGGAATGATTCCGGGCACGAATACCCCGGGGGATTACATGCCGTTTCCCGTGACCGAACAAGTGATGGAGCGGGGGCGCGAACGGTTCGACATCTATTGTGCACCGTGTCATTCCCGGCTGGGGGACGGTAATGGAATTGTGCCCACGCGCGGATTTGCCCGGAAGCCGCCGTCGTTTCACATCGAACGCTTGCGCAAGGCTCCGCTGGGATATTTCTTCGACATCATGACCCACGGATTTGGAATCATGCCCGACTACGCTGCCCAGATTGCTCCTAACGACCGCTGGGCGATTGTGGCTTACATCCGGGCGCTGCAGTTGAGCCAAAACGCAAGTGCTGCCGATATACCTGCGGACCAACCCGTGCCCTCGCCAGTGCCGAAGTTTCGCGGCGATCCCGGTTCGGGCGCCACCTTGCCGGAGCCGGCTCGACCATCCAGTTCACAGCCGGAGGAACGAAAATGAGCCCGGCGCGCGTGAACAACATGGACCTATTGGCGCCTCCCGTTGCCCAGACTATCCAGCAGCGGTCGCTGGTCATCGGTGTGGTGTTTGCTGTGCTGTCAGTCATCGGTATTTTCATCTCGCCCTCTGAGCAGTTCATGCATTCCTATCTTCTCGGGTACATGGCCTGGCTGGGACTGACGCTGGGGTGCATGGCGATACTCATGTTGCAGTACATGACGGGTGGGAAATGGGGCCTGGTGATTCGCCGCATCCTGGAAGCGGGGATGAAGACTCTGCCGCTGATGCTGCTGCTGTTCATTCCGTTGGCAGTCGGAGTTCATCACTTGTACAAATGGGCCGAGCCCGGGAAGGTGGCCGCCGACAAACATCTGCAGGAGATTACCCGCGACTTTCTGAATCCGACCGGTTTTGTTTTGCGCTCGATTATCTACCTGGTGATCTGGGGTGGGTTGATTTACCTGCTGAGCCGCTGGTCGGCGCAACAGGATCATCCGCCAGTGCGCGATTTCAGTCCGCTTTATAAGAGACTGAGCGCCCCGGGATTGATTCTGTACACATTCGCCATTTCATTCGGCGCCATCGACTGGGTCATGTCACTGGATGCCCGCTGGATCTCGACGATCTATCCCCTGATCTTTGTAGCCGGACAGGTGCTGTCGGCCTTCTGCTTCGTGGTGGCTGTGGAGGCGATCCTGTCACGTTACAAGCCCATGGCGGAGTTGCTCAAGCCCGACGAGGTCCAGGACCACGGCAACCTGATGCTGACCTTCATCATGTTGTGGGCTTACTTCTCTTTCTCGCAATTGTTGATTATCTGGGCGGGGAACCTGCCGGAAGAGATCAGCTGGTATATCCGCCGCTGGGTTGGAGGGTGGCAGTATCTAGGTTTGGGACTGGCAGCATTTCATTTTGCGGTGCCGTTCGTCTTGCTGCTTTCGCGGGAACGCAAGCGGCAGGTGCACAGGCTGGTTTGGGTTGGAATCCTGGTCATCGTAATGCGGTTTGCGGATTTGTTCTGGTTCATCGAACCGAGTAACCACAAGCAGTTGTTCGTGCACTGGCTTGATATCGTGATCCCTTTAGCCATGGGCGGGTTCTGGCTGGCGTACTTCTTTTACAACCTGAAGGCGCGGCCGCTGCTGCCGCTCTATGATCCGCAAACCAGGTCGCTTTTGGAGCCGGCTCATGACTAGCGATCAACTCAGGCCCGATGAAATCGAGTACGAGCGGGAAGACCTGAGTGCCGGGAGCATCGTGGGTTTCCTGGCTGGACTGGCGATTATCGGGCTATTACTGCACATCATCGTGCTTGGCATGTACAAGTATTTGGACCGCTACGAGAGAACGCACGAGCCGCCACAGAACCCCCTGGTGAGCACTCCGAGTGTCGATACCAGCAAGGCTACGCCGGAAGATGCCAGCAAGTTTCCGTTGCCGCGCTTGGAGACCAACGAACGCGGGCAACTCTACCAGCTGCGGATGAAGGAAGAGGAAACGCTGAACAGTTACGGTTGGGTGGACCAGCAGGCCGGCATTGCCCATATTCCGATCGACCGGGCGATGAAAATAATCGCCCAACGCGGACTGCCTAGTACGCCCGAGAACATGACAGCGGGGAGCGCAGCACAGCAGCGTCAGAGGAGCCCTGCTGCAAAAAAGGCAAAACCAGCCGGACAGGCTCCGGCCCCAAAGCAGTAACCAGTTAGATCAGGATGGCGAACCGGGAAGGATGGCCGTGAGCAGTACAAGGAAATCCATGCGATGGAAGGCAGTGTTGTGTATTGCCGCCTGCGCGGCATCGGCGTGGGGACAAGGTATGACTCGCGGCATTCTGTCTCCTCCCGCGAGCCAGCGTCCGCCGGGGTTGAAGAATGTAGGCATCGAGCAGCGCCTAAACGAGCAGATCCCGCCGGGCCTCAGTTTCCGTGATGAAACTGGAAAACCGGTTCGCCTGGGCGATTATTTCGGCACCAAACCCATCATTTTGGATTTGGCTTATTACAAGTGTCCGATGCTGTGCAGCGAAGTCCTGGCGGGACTCACCAGCGCGCTCAGGTCGATGAAATTCGATGTGGGCAGAGATTTCGAGGTTTTGACGGTCAGCTTCGACGCGCGGGAAACGCCGCAGGACGCAACTGAAACCAAGGCCATCTACCTCAAGCGCTACCGACGCGCGGGCGCGCAAGGCGGCTGGCACTTCTTAACCGGGCCACAGCCGTCGATTCACGCGCTGACCCAGGCCGCCGGATTTCAGTACCAGTACGATCCGAAAACCGGACAGTTTGCGCACTCCACCGCGATCATGGTGCTGACCCCACAGGGGAAAATTGCGCAGTACTACTACGGGATGGAGTTTGCTCCGAACGATCTGCGGCTGGCACTGGTGCAGGCGTCGCAAAACAAGATTGGCAACGTGGTCGATCAAATCCTGCTGTACTGCTATCACTACGATCCGAGCCTCGGCAAATACAACCTCATTATCTTTCGCGTCCTGCGACTTGCGGGCCTAGCGACGATTTTATTGTTGGGCGCTTTCATGGTTCTGATGTTTTGGCGCGACGCTCACCCGAGGGAACAGAACGGACTGAATCACCATGTTTGAGAGCCTTCCACTTTGGCCGGAAAGGGCCTCGACGATGGCCGGGAATGTGGACGCCCTGTACATATTCCTGTTGATCCTGTGTGGGTCGATGGCACTGGCGATCTTCACCATGATCACGGTTTTCGCCATTCGGTATCGCCGGCGCAAGGGCCACCACGCTGAACAGATTGAAGGTTCTAATGCTCTTGAATTCACCTGGACATTCATTCCTCTAGGTCTTTTCCTCTGCATTTTTCTTTGGGGCGCGGTCATTTATTTCAAGGAGCGCACGCCGCCGCAGGGGTCTACGGAGGTCTATACCGTCGCCAAGCAGTGGATGTGGAAATTCCAACACATCGAGGGTCACCGCGAGATCAATGAACTGCACGTGCCGGCGGGGCGTGACGTGCGGATGATCATGACATCGCAGGACGTGATTCACAGTTTTTACGTGCCAGCATTCCGCATCAAGCAGGATGTGCTTCCCGGACGCTATACGGTGGCCTGGTTCCATGCGACCAAGCCGGGGACTTACCACCTTTTTTGCGCGGAGTACTGCGGAACCATGCATTCCGGCATGATCGGCGACGTGGTGGTAATGGAGCCGGCGCAGTACCAGACATGGTTGAGTGGTGGCGCGGCTGCGGGCTCACTGGCCAACACCGGACAGGGGATTTTCCAGTCACTCGGTTGTTCGACCTGCCACCGTTTCGACACGCAAGGCCGAGGGCCAAATCTTGTTGGCGTATTCGGGAAGACGGTTCTTTTGGAGGATGGGCGAACGGTCACAGCGGATGAGAATTACATTCGGGAGTCGATTCTCAACCCCTCGGCGAAGGTGGTATCGGGTTTCAAGCCCATCATGCCGGTGTTCCAGGGCCTAGTCAGCGAAGAGCAACTCAACGCCCTGGTTGCCTACATCAAGTCGCTGAATCCGCCGCCAACCGGGGCTGCTGGAACTCCGAATCTGAAACCGCCGACTGGCCAACCGCCCGAGACCAACAGGTGAAATGAGCATGGCGAGCGCTACTATACCGACCGCCGAACGCGAGAATTATCTGAATAAGGGGTATGGGATCAAGTCATGGCTCCTCACTACCGACCACAAGCGCATCGCCCTGCTCTATCTGATAACGATCACGTTTTTCTTCTTCATCGGGGGTTTCTTCGCGTTGCTGATCCGGCTGGAACTGCTAACCCCGGCCGGGGATCTAGTACAGGCGGATACCTACAACAAGCTGTTCACCATGCATGGGCAGGTGATGGTCTTCTTTTTCCTGATCCCGGCAGTTCCTGCGGTCCTGGGGAATTTTCTGATTCCCATGATGATTGGGGCGAAGGACCTTGCGTTTCCGCGGATAAACCTGCTGAGCTGGTATCTGCTCGTCATCGGCGGCGTGCTGATGATGTACACAATCCTAACCGGCGGAGTCGACACCGGGTGGACCTTCTATACCCCACTGAGCACGCAGTTTTCGAATACCCATGTCGTAACCGCAGCTTTGGCGATCTTTGTCGCCGGATTCTCGTCCATCCTCACGGGACTCAACTTCATTGTGACCATTCACCAGATGCGGGCCCCAGGGATGACTTGGTCACGCTTGCCGTTGTTTGTGTGGGCTAATTACGCCACGGCCATTATCCAGGTGCTAGGGACGCCTGTGCTGGCGATCTCTCTCATGCTGGTGGCGCTGGAGCGGATTTTTAGTCTTGCAATCTTCGATCCGCAACGCGGTGGGGACCCGCTACTTTTCCAACACCTCTTCTGGTTCTATTCCCATCCCGCCGTGTACATCATGATCCTGCCCGGCATGGGCGTGGTCAGCGAGATCGTGACCTGCTTCACGCGAAAGCGCATTTTTGGCTACAAGTTTATGGCGCTGGCGCTGATTGGTATTGCGGTGCTGGGATTCCTGGTGTGGGCCCATCACATGTTCGTAGCCGGTATGTCCTTGTATGCTGCACTGGTGTTTTCGCTGCTCAGTTATTTCGTTGCGGTGCCATCTGCTATCAAGGTGTTCAACTGGACTTCCACCATGTACAAGGGATCGATTTCCTATGCCACACCGATGTTGTACGCGTTCGGTTTCATCGGCCTGTTCACTATGGGGGGACTCACAGGCTTGTTTGTGGCGGCGCTTGGAATTGATGTACACGTCACGGACACCTACTTCGTGGTGGCACATTTCCACTACATCATGGTGGGTGGGATGGTGATTGCCTATCTAGGGGGGATTCACTTCTGGTGGCCCAAGATTTCCGGCCGCATGTATCCCGAGGGTTGGGGGAAATTGGCGGCCCTGATCATCTTCATCGGTTTCAACCTGACTTTCTTTCCGCAGTTTGTCCTCGGCTACCTGGGTATGCCGCGCCGGTACTGGCAGTACTCACCGGAGTTCCAGGTTTTGAATGTGCTGTCGACGGCAGGGGCGACGATTTTGGCGGTCGGCTATTTGCTGCCGATGGTCTACCTGCTTTGGTCCATGCGTTACGGCAAGATCGCCGACGAGAACCCGTGGAATGCCGCAGGGCTGGAATGGATGACGCCTTCACCGCCGCCCACGTTCAATTTCGACGAGACTCCGATGGTCACTTGGGAAGCTTATAACTATGACGAACTGAAGGAGGTTCCGGTTGAGCGATAGAGCTCCAGCGATCGCGACCCACAGCCCGGGGCTGCAACACCACTTTTCCAGTATGGAGCAGCAGATTGAAGCCTCTGTGATGGGAATGTGGGTGTTCCTGATCACCGAGATCATGTTCTTCGGCGGCATGTTTTGCGGTTACATGGTCTACCGGCACCTGTACTACAGCGCGTGGGTGGCAGGCAGCCAGAAGATGGATTTCTGGTGGGGGACGATCAATACCATCGTCCTGCTGTGCAGCAGTTTGACCATGGCACTGGGCGTGCGCGGGGCCCAACTTGGGCAGCGCAAAGCGGTCGTGATCTTTCTGCTCATCACCATTCTGTTCGGGTTGGGATTCCTGGGGATCAAGGGCATCGAATACCACGGGCACTGGACTGAGCACCAGTTTCCCGGGTTGAACTGGGCATGGCCCGGAGCTGACGGGAACCTGGTTGCATTGTTCTTTTCCTTTTACTGGGCCATGACCGGCTTTCACGCGCTGCACATGGTGATTGGCCTTGGTCTGGTCGCGTTCATTGTCTACCAAGCCTGGAAGGGACGATATAGCGCCGAGTATTACACACCGGTGGAGACCGTCGGGCTCTACTGGCACTTCGTGGATATCGTCTGGATTTATTTGTACCCGTTGCTCTACCTGATCAGTCACAAACATATTTCAGGATAAGACAGCATGTCCGAACATATCGCGTCTGCGAAACTTTACATCGGCGTCTGGGCGGCCCTGATGTGCCTGACTACAATCACTGCCGCGGTTTCCTGGATCGAATTGGGCCCCTTCAACATCGTCGTTGCCCTCGCCGTTGCCACTTGCAAGATGCTGCTGGTTGCTCTGTTTTTCATGGGAGTCAAATACATTAATCAGAAGATGACGGTGGTGGTCATCATTGCCGGTTTGTTTTGGCTATTCATTCTGCTGGCGTTGAGCATGACGGATTATGTCAGCCGTCCATGGGCATAGTGAGCTTGTCACCGGCTCGGTACCCCAGGCGGGTAGCCCAATCGAAAGCATTTTTCTACTCTCGAGGGCGGCCCGTCCCAGCTCGGCTTGGGCGGGGCTGAGTGTCTCTCAACCCAGGTCAGCGTCCAACGTACGGACGCGAACCTGGGGCACGAGGCACCAGGCTCCAGCGCTGCGGAGTGATGACGGTCATTGCTCACAGACTTTCGCAAAACACGCGCAGGCGCTCATTGAAGCCTGCCGCGTCGTCCCAGAACACTCCGTGCCCCGTGGCCGTTAACTGAATCTGTGCATGAGGCATCGCCGCCTTGTGTTGATCGACGATGGCGGGTTTGACAATCGCATCAGCATCGCCATGTGTAATCAGCACCGGTTTGCGGATTTTCGGCAGGAGGTCGTCGTTATCGAAGGACCGCGAGAACAGCCCCTGACGGACATACGGCGGGACTGAGACATTGTATCCCAGCATAAGAAAGCGTTCGGAGGGCGAGGGCTTCCGGGCGAAACACAGCCGCAGCAAACCCTCCAGGCCGCGGACACTGGTTTCTGCGTCGCTGGAGAGGAATTGCGGGACGACGCCGAGAAACTCAGGAGTGAGAACCGACATCGCCTCCTCACTGCCCAGCTTCGTGACCGCACCGACGAATTGGAGGCCGCCTAGTTGGTCCTCGCCGTAGTGCCGAATGTAGTCGAGGAAGACCAGCGGACCGTACGACCATCCGGAGAGCACTGGATGATCCAGGTTAAGCGTTTGGATGACTGCGTTGACATCGTCCGCCCACAACTTCGAGTCATTGTAGGCGTCGTGCGGCTTGTCCGAGAGACCATGACCTCGCATATCCAACGCGACTAACCGATGCATATCCGCCAGGCTCGAGTTCATCTGAAGATTCCACTGGAGCCCACACTGCCAGGCGCCGTGGATGAAGAGGATCGGGCGACCCCGTGGGTTTCCCGTTTCTACGGCGTGGAGCTGGACCCCACCACCGCCGGTCACTCTATGAGTCTTCATCACGTTCCTCCTCCGCCCGGCACTCCGTGGCCGAAGCCGCTGAAACTCGCATAGTGTAGCCGACTTGACGTAAGCGGAGAGTATCGTGCCGGCGTCGTTGCCAACTAGCTCGGTGCCCCAGGTTCGCGCCCCGCTTTTAAGCGTTAACCTGGGCTGCAGACGCTCTTTCTCTGTCGAGCCCAAGCGGCCGGTTAGTCTTCGCAAATCTTTGAATCGAGGATCCTGCAGGGAGGAGGGAGAGGGGGCCGCGCGGCCGCTCCGAGCCTTAAATCAGCAATCAGCAATCAGCGATCAAAAATCAACAATTCCAGAAACCCCGCCTAAGGAAAGCGGGGACACGCCATCCGCGGCACAGCATCTCTCATCACGATTGCGCTATACTCCGCCGGTTATCGTTTTCCGGCCTGCATGCACCACACTGTGACCGAATCCGCCCGCCCTGCCAAGCTCTCGACGGTCGATGCCACTGGTCTAGCTGCGGCCTTGCGCAGACATATCCGCGGAGAAGTACGCTTCGACGACGGAAGCCGCGCCATGTACGCCACCGACGGCTCCAATTACCGCCAAGTCCCGATTGGCGTAGTTCTCCCCCGCGATGTGGAAGATGTGCTGGCAACCGTGTCGCTTGCGCGCGAGTTTGCCGCGCCTCTTCTGTGCCGTGGAGGCGGAACATCGCTGGCCGGCCAGTGCTGTAACGTTGCCGTTGTCATCGACTTCTCCAAGTACATGGCAAAAATCCTCGAGCTTGATCCGGAGAGGCGGATTGCGCGCGTTCAGCCGGGTGTGATCCTCGATCACCTCCGCAATGCTGCGGAAAAGCATCGCCTCACCTTCGGGCCCGATCCCGCCACCCACGACCGTTGCACCTTGGGCGGGATGATTGGCAACAACTCATGCGGCGTGCATTCGGTGATGGCGGGCAAGACGGACGACAACATCGAGGCGCTCGACATCCTGACCTATGACGGCTTGCGCATGAAAGTGGGCGCAACCAGCAGCGATGAGCTGGAGAAGATCGTCCTTGAACCGGGCCGCCGCGGCGAAATTTATTCCCGGCTGGTCGCTTTGGCTGCCGCACATGGACAGCAAGTCCGGCAGCGCTTCCCCAACATCCCGCGACGAGTTTCCGGGTACAACCTCAACTATCTGCTTCCGGAAAACGGCTTTCATGTAGCGCGCGCTCTGGTGGGATCGGAGGGAACCTGCGTAACCGTGCTGGAAGCGACGTGCCGGTTGGTGGACAGTCCCCCCGCGCGGACGCTTGCGGTTGTGGCCTACCCCGACATCTTCACTTGCGGCGACAAGGTGCCCGAGATCATGTCCTACGGCCCGATCGGCCTGGAAGGCGTCGACGAATTCCTCGTGGAATTTACCCGGCGCAAGAACCTTAATCCAGAAGGGCTGTCGCTTCTCCCCCAGGGGAAGGGCTGGCTGTTCGTCGAGTTCGGCGGCGCCACTCAGAAAGAGGCCGATGATCGAGCGCGCAAGATGGTAGACGCGCTCAATAAGAGCCCGAAACCGCCAGCCGTTCGCCTCTACACCGACAAGTATCAGGCAAAGAAGGTGTGGGAGGTGCGGGAGTCGAGCCTGGGCGCAATTTCGCATGTCCCGGGCGAGCCGCTTACCTGGGAAGGCTGGGAGGATTCCGCAGTTCCTCCCGAAAAATTGGGCGCCTACTTGCGCGACTTGCACAAGCTGATGAACGCCTACACGTACAGCGGCGTTCTCTACGGTCACTTTGGGCATGCTTGCATTCACACCCGCATCAGCTTCGACCTGGAGAGCGAAGCGGGCATTCGCAAATTCCGGTCTTTCATGGAAGAGGCTGCCGACATGGTGGTCAGCTATGGAGGATCGCTCTCGGGCGAACACGGCGACGGCCAGTCGCGTGCTGAGCTGCTCCCCAAAATGTTTGGTCCCGAACTGATGGAAGCATTCCGACAGTTCAAAGCTATTTGGGATCCAGACTGGAAGATGAATCCCGGCAAGGTAATTCAGCCTTACCGCCTAGACGAAAACCTGCGTTTGGGAGCCGATTATCACCCTTGGGAGCCGGAGACGCACTTTCACTATCCCGACGATCACGGCAGCCTGGCGCGCGCGACGTTACGCTGCGTGGGCGTGGGCAAGTGCCGCCACTACGAAGGCGGCGTCATGTGCCCAAGCTTCCGGGTCACACGTGAAGAAGAGCATTCCACCCGCGGCCGGGCCCACCTGCTCTGGGAAATGACCAAAGGCGAGGTGATCACTGGAGGCTGGCAGGATGAGAACGTCAAGCGCTCATTGGACCTCTGCCTCGCTTGCAAAGGATGCAAGAGCGATTGCCCGGTCGGCGTCGATGTAGCAACTTATAAGGCAGAGTTTCTCTCGCATTACTACGAGGGGCGACCTCGTCCGCTCAGTGCTTACGCGTTTGGGAATATTGATCTGTGGGCAGGGCTGGCCTCCTTTGCTCCCGGGTTGGCCAATTTCACTACTCAGCTGCCGTTCTTGCGCGACATTGCCAAGATGGTGGCGGGCGTTCCTCTGGAACGACGCATTCCGGCGTTCGCCCCGCAACCATTTAGAAGCTGGTTTCGGGGGCATAGAACGGCGAACAAGAATGGGCCACCCGTCATCCTCTGGGCCGACACCTTTAACAATTATTTTCTACCAAGTACCGCGATCGCTGCCGTTGATGTCCTGGAAGCTGCTGGGTTTGAAGTCATGGTTCCACCAGGCAATCTTTGCTGCGGGCGTCCGCTCTACGACTTCGGGATGTTGGGTCGTGCCAAGGGTCTGCTCCTCGAAGCGCTGGACACGCTGGCACCCTATATCGCTGCCGGTGTGCCGGTAGTCGGGTTAGAACCCAGCTGTGCGGCAGTGTTTCGGGATGAACTGAAGAACCTCTTCCCCAAGGATGAGCGGGCGCGTCATCTGGCCCAGCAGACGTTTCTGCTCAGCGAATTCCTGGAGAAATGCGCGCCTGAGTTCGAGTTGCCAAAGCTGGAGCGCAAAGCCATCGTGCATGGACACTGTCATCACAAATCGATCATGAAGATGACCGACGAGGAGGCAGTGCTGCACAAGATGGGCATCAGCTTCCAGACTCCGGCTCCCGGCTGCTGCGGCATGGCTGGGTCGTTTGGGTTTGAGCAAGACAAGTACGCAGTGTCTATGGCAGTCGGCGAATTGGAGCTACTGCCCGCTGTCCGCAGGGCACCACTGGACTCACTCATCATTGCCAACGGTTTCAGCTGCCGCGAGCAGATTGCACACGGCACCGCCCGGCATGCCTTCCATCTGGCAGAAGTCATTCAGATGGCGCTCGAAGAAGGTCCAAAGGGAATTCCTGGGCCGTATCCGGAGCAGGACATGGTCCATCGAAGGCAGGCGGCGGCGGAGCTCTCGATGAAGCGGACGGGTCTAGGACTGGCAGCAATAGCGGCTGCCGGAACCCTTTTCTGGGTATTGGGTCGCCGACGATCCTAGTATTTCTCTTTAAAATCAATAGCTTGTGTACTATCTCGCCAGACCGCCCCCAATCTGGGAAAATGGATAGGTTCGTCAGCAGGTCGCAGGCTCCTCTGCACGCCCTCTTTCCTGCTCTTTTGGGGTACCTATGGAACGTGAAGGCGCAACCCCTCTTGTCGTGATTGACGTTTCCGCTCAGATCCGCAAGGAACCGGTCGCGGAACCCTCGCTCCATGGTTGTTTGCGGGTGCTCATGCAGTTTGACGTTTGCGAAGAAATCCGGCTGGACCAGCTGCGCGAGATTATCGGCGCCAGAACGATGGAGCCCAGCTTCAAGCATCCCGCGCCCGGATATGTTCGCTACCAGCGGCCTCCCGTTTTGGAGCGGATTGAGTCGGTGGTCCTGGAGACCGGCGAACGCCTGGAAGGACAGATCAAGTATTACGACTACGGCGTCGTCAGTCTGATTTTCGAGCTGCCCTTCTCGGGGGACTGGGGCAAGCTGGTGCAGTTGGCCAGCCGCTGGGTCTGGAACGCGGATTTTGAACCTTTCGCCGCCCGCATTGCTCGGGTAAAGCTGGAAAGTGCGGCGCCCGCGATGGTGAAGCCTTACAAGGACTGGCTCAGCGAAGACTACTGCATCTTTCATGTGCGCGAGACAGTGGGCTCGCCCACGGCGGCTGAGTTGCTTGAGCGGCACGGGGCGGAGGTGGCGCAGATTGTTCGTGGCGAGACAGTTCCATTATCGGAGGGCGAGCGGAAGGAGATTCTGCAGTCTCGCATTTCTTACTATCCCAATGACCTGGCAGTCATCGGATGGAATGGAACGTTTGTTTATGACACGCCCGCTGGGGCTGAAACCGCCATTCAGCTGTTGGAGTACGCCAACTCGCAACTGCTCGAATTTCGCCACTACGATGAGCTCTTGACCCGCGAGCTGGCGGGCGTCTATGACTTCCTGGAAAAGGGCACCGGCACGCTAGGGCGCTGGCGCCTGGCGCGAGCGGCAACCCGTTTGCATACCGTCCTGCTCGACGTTATGGAGTTGACCGAGCGCGTGGATAACGCCATCAAATTCCTGAGTGACATGTTCTCCGCACGCCTCTACCGTCTCGCAGCCAGTAAAGTTGGCGTACCGGATTACAAGGACCTGGTGAATGAAAAACTCCGGACGGCCGAAGAACTCTATCGCTTCATGGTGGAGCAGTTTCATCAAGGACGTGCGTTTATTCTGGAGTTGATGGTAGTGATCATCCTCATCATCGACCTGATCTGGTTATTTCGCGGCAGAATGCCGGTCTAGAAGTGCAAGTCCTGTTATGAGTCCTCGACGGATTGAGTTCTGGAGGGTAGAGCAGGGCCTTGGCCCTGCATAACGTCAGCCTGTAATAAAGCGGCTTTTTTTGCCGCTGAGGGACCTGTAACCAGTCCTCGTCGCGATTTTGCCTACGTTTTCCCACAGACGTACCGCAATGGCTAGAGCCTCTTGCAACGAACGGCCTGACAATGCAGGGCTAAAGCTAAAGCCCCACGCCACTGTACTTCACAGAATCTGGCTGGCATCCGAAGGAACTGGCAGGACGAATGGAGCCTGCAAAAATCAGTTTTCCTGAGACCGGCTTAGTGGGCGGAGCATTCTGCTCTTATTAGGGGTGCCTCTGGTGCCTCTGTCGAGAGTTGGCGTCCGTCCCTCACAACATTTATCCTGATTCGCTGAAATCTGCAGGGAGTCCATGCACGGCTTACAGGGAAAACGTGTCCTGATTACGGGCGGGGCCAGCGGAATCGGGGCGGCGACAGCGGCCCGATTTCTGCAAGAAGGATCGGCTGTCTGCGTACTCGACCGGGACGCTCAAGGGCGGGAGCGGATTCAGCAGGAGTTGCCGGACTTAGCTGGAAGCGTTGACGCCGATGTGTCGGACCTGATGCAGGTCCGCGCGGCAGTGGAGGACGCTGCCAGGATCATGGGTGGGCTGGATGTGGTCATCAACAATGCCGGTGTCAGCATCCGCCATTCCTTCCTTGATATCACCGCTGAAGAATGGGACAAAGTCATTGCGGTAAACCTAACGGGCGTGTTCTACGTCGCGCAAACTGCTGCACGACACATGGTGCGGCATGACGGAGGTGTGATTCTGCAAACGGCTTCTACCAACGGGATCATGGGATATCCCCTCTATGCCGACTACAACGCGACTAAGGCGGGGGTTATCGAGCTGACGCGGTCGATGGCGCTGGAGCTTGCGCCTAAGGTTCGGGTGTGCGCCGTGGCGCCAGGCTACGTGCTGACCCCGATGCAGCGCGCCGAATACACCGATCAGATGCTGGAGGAAGTGAATCGGAAGATTCCGCTGCGCCGCCATGCCGAGCCGGAAGAAGTTGCGGCGTTGTTTGCTTTTCTCGCTTCCGACGACGCGGCCTATATCACTGGGCATGTGTATACGATTGACGGAGCGGAAACTGCAGGTGGGCTTGCGAGCAGATAAGAAGAGTTTCCAGTTTCCAGTTTCGGGTTGCCGCAATCCCAACCTCATTTCAAGCAGCGCCAGCATTACCGCCTGACTTATGACGGGATCATTGCGCACGAAAGTCGCTCTTATCACCGGAGGAGCATCGGGGATCGGACGGGCCACTGCCCTTCTCTTCGCCCGCGCAGGCGCAGAGGTCACCATCGCCGACTTGAACGAAACCGCTGGAAAGGCGGTTGTTCAGGAAATTGCTGGTCAGGGTGAGAAGGCGGTCTTCGAGAAAGCCGACGTAACCCGGGCGGCTGACTGCAAGCGCGTCGTGGATCGCGTCCTTGGAGAATTCGGCGTCATCCACATTCTCTTTAATAATGCCGGCATTATGCGCCGGGCGAGCCTTACCGAGCTCAGCGAAGAAGACTGG